>CASFJO010000087.1 GCA_949295035.1 uncultured Gemmiger sp.
TCCCGTGTTGCCCCCGCTACACTAAAACGAAACCTGGCGTTGATTAACGCCAGGCCTCGAAAGGTTCTTAACTTCCATTCTGCCCAGGAATTATGGGACTTTGAACTCAATTCCTGTTGCACTTAGTTTGACAATTCACTCAGTCAATATGTGACTCCAGACCCTAACCAATTTGACAGATATACTTTTTATGACGAAGCCGCTACCAGAGATGTTATTCGCACAAATGTAGACTTTCTCAACCGAATCGGTGCATTACCGTACGCCGATAGCAATACTCTATTTGGATGGATTGCTCAGAAGAAAGTGTTGTTCAAACGAATGCTCGATCCTCAAGCACGCATCCGTTATCACTTAAGCCGGCGTATCTTTCCACAAGAACTTTTTTATGAGTTGTTGGAGGTACTCGGAACCAATAAGAATGATGTCCCAGAAAACATTTTGTATAACTTGGGCCGCTTTAGTGAGCTTATTCTGGATTTCGAGTCGGTTCATCAATGGGTAACGCCCTATGATATGAGGGACTTTGCGTACTATTTGGGGTATTGGGCAACACGAGAAGCAAATGATATTCGGCATCAAGATCTCGGCGCGCAAGATGCAGTTCAAATTTCCACAATACATCAGGCAAAAGGATTAGAGTGGCCAGTCGTTTTCATTCCAACCTTAACCAATCGGCGCTTTCCTTCGCAAAGAAGGAATCGTGGAACCGAACACCTAATGGAATCATATGAATGTACTGGCCGAGTTAGCGTTAGAAACAATTCTCCAGAAGCTCAGGAAAGATTCGATGAAGAGTTGCGCCTTTGGTATGTTGCACTGACTAGAAGTAAAAAATATTTATTCATTAGCGGCATAGAATGCGCTCGTACGCATACTTCACAATTTGCTTCAAATATTCAACACGATTATGTCTGCACCGATCCACAGATTGTGTTTCCCAGGCCGAATCGTATTGCTCCTTCTGTTCCGATAGATGCAACGATATTACCAACGAATTTTAGTGATTTGCGCTATTATTGGGATTGCCCAAAAGACTATTTGCTTCGTAGGCTTATGGGATTTAGTCCCGGCGTAAATGAAAGTTATGGCTATGGCCAGCAAATTCATAATTTGTTGGCGTTGTTGCATGAAACTTTGCCGAATTCAAATGTTGATGATGCATGGATAGAATCCCAGGTAGACGGGCATTTCAATTTACGATATACTCGCGGCGAGCCACTAGAGGCAATGAAGGCTGCTGCTAAACGTATTCTTAAAAACTATCTCCATGATGACCCTGAACTTCAAAGCAAAGTCCTTCATGCAGAAAAGCCCTTCGAGTTTATTATTGGCGACGCAATGATAAGCGGAACAATCGATTTGCTAAACAAAGCCGATCCAACAGATGAAAATGAGGCTAAGGTGGAAATCGTTGATTTTAAAACAGGAAAATCTGGAGATGATTTAGCTGCCGCTGAACGTCGCAGTCACGTCCAGCAACAACTGCAAATGTATGCGATTGCAACGCAAGACGCTCTCGGCCTTGAACCGTTAAAAGCAACTGCACATTTCTTGTATGCTAACCAACCTCACGTCAAAGAAGATGTAGAGCTTTCGGAAGAACAAATGGAAAATATGAAGCACCAAATTGCTGACACGGTAACCTCAATAAAGCAAGGTTGTTTTCCTTTATGCGCATCAAAGACTAGGTGTGCTTCTTGCGATTTTAAGGCTATTTGCAACGGATCGACTAGATAAGTTATATGCCCGCTGTCGTTTACTGAAAATAGGCAATGAAGTTACTTTCTCACGGCTACAAAACCACCGTCTATTTGCCTGTCAGCGCAAGCAGTGTGTAGCCTGCATCCCCTGACAGCCACGCCAACAGGGTATAGTGCCGAGTTTATCACCTTCTGTCTCCACCGCTTCCGCAAACTGGATGTGCGGCAGACGTCCCATTGTAAGATGCTGATCCACTCTTTTGTCAATCCCAGTTTTCCATACAACGACAAAATGGCGATCACTTTCATCTACGAGGGCGGGGCAAGCACTATCACTTTTAACGACTTGAAGGTGGTGCCGAATAAAGGAAAAACAGGCTTAGATTCAGCTTGCTAAACTGCACCAGAAAAGGTCGCTGTACTCATGTGCAGCGACCTTTTCTTTTTGATTCAGTTGCCAAGCAGTTTTTCTTTTGCCCTTATGTCTTCCAGAAAACGAGGGAACTCTGTTTCCGCGCTATCCGCCAAGCTTCCGTCTTCTGAGAGCATGGGCGTATCCAGCACCGCTTTTACGGACATTGCGGCAGAGGCAGCCATCGCAACAGTTTTCTTGCTGTCTTCCGTGTAAAGCGCATAGTCGGTCCCTTCTGTCTCGATGATCCGCTCCAGGTCAAAGACCAGGGGCAGGAAGAGCGCGTCCAGCCTTGCCAAAAGATTATAGAACATCCAAGTTCTTCTGCGGATCGCTACGCACTGCACAGCTCCATTTTCAAATTGTTGGCACAGTTCATCTGCCTGCGCAGCGTAGCGTTTCGCCTCTTCCAGGCCCTTTCCGACTTTCGCACTCACGATAACGCCCATGACCAGCAATGCTGGCCCCGCCACCAAACCGCCCAGAACCGCTGTCCCGCCAGCCATGCCAAGACCCCCGGTAGCAAGCGAACCACCTCCAAAAAAGGCGAGTGTAGCGTTTGTAGCAGCCGCACCGCTGAGAGAGCTGATTGCCGTGCCGGTGGAGGCCACGGCAAAAGTAGAGGCCGCGCTGTACGCCCCAAAAGCTGCCAACGCGCCGCCAGTCAGGCCGGCCAACGATCCACCGGCCAGTGAAACGCCAAAATGCTCAAGCGTATCTTCTTTTTCAAAAGAGGCACTGTCGTCGTGCAATTTACTCAATTCTAACAGACCGGACGATTCTGCAAAATCGACATTTTTGATCTTTGCAAATGCATCCACAAAAGGAAGAAGGCTGGCTGACAAAACCTGCATCTTTTCTTTGCCCAAGGATCCCAAAGCCTCTCCGCATTGGTGCCGGAGTCCTTCCAGCCGCAGTGCCGCATGCATGATCCGCTCTTCTGTATTGCTATTGATCTTCTTTGCGGTGTTATGGTCTACACCCGCCTTTACCGCAGCTCCTGCTCCGGCGGCTCCTGTTGCTGCGGCAATTCCAATAAAGACAATCGGTAATGGCATCTCCTCGATCACTCCTCTGTGCTTTCCGCTTCCGTATGTTCTCCGGCATTTGCATCTTTCGATCGGGAAAACAATTTGCGCGTCTGCTTATTGATGCTTCCGGCAATCGATTTTGTGGCCCCCGCAAACTTTCCGCCGAGTTCTGTTCCCGTGGAGGCAAAGTTCGCGCTCCATTTTGCTATTTTGCTGTCTTTGGGCGGTGCAATCTTCTCAACCGATTCATACTCTTCATCTTGTATCAATTGCCTGATGCCCTCCATCGTAGCGGCGCGGCGATTCTGCAGTTCGTCCACGATCGGGCGAACCTGCGCATACGGACGGTTACTCTGTTCGATCCAGTTCATTTCTTTTTCGATGGCTGCGATCGTCTTCATGCTGTGCTCCATTTCGAAAAAGACGGAGTGCTCCATCCCGGTCACCCGCACAATATGCTTGATGAGCTTTCTTTCCGCACCGGCGTATTCCGCATTGCTGAACGCAATCGTCAAAAGGTCCCATACCAGCAACCGCACCCCGATCCCGGCTTCGCCCTCCGCAGGCACCGCCAATTCCCGGTCAATGCCCTCCAGAAGCAATTCATAGGCGTCCTCTTCTTCTATTCCGCTATGAATCTGGCGGTCCACCTCTTCGACAATTTGCTCCCGATATTCGCAAAAGGCATCGGGATCCAATTCGGTACCGATCGCCTGAAAGCATTCCTGCTCGTCCGCTGTTGCGGCCCCATCCGCCGCCATCAGATAGCAAAAAATTTTCAGCGCAGCCCTCTTGTTCAACACCATTTTACGCCCATCCTTTCCTTACAGCTTCAGCGGCTCCTCAGACAGCATCACCGCATCAAATTGGTTCCGGGAAGATATGGCCTCATTCCGCCCCAGCTGCTTTTGTATCCGGGCACTTGCCGACAAAAACACGTCCGCATCATTTTCCGCGAAAGCATCTTCCAGTTGGTCAGAGTTCCCTGCAAAGATCTTCAACCGCGGGGTCATATACTGTTCCACGGCCATTTCCATTTCTGCTTCGTATTCGTGCAGGATCCTTACCCGAACAGCACATTCCTCCTCCACCCGGATCCTTTCCTCCCGGGCGGCGTTGAGTTCTTCCAGAGCTTTGGACATCTCGTCATACACACCGATCGCGGCGGAAACGAATCCAAGAGGGGTGCCCACTTTTTCGATCGTTCCCACCGTCACAGCAGCTTTTTTCAACACCGCAGCTTTCTCTTCGAGGACAGGGTCTGCCGCTACCAACCGGTCTTTCTGCTGCTCTGCCAGTGCGGCAAAGCTGTTGTACAGCGTCCCTATGGCTCCTACCGCTTCGACGGATCCAACCATGCCGACCCGTATCAACCCAAAATAGTTGATCTTCTGCAAAAAACACAGCGCGAATCCACTTGGATCTCCCTTGTGCGTAAAATAGGCTTCAAGACCCGCGCTTCCCATATCTACCGCCATAAATGTAGTCGATGCGACCATCCGCATGTGGCGCAGTACAGGGCTGCGCCCCGGAAGAATTCGCTGAAAGTCCAGATCCTGCAATTGCTGTGGCGTCTGAACCGGGTGTTCGGACAATTCTTTTGCCAAACGCGACAGCGAATAGAAAGAACAGACGATCGCCTCGTTCAGAAGTACCGGAAAATACTGTCTGCTTTTTACAGCTTCATTGGTAAGCCCCAGTTCCGTCCTCAAATCAAATCGGATCGGCGCACGGATGATCCCGCCTTCTTTACTTTTTTCCATGAAAAGCGTTCCGTTGAACAATTTGGAGCAAAGAAGCGAAAGGTTGTACCGTCCCTCCTTGTTTTTTCCAGCTAGCGCCCGTATTCCAGGGGCGGAAGAGAGTTCTTTCAGCAGAGAGAGGAGCGGGCCCGGCAGTCCCGTGCCTTCTTTATTCATCGCAATGCTTCCGCTGGAACCCGCCACATCGCTTACCATGTGAAAGAACCAGACAATGGTGCCGTTGTACAACCCGGAAAGCAAGTCAGGTTTTTCCCATCCTTGGATCGGGTGCTGAACGAAAGCGCCGTTAACGTCTGTTCCATATCCAATTCCGGTAAACTGAGAGAGGATAGAAAACAATAGTCCGACAGGGGTTGGATGATGGGAGAAATCGCGCAAATGATGATATTTGCCGCCGCCAAATTCGTTGGTCAGCTTGTCAGCCTGGATTGGAAAGTCTTTTTCAAGAAAGCAAACGGCGTATGCAAGGTCGGTCCCTTTATATCCACGCCAATGGGCGACCTTTAAGACAAAAGCTTCTGTTTGCTTGCTTCCCCAATCGTGTGCGTTCTCCAGCGAAATGTCCTTCGTCCACAGCACGTCCAAGGCGGCGGTCATCAAACCGCTGGCGATAGCAACCGTGCAATCCCACTTTCCCAGGCGATCCGCTTCGGGTGCGCCGTTGTTGTCTTGAAACTCTAATAACGCTTTACCGTTCGTTTTCAATCGTTCCAGAATCGTCTCATCCGCCGGGCAGAACGCATACCGGTCGATCTCGCCCACGGTGATCCAGCGGATGTCGTTGTGCTCCAGTTTTTGGGGCACGCCTTCCCGGATGGTAGCGTGAAACAGGGTCAGGTGCACCGTCAGATCCGGGTATTCATGGGTCACCTCCATGAACACGTCGCCCACGTCCAGTGTGATGGCCAGTTCCTCCTGGCACTCCCGGATGAGAGCCTGCTGCTTGGTCTCGCCCGGCTCCACCTTGCCGCCCACAAACTCCCACAGAAGGCCCCGGGCCTTGTGGGCCGGGCGCTGGCAGATCATGAACTTATCCTTGTCCCAGATCAGGGCTGCTACTACTTCGGTCATCTGTGCCATCCCCCCTCTTGTTACCTTCCATTATAGGAGCGCCGACGTCTTTCGGCAAGGCGTAATCAGCTCCCTTCGCCGGGCTGGGCCACGTTCCACACCCGCAGGCCCTGCTTTTGTGCGTAGCGCAGGGTGTAGGCGGTACCGCCGGTGGCGCGGGTACACCAGGCGATGCAGCAGGAGGAGCCGTCCACCAGGTGTCGGTCGCGGGTCAGAAAGGCCTCACGGCTGGGCGTTTGGCAGCAGACGACCACCTTGTCGACCCGTGCCTCCACTGCGGCTGCACGCGCCTGCTGGGCGGGCGTCCAGCGGATTTGGTAGCCCGGGAAGGGCTGCACCAGGATGATGCGTATCTGAGGGCGGCTCTCCCGCAGCGCCAGCAGCTTTTCCGCCACCAGCGTGTCGAAACCCAGCGCACCGCCCACACCGAAGTAGCGCACACCCTCCTCCATCAGCGGGTCCAGACGGGCATACACCCGTTTCCATATTTCCTCTTCTTGTCCAATCGGCAGATTGCGGTGGCCTGTGAAACAGCAGGTGAAAGATCGCTTGTCCATAGCTTAGCTCCTTGAAACACGCTTATATTACATAATTGTAATATATAAATCATACACCATTGTGCGCCATAATAACTACAAGAAAATATTGGCGGAGGTGCAAGATGGCGCAGGAGGACAGGTTTATCGTTCCGCACCGCAGGCCGGCGGTGGGCAAGTCCACGGTGGTTTCGGTGCGTTTGCCGGACACAATGCTCGCCAAACTGGAGGATGTGGCCGCCCAAACGGGCCGTACCCGCAACGAGCTGGTGCAGATGTGCATCGACTACGCCCTGGCCCGGCTGGAGATCCCCGAAGAATGACAAAAGCAGCCTCCCGGCAAGGAGGCTGCTTTCTGTTTCTGCGGGGCGGTATTCAAACACAATTCCGGCCCAGGCCGGGCTTTCCGAACAGCAGCAGGCAGCTTAAAAGGCTGGAATGGGCGGCACGAAGCCTGTATAATAACAGTGAGGTCACTCGACCATCCGCTATGCAAACAGTCCACGAGGGACTTTGTGTGAGGGCCGCTTCTGCCAGTTTGAAGGAGGATTTTCCATGCAGGACCGCTATACAGGCGACATCGGCGATTACGGCAAACTGGGTATGCTTCGCTGCCTCGCGGCGACCGGGCTGCGGGTGGGCGTCAACTGGTATCGGACGCCCGATGAGGATCACAACGAGGACGGGCGGTTCACGCAATACGCCCATGACGGCTCCTATCGGGACTGCGACCCTCAGCTGTGGGCGTCGCTGGCGCAGATCCTGGATGCCAAGCAGCGGCAGGTGGAATCTCTGGAGGTTCCCGAAATTCTTGATGCCGTCTTTTTCCACGAGCTCCTGGATTTCAGCGAGGTGTCTTTCCGGGAGCGCGCTGGAATTCGCGCCGACTGGCACCGCCAGGCGCTGGCCACGCTGAACGGCTGCGAGCTTGTATTCGCCGACCCGGACAACGGCCTGATGGTGCCTTCGGCCCGGCGAAGCAAAAAAGGCAACAAATATGTGCTGCCGGAGGAATTGTTCGACTACTATCAGCAGGGGGTCAGCGTCATCTACTACCAGCACAAAGCCCGCCGCCAGGACGTTTTTTACACAGACCGGCACAACAAGCTGTTGCAGGACGAGCGGATACAAGGCGCGGAGGGTCTGGGGCTGAAATTCACCCGCACCTCCCTGCGGTACTACTGGTTCCTGTTGCGTCCCGAGCACGCGGAAACCGTGCGCCGCTGTGTGGCTTCCCTGTTGGCTGGCCCATGGGGCCGTTGTTTCGAACTATGCTGATTTGATATTGAGGGAGATGCCCCCAAGGAGAGATTTATGAACCTCATCATTTTGTCCGACACCCACGGCCTGCTGCGACCGGCAGTGCTGGAACTACTGCAAAACGCTGACGCCATTCTTCATGCCGGTGACATCAACTCCCAAGCGGTGGTGGACAAGCTCTCCGCCTTCGCGCCGCTGTATGTGGTGCGGGGCAACAACGACAAGGACTGGGCCGAGGCCATTCCCCACGACCTGATTGTCACCCTGGAAGGCGTGCGTTTTACATGGTACACAACAAGAAGGGCGTGCCGGCGGATCTGACCGGGGCGGACGTGGTGGTGTTCGGCCATTCCCACAAGTACAGCGAGGAGCGGCGCGGAAATGTTTTGTGGCTCAACCCCGGCAGCTGCGGGCCGCGGCGGTTCCATCAGGAGATTACCCTGATGCAGGCCGAGGTCGCCAGCGGGGCCATCCGGGTGAAAAAGGTCCTCATTCCCCACGAGGTGAACTGATGGAACTGGGACTGACCTTTCCCTTGCAGCGTTTTTTGCGCCAAAAGCCGCCGCCCTATGGCGCCGAAACCGACTGGCGTTTCTGCTGGGACCTGCACGTCATCGAACTGCGGGGCCGCGACTGCCTGCTGGCCGTGCACTGCCACAGCCGGTACACCTTCGTGCGCTTCGATGTGCCGAGACTGCTATGGGCCGATCTGCCCGGGCTGTTCCGTGCCGGTCTGACCGACAGCCTGAGCGCCGCCGGGTTTGGCCCGGCGCAGATCGAGGCGTATCTGCAAGCTGCCAGCGAAGTACGGATTACCCGCACCCACGGGCGGCGGGAGGTGGCGTTCCTCAACCGGGCCTGGGAGGATGTGCTGGCGCTGGACACCTGCCTGGACACCGCCAGCGCCGCGCAGCCCATGCTGGACTGGGCGGTGAACGCCCACCCCAGCCGTTGCGTGGGCTTTGAGGGATTGGCTCCCGCCGCGGAGCGTATCGGAGCATCGCTGAAATAAAAGGAGGAAACACTATGGCCATTTTGTACTTTTCCGACATTTTGAAAAAGGTGGGACTCGACCCCGCCAAGGTGCATCTGCTGCGCCATACCTTCTCCCGCAAAGACTTTCGGGAATGTTATGAAAAGGATATGGTTTTGGAATATACCCGCCAGCAGGACCTTGGATTTGGCAAGGGGCATGACTACTGGTGCATTTTCATCAGTGAGCAAGGAACACTGGCCCGGTTCTTCGGTTGCTATCGGGTGACCGGCTGGGTGCCGGACACCCCGGCCGTCATGCCCGCCGGTTTCCCCGACGCCACGGCGTTTCAGGGCCAGCGCGCCTATTTCACGCTGGAGCATCTGCCGCTCCTGGAGGAGTATGAGAACCGGCTGGTGATCGACTGGGGAAATGCCGCTATCCGGTGGCATCAGAAGGGTACCAACGAAAAGCCGGTCAGTTACATCCTGCCCAATGAAAAGCAAGTCTTTCCGGGTTTTGAGTCTCTGGTGCTGCCCTTCGGCAAGCTGAAAAAGGCCGTCGAAGACTCTGAGGCGTATGAGTCCTGGCGCATCGCTCTGTCCTCAGTGAACGGGGTCTACCTGATCGTTGACCGGGAAAGCGGCCGTCAGTATGTGGGGTCGGCGTCCGGCCAGGATGGCCTTTGGGGGCGCTGGTGCGAATATGTCAAAACGCTGCACGGCGGGGACCAGGCATTGAAAGCCCTGCTGGTTGACGACCCGGAACGGTATTGGCAGTTTCAATTCTCCATCTTGCAGGTGTTGCCCAGGACCGCTTCTGTCAAGGAGGTTCTGGACGCGGAAAAGCTGTACAAGGACAAGCTGCTGACCCGGGAGCACGGATTGAACGAGAACTGAGGGTGCGCGGGGCGTGGACTATGCCCGCAAGGCGGATCATCGGCGTCGCCGGCTGCTGTGCCGGGCCTTGCGACAAAGACAGATCCTCCCGCGCTGTGCCCTGGGATCGGAGCACACTGCGGGAGGATCTTCCCTCGCGTGCCGCCTGCCGGCGGCACTATCCTAATTCACTTTGCCCAGCGCGTCACCGCGTCCCGCAGGAACTTTGCGCAGCCGGGTACCACCCGGTCATAGTAGGCGGTGAACCGCTCGTCCAGCACATACAACTGCGCGATGCCCCGGTGCTTTTTGGCCGTCAGGTCCTTCACCGTCACCGCTAGCCAGCGGCGGTGCAGCGCATACAGCTGCCGGCCCTCCTCGCTGTCCGGGGCAAGGCCCGCTTGCACTGCGGCCTCCAGCCGCCGGCGCAGCTCTGTGTCCTGGGCGTTCCAGGCGTCGTACTGCTCCTGCGTCAGCCCCATCACGCCAGCATTGGCAGCGTCCACCGCGGCGTCGCCGTATTTGGCCCGGGCCTCTTTACCGTGGGCGGCTTCGTTTTCCGCCACCCGCTTTGCTTTCAGGGCGGCAAATTTCGTTTCGTCCTTCATGGGTTCCTTCCTTTCTTCGCAGCCGATGGTCTGTTCCACCGACCGGATCAGATCTTCCAGCCGGGCCTTCTGCGCCTGCAGCGCAGCCAGATGCTGCCGCAGGGCGGCCAGCCGGTCAAAGGAGGGCGCGTCCAGACATTCCCGGATCCGGGCCAGCTCCACCCCGAGGGCCCGATAAAACAGGATGTCCTGCAGCCGGTCCACCTGGGCCGGGCCGTAGTAGCGGTAGCCGCTCTCGGCTACCCGGCCGGGCTTCAGCAGGCCAATCTCGTCATACCAGCGCAGGGTGCGGGTGGACACCCCGGACAACCGCGACAGTTCATGGATGGAGTATTCCATGGCACTCTCTCCCTTCTGCTCTCAGTGTACCAGTTGACGGTACGGCAGAGTCAAGAGGGAAACCGAAATATTTTTCCCAGTTTGTAAGCTATTCGCCTCCGCACCGATTTACAGCCCCATCGCCTCACTGAGCTTCTGCCCGGCGAGGCGCTTGTTTTTGTCGAAGGCGTGGCTGTAGATGTCCAGCGTGGTGCTGGGCTGGGCGTGGCCCAGCAAGCCCGCCACCGTGCGCACATCTACCCCCTGGGCGATCAGCATACTGGCGTTGGTATGCCGCAGGCTGTGCACGTTCAGGTCGTCCGGCAGGCCGTTCTCCCGCAGGATCTTCTTGAACCGGAAGGTGAAGGTGCAGGGTACCATAGGGTCGCCATTGGGTTGGCGGAACAGGTAATCTTCCTGGGTCAGCTCCCCGCCGCCCCGTTGCTCCGCCTCCCATTGGCACTCCTTTTCCCAGGCGCGCAGCAGCTTGCACAGATCTTTGGAGAGATAGACCACCCGTACCCCCGCCCGGGTCTTGGGTTCCTTGACCAGGATGGGCTGCCGGCTCAGCTTGACCACGTTCCGCCGGATGTGCAGCGCCCGCTGCCGCCAGTCGATGTCCGACCAGCGCAGGCCGCAGGCTTCGCCCCGGCGCATCCCGGTGGCGAGGATGAGCTTGTAGTACACCTCGTATTTCAGGCTCTGGGTCTCCAGCGCCGCGATGAGCCGCTGCACCGTTTCCTCATCCGCCACCGGCCGCTCCTTGGAAACGCCCTTCTTTTTGTAGGTCCGCCAGGCGGGGTTGTGGGTGATGTATCCCGCTTCCACCGCGTCGGACAGGATGCCGCACAAGCAGGAGTGGATGCCCTCCACCGTTTTCTCCGCCAGCGGGGCACCGGTGTTTTCGTTTTTCTCCCGGCGCATGGCGTCGTAGAAATCCAGCAAGATCTCCTTGTTGAGTTCCGTCAGCTTGTAGTGTCCGAGCGCCGGCAGGATGCGGCGGATGTCCTGCTTGTCCCGCGTCAGCGTGCTGGCCGCCAGCTTTTTCGGCGCCACCTGCTCGAGCCAGATCTCGATATATTTGGCCAAGGTGATGCTGCGGTCCACCGGCTGGCCGGGGGTGTGTTTTACCTCCTGCTCGTAGAGCACCGCCTGCTCGTTCAGCCATTTTTGCGTCTGCTTCGCCGTCAGGCCCAGCGGCGGGTGGACGGTCTTTTGCGCCGGCTTCAACCGGTTTCCCTGATAGTCGTACCCGCGGGATACCACCAGCAGATAGCTGTTCTCGCCGCGTTTCCGGATGCTTGCCATATTGACCACTCCTTTTGTGTTTTGGTACCACAAAGCATACCGACATCTGCGACAGATAGCTATCACCAAACCCAACAAGAAACGGGACCGGTATTTTACGCATCCCGTCAACAGCAACAGGGGCGGCGGTCACCCGTCGCCCCTGTCGTTCAGTTTGCCGCGCTCACCCGCTGCGCTTCGCGCTGTTCCTGCTCCCATGCCTCTTGCTCCGCCGGTTCCAGCATACTCTCCAGAATAAGCGCCGCCTGCTGCTTGCTCTCCAACTGGGGATGGCAGTAGGTGCGTTCCAGGAAACTGGTGTCCGCATGGCCCAGCAGATCCGCCGCCACCTGTTTGCTGGTGTTGTTCTGCAACAGATAGGTGGCGAAGAAATGCCGCAGGGTGTGCAGGTGATACTCCGCCGGGAAGTCATTGTTCCGGTAGAGCCGGCGAAGCCGCCGGGTAAAGGAATCCGGGTGCACCGGTCCTTCGGCGGTGGAGAAGATGTAATCGTCCGGGCGGATGATCCGCCCCGCCCGCGCCTGCTCTAAAAATAACTCGCCCATGTAGTCGTGCACCAGCTCCGGGATCACCACGATGCGGGTGCGGTGGTTTTTGGTGCCGGTCTCCAGGATTCCCTGGCCCAGCACCGAGCTTCGGGAGTGCTGCACGGTCACCGCGCCGCCACCGTGCAGGTCGTTCCAGCGCAGGGCGCACAGCTCGCCCCGGCGCATCCCGGTGGCGATGGCGGTCAGATAAAACACCCGGTAGAGCAGCGGCTCCTGCAATATGCATTGCAGCAGCTTGCGCATCTCGAACTCACTGGGGATGGGCTGCGCCTTCTTTTCCACCCGGATGCCCCGCACCCGATGGGCGGGGTTGTAGAGCAGAATGTCGTTCCGTTTCGCGTCCTCCAGCACCGCTGAGACCGTCTGGAGATACTTGCGCACCGTGGCTTCGCACAGAGGTTCTCCCCGGCGATTTTTTCGTTTGCGCAGTTCGGCGCACAGTTCTTCCAAAACCAGCGGCCGGAGTTTGTTCAGCGCGATACCGCCGATGTGGGGATAGACGACCTCCAACTGGCGTTTGTATCCCGCCAGCGTGCTGGGCTTGTAATGGGTCTGACGCGCCAGCCAGCTCTCGGCGTACTGCTCAAAGGTGGTGCGGTCGTCCTCCTCCATCCCGCAGCGGAACCGCTTCTCAAGCTTCTGGGCCTCGGCGTGGACATACTGCATCACGCTGCGCTTGGGGATCTCCCTGGGCACGTCGATGGTGCGGCTCTGCATCCGCTTTTGTCCTCCGGGGCGGTACCCGTTGCAGACAGTGATCTTGAACTTCCGTTCGCCTCTTTGTTTGATGGATGCTATTCGACTCACCCCCATTACGAAGCCTGTGACGCCGGTGACGGCAGTGACAGCATATTCACCGCTGTTTCTTCCCCGGGAATGCCGTCACGACCGTCACTTCTGTCACCAAGCCAAAGCCGCAGGGTCCTTTTGCTGTTGGTACGGCTCACTTCCAGCCCGATCCCCGCTTCCGCCAACTGCCGTCCCCGGCTTTGGAGATACCGGGAAAGCTGGGCCGGCCCAAAGAGAAGGCCTTCCTTCCCCAGCTGGTCGGCCAGCTCGGTCGCAGTGCCCTGGAACGCATTTTGCCCAAGCAACTTCTGCAGCAGCATAACAAGCAGGCCAAACTGAAGCTGCTCCGGGTCGGTCGTTCGGTTCCAGCGGCAATCGTCAAACTCCAGTGTTTCCTCCTGGTCTTCAATGTCCCGCCCGGTCGCGGTAAGCACCGCCACATTCTCCTGCCGTTTGGGCCGCACCAGGATCAAGGTACCGTCCGCCGCGCCAGTCAGTCCATTCGTGCCGGACAGCCGGTTGAACGGATCCTCGTCCGGCAGCTTGCGCAGATGATGGATCGCCAACAGACAAACGTGGTAGCGGTCGGCAATACTCTTGAGCGCTGCCGCATCCTGATAATCCGAACCATAGGACATCCCGCTGCCGGACATACAGCGCACCTTTTGCAGAGTGTCCAGAATGACCAGACGGATACCCGGATGCTCGTCCAGCGTGTGCTCCAACTGCTGCTCCAGCCCTTGCCCGACAGGCAGCGCCTGCCCGCAGAGGTAAAGCCCGGAAGGAGCGGTTTTGGTAAGGCGCAGCGCACGGGAATGCAGCCGCTGGGGGCCGTCCTCCAGCGCCAGATAGAGCACCTCACTTTGGCGGGTCGCACGGCCGAGGAAGGACGTGCCGCCGCACACCGCCAGACAGAGCTGCAGTGCCAGCCAGCTTTTTCCCACCTTGGGCGAACCGCCTAAAATGTACAACCCCGGCGCGAGCAGCCCTTCCACGATGAAGTCCACCGGTTCCACGGGCTGCTCAAACAATGTTTGCATCGTATACAAATTCAAGTCTTGGGTCATCGCAACATCCTCTCTATTTTGTCCTTTGGTGCTTTACGAACGTGATAATTGTTCTCTTTCACATTCCTCCTTGTGAATGTTTTTATTTTGAAGAAGAAGGGCGTCGAAATTGAACTTGTAACGCCTTGTCTTCAAAATCGGGATTGGATCATCCGACCTGCCTGGTCGCCGGCCCGGAGCTCCCCGCACGGCGGGTCTTTATCGGACAGTGCCGCGAGGGCACGGGCAAGCTCGCCCGGCAGGGGTTTGGGTTCTCCCAAGGGGAAAGGCGTTTGGATATCCAAACGCTATGCTAGCAAAATCAGTCACCCGCCGGGAGAGATGTTTTGATACGCAAACTTCCTCCAATACCCCTTATAAGCATAGCAGATGTAAAGTACTATAATCAGGATTTTAAGCCAGGTTCATCATTTCTCCGAGACACTTTTCTCAGCTTGTTTCAGCCGAAGATCGTACTGATATTATTTTGCTGGAAGCAGCAATGGGTTCCTTATGTAGGATTCCTTGTACCAAGTCCAGCAGTATTTCAGGGTTCCTTATGTAGGGTTCCTTACACCGGGTCCGGCGGCTTTCCAGGGTTCCTTATGTAGGATTCCTTGTGCCGGGTCCAGCGGCTTTTCAGGGGTTCTGCAGAAAGGGGGTAATGAGAAAAGAACTGCTTGGTCTGTAGTGGATTGCCACATGGCAATCCACTTTTACGCTGCTGTGGATAGCCGGTAATCCATGTGGATTACCAACAACACGCCCGGCCCCTTCCGAACGCCTACTTTTGTACCGCAGTTTCATAATAAAGGTCAAATCTGTCAGATCATCATGCAAGGTTTGAGAAAAAAGTTCTCACAAAAAACGCGATACTATTTCGGCATTTTGACATTTTGCTCTGCCGGTCCATTTTGCGCCGGTATGTGTCTTCCCGGCTTATCCTTGCCAAGCGAGGTGTTCCGTACTACACTAAATGGTAGAGAGAAAAACGTGGAAGGAGGCGGGCCATGCCCACGGTATTGATCGACGCAGACGGCTGCCCGGTGGTGGATCTGACCATCCGCCTGTGCAAAGGCCATGGGGTAGCGGTGCTCATCCTCTGCGACACCGCCCACCGCATCGAGCGGGAGGGCGCCGAGACGCTGGTGTTCGACAAAGGCGCAGACAGCGTGGACTTTGCCCTGGTCAACCGGGTGCGTCCCGGGGACATCGTGGTGACCCAGGACTACGGCCTCGCCAGCATGTGCCTGGCCCGCCGGGCCCGGGTGCTGAACCAGAACGGCCTGGAATACACCGCCGACAACATCGACGCGCTGCTGGAACGCCGCTGGCAGAACAAAAAGCTCCTTCGGGCCGGCAAGCACCCAAAGGGGCCCGCCAGGCGCACGAAGGAGCAGGATGAAGCGTTTGCGAAATCGTTGAGAAGACTGTTGGAAGGGAATGTGCTATTATAGATCCTGTTAAAAGAGGTGTCTCTCTCGAAGGATCACAATACCCCAATTGTTTAAAACAAACTTAGGCAGCAGAATAATCCACACGTTTTCTGGTCTTATGATTACTCTTCAGTGGTGTACCCATGTTATAGTAGCCACAGCCTCTCTTGTCTCCACAAAAAGTCTAGTTGTCTTCGATGACAATATCACTATCGTCCATTAACGACAGCTGAACAGTGCCATCAGAGAATTCTTCCTCTCGTCCAGTGTATTTAATAAAATAGAACGGCAATATTTCCTTGAAGATCTCTGGACAAGGTATTGTTTTTAATTCTGTAACCGTATGTGAAACAAAGCACATTAGCTCTCTTTTTTGCTCTTCGCTCAGTTCACGATAAAGTTCGCGCCAACGATCGGTAGTTCCATTTTCCTCGAAATGATAGCGGAACATAATTAAGTCACGCGGCATAGCTATAATTTCAGTAACAGGGAAACAGGGTGAGTGCATGGCGGTAGAGAACGGCGAATGGATCATGCGGGGACCGGACCGGGACGACCCGGCCTGCATCCGCAGCTGGGAGGCACTGGTGGACTGGATCGACCAGGTGGGCTTTCTGCCCCTGTTCCGCAACGGGATCGAGGGTTTTTCCGCCGAGGAGCGCACCTGCCCCTTCGACTGGTGGTGCAGCGATGTCGACCGGGACCCGTGGGAATGGCGGCAGATCATCGCCCGCAGCGGGCGGGTGGCCTACGGCAAATTCTTCGGCAAAAAGTCCGGCTTCATCTCCCGCGCCTGGTTCCCCCACTTCGCCAACTGGCGGCGGGACGGCTACGACTTCGACAGCCGCTGGGAGGACGAGTTGGCCACCGCCCGCCAGAAAAAGATCATGGATCAGTTCCTTGCCAAGGACGAGCTGTTCTCCTTTGACCTGAAACAGCTGGCTGGCTTTGGCAAGGGCGGCGAAAAGAACTTCGAGGGCACGGTGACCGATTTACAAATGGGCGGCTATCTGCTGGTCCGGGACTTTCGCCAGCGGCGGAACAAGCGCGGGCAGCCCTACGGCTGGCCCCACTCGGTCTACGCCACGCCCGAGTCCCTCTGGGGCCGCGACCACATCGCCTCCGCCTATTCCACCGACCCGGCCCGCTCCTGGGAACTGGTGTTCCGGCAGGTGCAGACCTGCTTCCCCGCCGCCACCGACGAGGCCCTCCGGGCTGTGCTGGGTGGCGGACGCTGAAAGGAGTTTTTTCCATGCGCATCCTCATGCTGGGCAACAGCCTGACCTTTGCCAATGATATGCCCGCTATGGTGGCCGAGCTCACCGGCGCGGAGGTGGTCCACCACACCCGGGGTGGGGCGCGACTGTCGGAGCAGCTGAACCCGGCCACCCGGCTGCGGGCCCGCACCCAGGCCGCTCTCACGGGCGAGCACTGGGACTATGTGGTGCTGCAGGAGATGAGCCATGGCCCTGTCTCCTCACCGAAAAGTTTCTTTTCCAGCGTGGCCCGGCTCTGCGAGCAGATCCGTGCAAACGGGGCCACCCCCGTCCTCTACGCCACCTGGGCCTACCGGAAGGGCAGCGAGGCTCTTTCCGCCAAGGGCTGGGACTACGACGGGATGAGCCGGGCCCTGTCTGAGGCGTACCGGCAGGCCGCCCGGGAGAACCGGGCGCTGCTGGCGGACGCAGGCCGGCGCTTTTATGAACGGGCTGACGCCGAAGAGCTCTACGCCCCGGACGGGGCACATCCCACCGAAGCGGAGTCTCGCCTCGCGGCCGAGACCATCGCGGCGGCCATCCAAAACCACGAGGAGAACTGACATGGTACGAGAAATCTGCAAGGACGTGCTGTTTCTGGCCCGGAAGTCCGAGCCCGCCACGCCGGACGACCTGCCGGTGGCGGCCGACCTGCTGGAAACGCTCGAGGCCCACGCCGACGGCTGCGTGGGCATGGCCGCCAACATGATCGGCGTGGCCAGGCGCATCATCGCCTTTGACGACGAGGGGATCTACCGGGTGCTGTTCAACCCGGAAATCGTCAAAAAAAGCGGCCCCTACGAGGCCGAGGAGGGCTGCCTGTCCCTGACGGGCCCCCGAAAGGCAAAGCGCTGGAAAACCATCAAGGTGCAGTATCAGGACGAGCAGTTCCGGGTGCGGTTCAAGACCTGGTCCGGCTGGCCCGCCCAGATCATCCAGCACGAGATCGACCACTGCGAGGGGATTTTGATATAAAAAAGTGCAGGATCACCGTCATGCGTATCACCCGCTACGCGGAGTTGGATGGGTAAAAGCCGCTTTTTTGCTATTCCCACACCCTTTTTTACCATGCCACTGCCGCAAGGTGCAGTCAAGGGCGGGCTGCCGCAAAGACAGATCAATGTCCGCTGTTTTCGTTGGTTTCTTTGGTTCTCCGCCCCGCAAGGCCGCCGATTGGGCTTGCCCGGCATAACGAGCAAGGCCCCGCAGCAAACGCTGCGGGGCCTTGCCTGCTGTTTGGGAACCGCTGCCGACAGATTCCCGCTATGGTGACCCCTGTGGGATTTGAACCCAACATTTCCGGATTGAAAGCCCGGCGTCCTGAACCGATTCGACCAAGGGGCCCTGTGGTGGGGAGGGAGAGATTTGAACTCTCTTAGCCCGAAGGCAACGGATTTACAGTCCGCCGCGACTCGCCGTCTTCGCCGCCTCCCCTGATATGGTGACCCCTGCGGGATTCGAACCCGGCGCCTCCGGCTTGAGAGGCCGGCGTCTTGCACCAACTTGACTAAGGGGCCATAGAACAGGCAGGACGCTTTTGCCGCTCTGCCTGGATCGGAAACCTGTTTTGCGGCGTTATCCCGCCACGTCGATCGCCAGAATATCGTCGATCCGCACGCCGAACAGCGCCGCCAGCACGACCAGGTTGTCCACGGTCGGCAGGCAATCGCCGCGCTGCCATTTGAAGATGGCGCGGGGCGAAGAGAGCCCCAGCGCCGCCTGCAGGTCCGCGGTGGAAAGCCCCGTTTGCTTGCGGAGACGATTGATGTTTTGTCCGGTACGCACCATATCCACGGTTGGCATTTTCTTTCCCTCCAATCGAAAAAAATAACCGCCTGCCTTCCATGGCAAGCGGTTTTCTTCGTTGGAGGAATCCCTCAACGACCCCGGCTCTCTCCCCATGAAGGCGCACGAAACAGACCGCGCGCGTATTCCGCGCAGGCTTCATAACGCTCTTCAACATACAGGGAGAAACGGATCATGGTGCTTTCCTTTCCCGAAGCGCCGCTTCGTTTGGTTTCTGTCTCTATTATACGTCCAAATTCTGTTTTGTCTACTGTACCGGTGGTTCACCCGCTTTCGGGCGCGCTTGCATGATCCCGTCCGCCAGGGAGCTGGCGTTTTCACCGACATGCTTTGGCCTTTTCAAAATCGTCCATCCAACGCTGTCTTGGTGTTCTGGCACTGACCCTTTCCCTTGTCTCTCGCGCCTATTTTTCCGACGAGCTTGTCGGATTTTAAACTTCTTGCGGCGACAATGACGCTCTGTTTTTTGATCTGCGCCAACTGCGCTTGTTTTCTTTTCCACTTTCATTCCTCCGGTCAAGGCAACCATTCTGTTTGCGCAGGCGTCGTTGACGCTGATTCAAACAGACAATCTCTTTGCTCATTTTCAAAAGTTTGTGCTGTCAGGAGCACAAACTTGATTTTTTTCATTGTTTGTGCTACACTGCAGTTGGAGGTGAGCCCATGCTGAAGAATGCAAACGAATTGCGCCCCCGGGATCTGTATTTGAATCGTCTGATCGCGTTTCAGGATACCGAACCGGTGAAAGTCATCTCAGGCATCCGCCGCTGTGGAAAATCCAGTCTTTTGAAACTGATGGCCCTGCATCTGCGGCAGTCCGGTATAACAGAGGATCAGATTATTGAAATGAATTTCGAGTCCATGGAATTCTGCAACATGTCAGCAGAAGAGTTATACCGATCTGTAAAAGAACGGCTTCCCGAAAATAAGCGCGCTTACCTGTTTTTTGACGAGATCCAGCGGATCGATCGCTGGCAGGATGCAGTAAATTCCTTTCGGGTAGATTTTGACTGCGACATCTATGTGACTGGTTCCAATGCCTATCTTCTGTCGTCAGAGTATGCCACCTATCTGGCCGGGCGCAGCGTGGAAATCAAGATGCTTCCCCTTTCCTTCCGGGAATTCCTGGACTTTCATGGCTATACCGTCAGAGAGAGCAAAAGTCCCGCCGGAGGATTGCGCAAACGGATTTACGATTCGGATGGGGAAATCTACGAACCGCAAGAACTGTTGGACGCCTATCTTCGATTTGGCGGAATGCCCGGCATTGCTGATGTGGGGCTGGATACAGATAAGGCTCTGACGCTGCTGGACGGGATATATTCCACCGTCGTGGTTCGGGATATTCTGGAGCGGGAGCGCCGCCGCGGCCAGCGGCAGATCACCGATCCGGATCTGCTGCGCAAGGTCATTATGTTCCTGGCCGACAATATCGGCAACAGCACATCCCTCACTTCCATCAGCAACACCTTGGCGAATGAAAAGCTGCTTGATGCAAGCCGCAAAGGGAAGCCTTCTGTACACACGGTTCAGGCCTATGTAGGCGCACTTGTGGAATCCTATATCTTTTATGAGATCAAACGCTTTGACATCAAGGGCAAGGAGTATCTGCGCACCTTGGGCAAGTATTATATCGTGGACATCGGGCTGCGGAACTACCTGCTGGGCTATCGGGATATGGACACCGGGCATACCATGGAGAACATTGTTTACTTTGAACTGCTTCGTAGAGGATATGATGTGTCGATTGGAAAGATAGACAACAGGGAAGTGGATTTCATTGCCACCAATGCCAGCGAGAAACGATACATTCAGGTAACTGAATCTATGAACGAGCCGGCCACCCGCGAGCGGGAACTTGCCCCTCTGCGGATGATTCGGGACAACTACGAGAAAATTGTGATTGCCGGCAGCTGTGATTACCCAATAACGGAAGACGGTATCAAAATCATGAAGCTGACCGATTTTCTTTTGGAACCCCATCCTCATCCAACAACAAGATAGACTCCCTTCCGTCTCGTTACAACAGCGGCCGCCGGACGAACAGGAGCACGGAAAATCGGGCAAAGTGCGCTTCTTTCCGATATGCTGAAACTGGAAGGACGGTGTGACCTATGGACTGGGTAACAGGCATTCATCGGGCGATCCGGTATGTCGAGGAACATCTCCGGGAGGAGTTGACCATCCAAAAGATTGCGCAGCAGGCGGCTGTATCCCCTTTCTACTTTCAGAAAGGCTTCGCCATACTGTGCGGCATGACGGTGGGCGACTACATCCGCCAGCGCCGGCTCTCCGCCGCCGGACTGGAGGTCCTCACGACGGACCGGAAGATCATCGACATCGCGCTGGAGTTCGGCTACGACTCGCCGGACAGCTTCACCAAAGCCTTTACCCGCTTCCATGGCCTCACGCCCACCGCACTGCGAAAGAGCGGAGGCGCGGTCCGTTCCTTTGCTCCGCTTCGGATCAAAGTGACATTGGAAGGTGGTCAGAATATGGATTGCAAAATCACGAAAAAAGAGGCGTTCACGGTGCTCTGCCGTGCAAAGACCTTCAAGTATGAGGACGCGGCAGCTCAGGTGCCCCGGTTTTGGGCAGAGCATTTTGCGGCGGGCGGCGGCAAAGTGGTATGCGGCATGTACGGCATCAACCTAGACGAGAGCATGGGCGGAAATGAGTTCGAGTATCTCATTGCCGACAATTACGACCCGGCCAGAGAAGTCCCTGACGGCTTTACCACCCGGACGATTCCGGCCCACACCTGGGCGGTGTTCCCCTGTACCGGCCGGATGCCCCAGGCACTCCAGGGGCTGAACCAGCAGATTTTTTCGCAATGGCTGCCCACGAATCCCGACTACAAGATCGCCGCAGGCATCAATGTGGAACTGTACAGCGACGCCAGCAAGTTCGAAAACGGCACACAGGACCAGGACTACTACTGCGAGATCTGGATCCCCGTGGAGAAAAAGTAAAACGGTGTGGCGGCCGCCATGCCCGAGGCCGCGCCGGACACGGAGCAGATGACAGCATTGGCGGCCCTCTGTATGCGGAACTTGTGGTATAATAACCCCAAAGCAGCCGCTTTTCGGCGGCGTCATGATATAATAGGCCAAAGAAATGCGCAAACAGGGGGGCAGCCATGAAACACATCTTTCTTTTGGAGGACGACGAGACCCTGGGGCGCGGGATTGCCATAGCGCTGACGGGACCGGAGGCGTCGGTCGTTTGCCGCTCCACCCTGGCGCAGGGCCGGGAGGCTCTGGCAAAGGAACGCTTTGACCTGCTGATCCTGGACGTCAACCTGCCCGACGGCAGCGGTCTGGACCTGCTGCGGCAGCTGCGGGCAGGGGGCGACTGCACACCGGCTATTCTGCTCACCGCCAACGACCTGGAGCTGGACGAGGTCACCGGGTTGGAGGCCGGGGCGGACGACTACATCACCAAGCCCTTTTCCCTGGCGGTGCTCCGCGCCCGGGTGAACGCCCAGCTCCGGCGGGGCGCTCCCACTATTTCCCGCACGCTGTCCGTGGGTCCTTTCACCTTTGATTTTGAAAAAATGGACTTTCGCCGGGACGGGGCGGCAGTAGAATTAAGCAAAACGGAACAGAAACTTCTGCGGGTGCTGGTGGAAAACCGTGGGCACACGGTTCCCCGGGCCACGCTGGTGGACCGGGTGTGGACGGACGGCGCGGAATTTGTGGAGGAAAACGCCCTGTCCGTCACGGTCAAGCGGCTGCGGAGCAAGCTGGAGGCGGACCCCGCCAAGCCCGAATACCTGAAAACGGTGTACGGCATCGGCTATACCTGGGTGGTGGAACCATGACCGGGTATGTGATCGCAGGCGGGGCGGCGCTGCTGGCGCTGGCGGTGGTCTTTTATGACCGCTGGCGCACCGCCCGCACCATCCGGCGGCTGGACGAAATGCTCACCGCCGCCATGGACGGCAGCTTTTCCGAAGAGTCCTTTGACGAGAGCCGGCTCTCCGCCCTGGAGAGCCGGCTGGCCCGGTATTTGACGGCCAGCGTCCTGTCCGAGCGGAACGTGCGCCGACAGAAAGACCAGATCAGCGCCCTCGTCTCCGACATCTCCCACCAGACCAAAACCCCGGTGGCCAACCTGCAGCTCTATGCCCAGCTGCTGGCGGAGCAGCCCCTTACTCCACAAGGGCAGGACTGTGCCGCCGCCATCTCCGCCCAGACGGACAAGCTCCAGACCCTCATCGAGGCGCTGGTCAAGACCTCCCGGCTGGAGACAGGGATTTTGGCCCTGCACCCCCAGCCCGGCGAGATCGCGCCGGCGGTGGAGCGGGCGGTGGCCCAACTGGCCCCCAAGGCGGCGGAAAAAGGCGTCGAACTGGCCATCCGGCAGGCAGAGGGCACGGCGGTCTTTGACCCCAAGTGGACGGAGGAGGCGCTGTGCAACCTGCTGGACAACGCCGTCAAGTACACCCCCGCCGGCGGGGCGGTGACGGTGGAGGTCAAAAACTACGAACTGTTTTCCGCCATCCGGGTGCGTGATACCGGCCCGGGCATCCCCGAGGAGGAGCAGGCCAAGATCTTCGGGCGGTTCTACCGTGCCCCCGGCGCCTATCAGACCGAGGGCGTGGGCATCGGCCTCTACCTCACCCGGCAGATCGCCGAAAAGCAGGGCGGCTATGTGAAGGTGGAGAGCGCGCCGGGCAAGGGCAGCGTCTTTTCGCTGTTTTTGCCCCGGTCGTGACATTCTTTCAGAACTGACACATTCCCGAAAGTGCCAGGACAGATTTGCATGATAGAGTCTGTATTGTCAAAAGACGGTACAGGCTTTTTCTTTGGAGGAAACACAGCATGACAATTCTTGAGACCCGTGACCTGAAAAAATACTACGGCGCCGGGGACACCCAGGTCAAGGCGCTGGACGGCGTGAATCTCCGTGTTGAGCCGGGCGAGTTTGTGGCCATTGTGGGCACCTCCGGCTCCGGCAAGTCCACTTTGCTCCACATGCTGGGCGGGCTGGACCGGCCCACCTCGGGCACGGTCACCGTGGACGGCAAGGACATCTTCTCCCTGAAGGACGAGGCTTTGACCATCTTCCGCCGCCGGAAGATCGGCTTTGTGTTCCAGTCCTACAATCTGGTGCCGGTGCTCAGCGTATGGGAGAACATCGTCCTGCCGGTGGAGCTGGACGGAAGAAAGGTGGACAAGGCCTTTGTGGAGGAGGTCGTCGCCACGCTGGGGCTGGAGAAAAAACTCGCCAATCTCCCCAACCAGCTCTCCGGCGGGCAGCAGCAGCGGGTTGCCATTGCCCGGGCGCTGGCCGCCAAGCCCGCCATCCTGCTGGCGGATGAGCCCACCGGCAACCTGGACAGCAAAACCAGTCAGGACGTGCTGGGGCTGATGAAGGTGACGGGGCAGAAATTTGCCCAGACGATGGTGATGATCACCCACAACGAGGAGATCGCCCAGACGGCCGACCGCATCGTCCGCATCGAGGACGGGCGGATCGTGACGCGGTAAGGGGGTGCCGGGTATGAACGTCTCCAACCGCGGCTGCATTCGCCGCCTGAGCCTGCGCACCCTGCTGGCCAGCCGCACCCGGAACCTGGTGGCGGTGCTGGCCATTGCCCTGACGGCGGTGCTGTTCACCTCCCTGTTCACCATTGCCCTCTCCATCAACGAGGGCATTCAGCAGAACAACTTCCGCCAGGCCGGCGGCTGGGCCCACGGCACCTTCAAGTACCTGACGGAGGAACAGTTTGAGGATTTGAAGGACGATCCCCTCATTGACCAGTGGGGCCTGCGGCGCTTTGTGGGCATGCCCACCGACGTGCCCTTCAACAAATCCCATGTGGAGATCGGCTACTCCGACGCAAATCAGGCCCACTGGAGCTATTGCGATCCGGTGGAAGGCCGCCTGCCCCGGGAGGGCACCGACGAGGCTGCCACCGACACCCATGTGCTGGAACTGCTGGGGGTGGAGCCGGAACTGGGCGCGCAATTCACCGTCACCTTTACTGTGGACGGCCGCGAGACCACCCAGACCTTTACCCTGTGCGGCTGGTGGGAGTATGACGAGGCCGTCGTCGCAAACCACATCCTCATCCCCGAGAGCCGGGTGGACGCCATTCTGGCCGAGGCGGGCGTTACCCCGCCCGGCAGCGACGGCATGACCGGCAGCTGGAACCTGGACGTGATGCTGCAACACGGGGCCCGCTCCATCGCCTCCGATCTGGAGGAGATTTTGGCCAACCACGGCTATCAGTCAGAAACTCCTGGCGAAACCTATATTTCCACCGGCGTCAACTGGGGCTACACCGGGGCGCAGCTCTCGGACAAGCTGGATCCCACCGTGGCGGCCATCGTCGCGGGGGTGCTGCTCCTGATCCTGCTCACCGGCTACCTCATCATCTACAATGTGTTTCAGATCTCGGTGGCCGGGGACATCCGCTTCTACGGCCTGCTGAAAACCATCGGCACCACGCCCCGGCAGCTGCGGCGGATCATCCGCACCCAGGCTCTGGCCCTCTCCCTCGTCGGCATCCCTGTGGGCCTGCTGCTGGGCTGGCTGCTGGGCGGCGTGCTCACCCCGGTCATTGTCGCGCGGCTGGACGGGGTGACCAGCGTGGTGTCGGCAAGTCCCCTTCTCTTTGCGGGCGCGGCCCTCTTTGCCCTGGCGACGGTGCTCATCTCCTGCCGCCGCCCCGGCCGTCTGGCGGGCAAGGTGTCCCCGGTGGAGGCAGTGCGCTACACCGAGGGCAAGGCCCTGAAACGGAAAACCCGGCGCGGCGGCAAGGGGGTGTCGCTGCTGTCCATGGCATGGGCCAACCTGGGCCGCAGCCGGGGCAAGACCTTTCTTACCGTGCTGTCCCTGACGCTGGCCGTGGTGCTGCTGACCCTGACGGTGACCTTCACCGGCGGCTTTGACATGGACAAATATGTGTCCACCTTCACCGCCAGCGACTTCATTCTGGCCGACGCGGGCCAGTTCCAGACCGGCGGGGAGGGATTTAACAGCGGGATGGCGGTGCCGGAGGAGGTCATCGCCGCGGTGGATGCCCAAGGGGGCGTCACCGGCAGCGGCCGTGTCTACGGCAAGACCAGCTCCGCCCTGGAATTTGTCACCGAGGAATACTACCGCGCCCTGTGGGGCCGCTGGAACACCCCCGAGCAGCTGGACAGTATGCTCGCTTTCATGGACCGCAATGAAAACGGCCTGCTGGCGGACCGGGTGCAGCTCTACGGCATGGAGCCCTTTGCCCTCGACCACCTGACCGTGCTGGAGGGCGACCTTTCCAGACTGAACGACCCGGACAAAAACTGCATTGCCGCCGTGTACAGCGAGGACGACTACGGCAACCCGGAGATGGACAGCCACTGGGCCCGGCTGGGGGACACGGTGACCATCCGCTATGTGGAGGCGTTCGAGTATTACGACCCCGCCACCGGCGAGGTCTACGGCGCATGGGACAATGTGCCGGAGGGTACGGCCTTTGCCGAGCGGGCGGTGGAGTACCGGGACGTGGACTACACCGTGGCCGCCTTAGTGTCGGTGCCCTCCGCCCTGAGCTACCGCTACTACGGCGCCGACGAGTTCGTGCTGGGCGCGGAAGCCTTTCTCCGGGACACGGGCACCGACTGCGTCATGTACTACGCCTTTGACACCACCGACGAAGCCAACGCCGCCATGGAAGCCTTTCTCCAGGATTACACGGAGAATGTGAATCCCCAATTCGACTACGAGAGCAAGGCCACCTATGCCGGGGAGTTTGAGAGCACCCGGAGTATGTTCCTGCTGCTGGGCGGCGCTTTGAGCTTCATCGTGGGCCTGGTGGGGGTGCTCAACTTTTTCAACGCCATTCTCACCGGCATCACCGCCCGCCGCCGGGAGCTGGCGGTGCTCCAGTCCATCGGCATGACCGCCCGGCAGCTGCGAATCATGCTGGCTTTGGAGGGACTGCTGTATACCCTGGGCGCGGCGCTGCTGGCACTGGCGCTGGTCGTGGTCACGGCGCCCATCCTCGGGCCGGGGCTCAGTCGGCTGCTCTGGTTTTTCACCTACCGCTTTACCCTCTGGCCCATCGCGGCGGTGCTGCCCCTGTTCGGGGCGCTGGGCATCCTCATCCCGGTGCTCAGCTGCCGCGCCGCCCAGCGCTATTCCGTGGTGGAGCGTCTGCGGCAGGAGTGAAAACGGAAGTTCAAAACAAGCTGACCACCATTTGACCACCACGCATGCAAACGCCCGCGAAGCCGGTTCTGAAAAGGCTTCGCGGGCTTTTGTATACCATTTCCGATTTGTGCATGACTGACGAAAAACGGCTTGAAATCGCGGTTTTTCGTTGGCTGTCTGGGTTCTCCGACCCGGAAGGCCGCTGGTTCGAATCCAGTCGGGCGCACCAGATCGTCGCAAGCGTCATAACGCTTGCGACGATTTTTTTGTACGGGGCGTTATCCGAACATAAACTTCGCCATGGGCGGGGCTTTCCAAACAGAGGCAGGGTGGATTCGCAGGCTGGCGTCCGTATCCCAGAACCTATATAACAAAACCAATACAAAACAAAAGAGATTACCATAAACCTCATAGCCCTCTCCGGCACCCACAGCTTGCTGCGGACGGTAGCACTGCAGGGACCGGCACGCAATCGAACTGCAGGCCGCAAAAGACTTTTATTGCGCGGGCAGGTCGGTGTCCTGCATCTGGGCGGCGGAATGTTGCATTCGCAACACGTTTGCATTATACTATAAAAAAACGCGGGTGCGGCGATACGGCGCATTGCATCCAGAAGGAGGAAGATCATGGGTTGCGTTCCGGTCAACCGTGCTGTGGATGGGCGCAATGCGCGCAGGGCGGCTTTTCTGGCCCTCCTTTTTTCCACCTATATGTTCGAATACATGGTCACCCTCACCTTCATCGACCAGCGGAACATCGCCATTTCCGGCTCCTCCTGGCAGCTTGCCCTGCACTACATCGACACGCTCCTTTCCGCCACAGGCTTTGCCTCCTTCGCGCTGCTGCGAAGGATCTTCAAGGAGGAAAAAACGCGGGTCAGGCTGCTGGTGATTCCGAACATGGTGTATTGCGTGAGCATGATCGCCCTTTGCTTTATGGACTCGGTGGCGGCCTATTCCGTTACCGCAATGCTGACCGCTTTTTCTCTGGGCGTGCTGGGCGGGATGGTCTACTTCTGCATGTCCCAGGCGTTGGCCCAGACCTCCTGCATGGGAAAGGTCATGGCGGCGGGGGCGGCAGCGGCGGTATTGCTTCAGTATCTGCTGCAGAAGCATCTGGATATCGTCCTCGGCCTGCCGGTGGTGCTGGTCCTGGGGTTTTCGGCAACGCTTTGGCTCACCGTCAAAAGGCCCTGGGATTGGCTGGGAGAAGACTGCCTTCCCTATGCCAAGGAGTCGCCGGCATCCAAAAGCGAGCTTCGGCAAAAGCAGTTCATCCTGTCGCTCACCGTGGTGGCCCTTGCGGTGGTCGGGATCTTTTACGACGCGCAGATGATGCGGCTCAACGTGCAGACCCGCTACCAGGAGTTCGATTATTACGCCTGGCCTCGCCTGTTCCTCATTGTCGGCTACGCTTTGATTGGGATCATCGGCGATGTGAAACAGCAGAAATACGTTCCCATCGCCACCTTGTGCACGGCGATGTTTGCCGTGTTCAACCCAATCCTGCTGGGGGAGATGGAAGGCTACCAGTTTAATATGTGCATCCACTATGCCTGCCTGGGGGCCAGCGTCTCCTATTTCAACCTGATGTTCTGGAACATTGCCCCCAAGACCGGCTGTCCTGAGCTTTGGGCCAGCATGGGGCGGGTGATAAGCGGCCCGGTGGAGGCCGCCCTATCGGCCATGCAGGTGGCGGACCTGCCCTTGAACGCGATGGTCGGCATCGACATTCTGATGTTTGTGTTGCTGGTTCTTGCGCTGGCGGCGGGCGACTATCTGCAGATCGGCCGCCGGGAGGAGAAGGAGCGGCCGGACGGGCGGCCCGTCGGCCCGCCGGAATTGACGCAGCAGCAGCGGCTTGCGCTGTACGCGGTCCATTGCTCCCTGACGCCCCGCGAGACCGAGGTGCTGGAAAAGCTGCTGACCACCGAGGACGGCGTGCAGGAGATCGCGGACAGTTTGTATATATCCCGCCGCATGCTCCAGCGGTACATCGCCTCCATTTACGAAAAGACCGGCACCGGTTCCCGGATCGGGCTTTTCCGGCGCTACACCGGTTTTATGACCAAAGAATAACCAGGATAAAACACGCTGCCCCATCACCCGGCCGGGTGATGGGGCAGCGTGTTTTTTGCCCGGCGGACCTGCCGGGAACCGGGCCGGCGGTTTTCCCGTCAGGCCACCAGGGTCAAAAGGGCCTCGTACGCCGGCATATCGTCGGGCGTGGAAATGCCGACGTCCCAATAGATAGCGTAAAGGTCGCCCTGGTATTCGCCATAGGGGTTGCACATGAGCCGGTAGGGCGTGCCGCCGCAGTCGTACTCCAAAACTGTGCTCAGAAAACCCTCGTCCTCGGTGCTCACGCCGTACCCGCAGTGGGTGAGGAAATGCTCGATCAGCTCCACGCTGCTGGTATAATCGGACCTGGACTCAAAGCTGTCGATTGCCTCGGCGGCGGGCAGCATCAGCTGGGCGTAAAGCGCGCCGACCTCCTCCTCGGTGTACTGGGGGAAGAGGGCAGCCAGCAGGTCCATCATGGCTTCGCAGGAAAGGGCGTTGTCGTTCTTGCCCACGTTCGCGCTGTTGCTGAGGGTGAACAGCGCCTTGAAGAGCACCAGCCGCCCGTCGGGGTCGTAGATGAGGCGGGCGTTCATGATGTTGTCGGGGTCGCTGCCGGTGAAATCGCCCACCAGCCCCATAATGCGGCCCACCGCCTGGTCGTCCCAGAGCAACACGCGGTAGACGGAATAGCCCTGCTCCTGGAAGGAGGTGCCCTCCAGGGTCTGGGCGTCGCTCTCCACCATGTAGGCGTAGCCGTCGGTGTTGTTGTTGAAGTTCTCGATGAAGCTCTCGATGGCGGCGGCGTCTTTAAAGCCCAGTTCGGTGCTCACCACCGCGTCCTCGTCTTCGCCGGGCGCGCCGCCGCCCGTCTGCGCGCCGCCGCAGGCCGCAAGGCACAAGAGCATGAACGCGGCCAGCAGCAATGCCAATCCCTTTTTCAACATAGATCGTTCCTCCGTTTTCTGTGTTCTTATGGTGGCCGGGGCCGGGGCCTGGCCCGGCGCCGGTTACCGCGTGGAAAGAGGCGCGGCGGGCGTCAGCCGGCCGCGAAGAAGGCGCCCGCCGAGGCAAAGGCCGCTTCGATGGCGATCTTGCCGTCGGTGGTCATGTAGCCCAGCAGCCCGCTTTGCGCGTCCTGGTAGGCCACCAGGCCGCTGCCGCAGGAGAAATAGCCGCTGATGGAAGGGTCGCTTGCCACCACGTTGCCGCTGGTGTCGATGAGGATCCACCGGTCGCCGTCCTGCACCTTGCCCACGCCGTCCCAGAAGGTGCAGCCGCCCACATAGGGGTCGGTGCCGGTGGCCACCATGCTGGCCGTGCGATAGGCGGGCGCGATGACCATTTCCCCCGCCTCGTTGATAAAGCCCCACAGCCCGTTTTGCAGCACCGGCGCCAGCCCGCTGCTGAACACCATGGCCTGCTCAAACGCAAAGTCGATCATCACCTTGCCGTCCTTGTCGATGAAGCCGTAGCGGCCGTTCTGATCCTGGGCCAGGTACCAGCCGTTCTCGCAGTAGTGGAGATAGGGATACTGGCAGGGCACGACCACGTTGCCGCTGTCGTCGCACAGGCCGTAGAGGTCCGCGCCGTGGAACGGCCCGCCGGGCTTGATCTTCACCCGCATGTTGGGGTCAAAGCCGTTTTCGTCCGCGTAGTACTCCTTGGGGATGGTGGCCAGGATGTTGCCCTGGGTATCCAGGATGACCGGCGCGTCCTCGCTGCCCATCCGCTGGTCGGTGGCCTCGTTCACCCGGCGGGCGGCCACGGCCTTGCCGCCGGTAAAATTAGAGGCGAAGCCGAAGAAGTAGGTGCTGGCGTAGCCCGAACCGGTGACCTTGGGCAGCGCCTGCGCGCTGAACAGCACGTTGCCGTCCCGGTCGATGTAAATTTTGTCGTAGCTGCTGTCGGTCTTCAGCTCCACCGCCGCGATGCCCTCCCGGAACTGCTCGGAGCTGGCCAGGGGGTAGGTGGCCCCGTCGCTGTCGCGCACCTCCCGGATCACCAGCGTGCCGGCGCGGTCGATGTAGGCCCAGCTGCCGTCCGTCAGCTGCACCATGGCGCGCCCGTCGGAAAAGTCATAGGCGCTCTGGAACTGGGGCTGGATGCGCCAGTCGCCCGCCTTGTCAATGTAGCCGTAGAGGCCGGTGTCCGCGTCCTGCACGGCCGCGAGGGCGCCGTCGTCCGCCAGCTGCACCGCCTCCAGCGCGGCGGACTGCCCCTGGGGCAGCTCGCCGGTGTATTCCGGCAGAGGGGCTTTGGGGTCGGCGTTGTACGCCTCCAGCGCCATCATGAACTCGATCACCGCCGTGTCGTCCTCCATGGCCGCGTCCATGTCCATCACCGGGAAATCGGCCGCCCGCGCCGCCGTTTGCCGCACACGCTCCAGGAAAAGCGACGCCTCGGCGTTTTCAGAGGGGGAGAGGACGACCACCGGCTGCGCGTCGGTCTCGGTGACGTAGCAGCGGATGAAGATGTCCTGCGGCCCGCTCACCATCAGCACCGAGAAGGAGGTGGCGGACGCCGCCTCCGGGTAGCGGTAGAGCCCCCAGGTGGAGGGCACTTCCAGCGTGACGCCGTAGCCGTCGTAGCCGGTCCATTGGGTGTCGGCAAAGGACACGCTCTCCGTGCTTCCGCCGCCATACATCACCTCGCCCTGCTCCTGCCGGGACGAGGACGCTTCACCCGCGCCGCCGGCGGGGACGGACGGCTCCTGGGACGCCGTTCCGCAGGCGGCAAGGCAGAAAACGCAGACCGTCAGCAAAAGCGAAAACCATCTCTTCATGGGTGTTCCTCCTTTTCTCTGTCGCTGCCGCCCTCAGTTGGGGATCAGCTGCTCCCAGCCCAGGGGCGCGTCGCCCTTTGAGCCAAAGTAGAATTCGTCCCCGTTCTGGAACACCGAGTCCACCTCGGTGCCCACCTTGATGGTGGAGCCGTCGGCGGTGGTGTATTCGTTCCGGTCGTAGATGTAGTCGCTCCAGTCGTTCGCCCAGTCGTCGGAGGTGTAGCCGGAATCGCCGGAGGACACCGAGGAATCGTAATCGTTCATGTAAGCCTGCGCCTGGGCCTCGGTCATGGCGGCGATGGAATTCGCCTGCTGCTGCATGACCATGTTGCGGATGTAGTTTCCATACGCCTGCTTGGCGTAGTTGAACTCGTCGCGGATGACCATGTTGCTGCAGATCATCTCATACTCGCCGCTGTACCGGTCCAGCGTCGCCTCGTCCGGCGCGATGCACACCATGATCCCCGGCACCACCCACAGGGTGTTCACAAAGTTGATCCCGTAGGACGGGCTGATGTACTGCGCCGCGATGCAGAGGGTGGCGGCGTCCGCCATATAGGTCTGCCCGCCGCTGGTAAAGCGGTACCGCCGCATGGAAATGGTGCCCTCGCAGCTGGACGCCTGCGCGGTGACGCCGTACCCGCCGCCGATCTGGTTGATGCCGTCCACCACCGTGTTGAGGAAGGTCTGGGCCGTCTGGTCAAGGAACGACTGGAACTCGGCGGGCACCGGCGTTTCGCTCACCACCGTGCCCCCCGTGCCCAGCACGCCGTTGAAGTACATGTCCAGCACCTGCCCGGCGTTTTTGTAGGCCAGGTGGACGATGTAGGTCTCCATGTCGGTGTAGTCCTGGTGGGGGAACAGCCCGGTGTTGTCGTAGCTCTCCAGATAGTCCTGGGAGGTGTGGATCAGCACCGCGACCTGCTGGTCCGGGCTGGTGAACTGGACGGACGCGATGCAGGGGTTGCTGGTGGAAACGAAGCTCCAGTCGCACTGCACCTGGGCCGTCCAGCCGTAGGGCATCAGCACATCCATCACCGGGATGCCGGTGGCCGGGTCGGTGAGGGTGGTGTAGCTGCCAAAAGAGCCGCTGTAATCCGAGGTGTCCAGCTGGGACAGGTCCTGCCCGCCCTGCGCCTGGGCGTCCGGCGAGGACGTGTCCTCCTGCCAGAATGGATCCGAGTCGTCATACCAGGACGGGTCCTGCCCGTCCGGCTCCGAAACACCGGACCAGAACGTGTCCTGCCCGGGCGGTTCCGAGGGGGCGGCGGGCGGCCCGCCGGTATACCCGCCGCCGCAGGCGGTGAGCAGCAAAACCGCCGCGATGCCCAGGCAAACCGATCTTCTGCTTTTTTTCATCGCTTTTTTCCTCGCTTTCGTTGTTCCCCTGTGCGGGCGGCCGCTTTTCCAACGGCGCCGTCGTTCGCGCGCGGCTTTTCCGCCTCACTTTGACTATATAAGAGATGGGGGCGGTTTTGCAGTTCACATGTGTGCCATTTTTTCAAAAACGGGATTCGTATCTGTGCCATTTTGCAAAACGGGCGAAAAAAGCCGGGCTGGGGCCGCGGGGGCTGCGCTCTTTTTCCTTTCGCGGTTCACAAGTGTGCCATTCCCGCCCAAAGGCTTTTGACGGGCGGCCCGGGGAGAATGGCACACTTGTGAACTACAAAAGTTGACGGAATGCAGGTAGAATGATAGTGGCCGGTCGTCTGGCTTGACGCCAGAGGGCGGCGGGGCGAAGGCCGGGCGCCCGGAAAAACGCGTGAAAAAAAGACCGGACCCAAGAAAGGAGCCACGGGATCATATGAAAAGGCAAACGGACAACAGCTTGAAAAGAGGCATCTCGTTTATCGTGGCGGCGGCCCTGACGCTGGGCCTGTGCGCCTGCGGGGGCACGCAGCAGCCCCAGCAAACGCAGTCCCAGCCACAGGAGAACCAGCCGGCCCAGGCGCGCCAGATCACCATCTACACCGCCGTGGACCAGGTGTACTCCGAACAGATCTTCGCGGAGTTTGAAGAGAAAACGGGCATCCAGGTGAACGCCGTTTACGACATCGAGTCCAACAAGACCACCGGCCTCACCAACAAGATCCTGGCCGAGGCGGAAAACCCCGTCTGCGACGTGTTCTGGAACAACGAGTTCGTGCAGACCATCGAGCTGCAGAACGCCGGGGCCCTGCAGCCCTACGTTTCTCCGGTGGCGGCGGACATCCCGGACGCCTACAAGGACGCGGACGGCTACTGGACCGCCTTCGGCGGCCGGGCCCGCACACTGCTGGTGAACACCGAGCTCTTGGCGGAAGAGGATTGGCCCACCTCCATCTACGACCTGATCTCGGACAAATATCCCGGCGAGAGCATCGCCATCGCCTACCCCATGTTCGGCACCACCCGCACCCAGGCGGCCGCCCTCTACGCCGCTTTGGGCCCCGAGGAGGGCCGGGCCTTCTTTGAGGCCATCGCCGACCGGGGCGTGCAGATCGTGGACGGCAACTCGGTGACCAAGGACATGGCGGTGAGCGGCCAGGTGGCCATCGGTTACACCGACACCGACGACGCCAAGGTGGCCGTGAACGACGGCGCGCCGGTGGCCATGGTGTTCACCGACCAGGAGGAGGGGGGCCTGGGCAACCTGATCACCCCCAACACGGTGTGCATCATCAAGGACTGCGAGCACCCGGACGAAGCCAAGGAGTTCGTGGACTACATCATCTCCCTGGAGATGGAAAAGAAGCTGATCGGGATGGATTTCTTTGACCTGTCCATCCGTCCGGACGCGGACGTGGAGGGCCTGTCGGTCAAGGGCATGACGGTGAACCTGAAGGACGTGTACGACATGCTGGAGACCGCCAGCGCCGATATGCAGGAGATCTTCGCCAGATAACGCCGGCCAGCCGGCCGGGAAAGAAGGGCGGCAGATGAAAAAGAAAGAGAAACAAATCAAACAACCAAAGCAGGAGAAAAAGGGGTTCCAGTTCGCCGACTGGGACTATGACACGATAAGCGGGAGCATCCCCAACCTGCCTGCCTCGTGGCTCGGCTTTTGGGCCTGGCGGATAAAGCGAATATTTCTGGGGCTCAAGCTCAGCAAGTCCGCCTTTTTGCTCCTGCTCAAGGCGCTGCTGGCATTCGTGGCCGTCTCGGCGGCAAGCTACTACTTCAACATCTTCTTCTGGGCCTGGCTCAACGACAGCATGTGGATCGGCTGGGGCAAAGGCTACGGCAACGTGGCCGGCTTCCTCATCCCGGGCGGCGCGTTCAACACCGGCAACGGGATCATCGGGCTGGAGCCCCTCGCCGTCTTTTTAAATCTGTTCTTCAAACAGGGCAGCAACTACTCGGTGCCCAACGGCTTGCTGGCGTGGCCCTTTACCCTGGCGATGGGCTGCCTTGTCACCTACCTCATCTCCAACATCCTCACAAGGGGTCTGACGGGCGTCCTCCGTGACGTGGCGGGCATCCCCGTCTATCTGCACCACTACGCCGGCAGGGGCAGCAAAAAGCTGTGGAAGTTCCTTTTGGAGGGTGTGTTCTACGCCACCGTCATCGGCTTTGTGGTGGTGAATCCCTTTGCGGTGCCGCTGCTGGGGGTCTACATCCTGCTCTGTTTTGGCCAGGAAGCGGACAACCCCCGCGTCATCGGTCTTTTCCTCAGGCGGTGCCGCCTTTACAAAAAAGCGGAAAAGGGCGGGGGCAAAGCGGGCGAAAAGCCCCTGCTGGCCGACACGATGCTCCAGATCTTCAGCCTGGGGCTGGGATTCTTTGTCTACTCCCTGCTCAACCTGCTGGTGTGGAACCTGTTCGCTTACCACTTTTTCGCCCGGCTGATCTTCAGCCTGCTGCTGGCAGCCATGACCCTCACCCTCTCCGGCGGCGCGCGGCGTAAAAAGCTGGGCAAGGCCATGGGCATGATGGCCATCACCACCGGCGTGCTCGCCGTCAGCCACGTCACCGCGTTCGCCCACGACGGGGGCGCCTCGGAGTCCGGCGGCACCTGGTCGGGGCTCAAGCGCAACGCTGGTTTCAGTGATATGGACGCAAGCAGCAAGCTGGGCGTGGCCGGCCTGAACATCGGCGCGCTGCACGCCTCGCGGCTGGTGAACTACGCCGATATCCTCATGGACAGCAAGACCCGGCTGACCGCCACCGACCAGTTCATCCTGGACCGTATGTTCAATATGTACGACCGGTACTACCGGGGCGAGCCGGTGTCCGTGGAGGAGTTCAACAGCCTGCGCGACCTGTACATCAAAAACCTCAACGGCCAGCTCTCCGACGACGTGAACTACCAGCGCAGCTGGGGCGAGACCCTGTGGGATGACACCAAAACCGCCCTCTCCAACTCGTTCCGGGAGTTCGCCGAGGGACAGACCATCAACTCTGTCATCGCCCGCCTGCCCCTGGGCGTGGCCACCTATGGCTACTCGGAACTGGCCCTCGCCCCCTTCGGGGCGGCCTACGACGCCTACGGCCGGGTCCAGTCCGGCAACTCCAACGCCTGGAGCGTCTGGTCGGGCACCATGGGCAACCAGATCTTCAACCTGGCGCTGGGCGAGGCCTGCGGCCGGGCGGTGGGCAGCGCCTCCGGCGCGATGTACAACGCGATGGCCGGGGCCTCCGGCGCGGTGCGTAGCCTCCAGTCCAGCTCCGCCCAGTGGATGGGCTCGGCCAGCAACAGCATCTCCCGCTCCACCGCCTCCTTTGTGAACTCGGTATCCCGCGGCGTGCAAGGCATGGCGGACACCCTCTCCCAGATGGGGCAATATGCCAACGTCTCCGGCAGCCAGCGGTTCTACTCCCAGTCCTGGGACCACGGCGTGGTGAACGTGATGAACGAGACGGTCAACAGCGCCGCGGGCACCGCCGCCACCGGCGCGGCGGGGCAGGCCATCTCCTCCTGGTTCCAGGGAAGCGGCGGCTCTTCCGGCGGCACATCTGGCGGCTCTTCCGGTGGCAGCTCTTCCGGCGGCAGCTCTTCCGGCGGCGGCAGCGACGGCACCCTTTGGGGGGCGCGGCAGCAGTACGCCGATGAATTCGGATTCTGAACAAAGGAGGGATGACCAGTGGCACAAAAGGCCCTGGAAAATTGGGACCGTCTGTTTCAGCTGTTTGCGGGGCGGTCTGGCGGCATCGTTACAAAGAGCGTCTACCTGCGGCGGGAGGGGACCTATTACGGTGTGCTCGACGGAGAAAACGGGCAAGAGACCGTCAAAGTCCCCGCGCCCATGGGGGAGTTCGCCCTTTCCCTTTTGGATATCGAGGGGGAACTGGAATGTCTCCCCTCCACCCTGGCTCTCAGCGAGGACGCCGGCTGGGTCCTTTTTGCCCTGGCCGATCTTGCCCGGCGGACCCACTGCAAGAGCCTGATGAACGGCACCCCGGAAGCAGACCTCACCACCGACCCCATGGGGGTGGTGGAGGCTTTGGAACAGGAGCTGTTCCCGGGAGTGGACGATATGCGCTTTCTTACGCCCTTTCTGTCGGTGGCGCTGGGAGCCAGGGCCCATCCGGACGTGAAAAAGGCCCGGCAGGACCTGATCGCCGCCGAATTCCTCAACAAAAGCGGCAACATGACAAGGGAGGGAAGCGCGCTGCTGCGGGCGTTTACCGAGACCCACGCCATGCTGGGCGTCTACGGGCAGAAAAAGGACGAGGGGCAGACCACTCTGTGCTGCGGGGCGATGCTCAACTGCTACCACTCGGCCTGGAGCATCACCCTGGACAGCACGGAAAAAACCTTTTATCTCACCACGATGAGCCGCAAGGAACTGGGAAAGACGCTGGAAAAGGTCTTTTCCTGATCTGTCTGCGGCAGCATGAAGAAAGGAGCGATCGTATGTCATTGTTTGAGGGTTTGTCCAAGGTCATCTCGGAGACCAGCGCCACGGCGGTGAGCAAGACCAAGGAGCTTGCCCGCATCGCCCAGCTCAACGGCGCCATCTCGGACGAGGAGAAGATCATCACGGCCGCCCACGCGGAGATCGGGCGGCGGTATATGGAGAACCTTGCCGGCGAGCGGCCGGATCTGTTCGGGGATCAGGTGGAGCGGATCCGGGAGGCCCAAAGCCGGATCGAGGCCCTGCGCCGGGAGCTGGAAGAGGTCAAGGGCATGGGCAAATGCCCCTACTGCGGCGCGCAGGTGGAGGCGGGCAAGGCTTTCTGCGGCAGCTGCGGCGCAAAGCTCACCCAGCCGGCCGCGGCGGAGAACCTGCCCCGGCCCATTGAGGAATAAGGGCCGGCGGTGGGGCGTAGGATGAAAACCGGGAAAGCGCCGGGGGCGGGCGCCGCCCTCTATTTCGCTTTGAGCTTCGCGCCTGTCCTGTACCTGCTGACCCGGGTGCGGGCGGGCGGCGTCGCCCTGCTGTCGGCGCGCA
>CASFJO010000088.1 GCA_949295035.1 uncultured Gemmiger sp.
CGGCAGCTGGCCCAGCTGCGCGCCGCCCGGGAGGCCTGCCAGGCCCGGCTGCCCGCGACCAAAGCGGAACTGGACCGCTGCCGGGCGGCGCTGCGGGAGGCGGAAGCGACCCGCCCCCGGCAGGAGGAGCTGGCGGCCCTGGCCGAGAGCATCCGGGCGCAGCTGCCCCGGTACAGCGAACTGGAACAGGCCCGCGCCGCCGCCAAGGCCGGGGAGTGCGCATTGGCGGACAACCAGGCCGACAGCCGGCGCCGCGGCGAGGCCCTGGCCGGGGAACAGGCCCGTTTGCAGGCGGAGCAGGCCGAGCGGGAGAGCTTGCGGGACAGCGCGGTGGAACTGGAAAAGCTGCGGGCCCGGCAGGAGGAGAACGATCGCCGCCGCCGGGAACTGGACGACCTGAACGCCCGGCTGGATGGCTGCCGGCAGGCGAAAAAGCAGCATGCCGGGGCGGCCGAGGCCTATCTGCGGGCCCGGCGGGGGGCCGAGAGCGCCCGGCTGACTCATATACGGCTGAACCGGGCGTTTCTGGATGAGCAGGCGGGCATTCTGGCCGCGGGGCTGCAGCCGGGCGAGCCCTGCCCGGTCTGCGGCGCGCGGGAGCATCCCAGCCCGGCGCGGGCCGGGGAGCAGGCTCCCACCGAAGCGCAGGTGGAGCAGGCCCGAGCCGCCGCCGATCAGGCGGAGGCGGCAGCCGCCCGTGCCGGCAGCCTGGCCGCAGATAAAAAGGGCGCGCTGGACGCGCTGCAGCAGGAGGCAAAGGCCCAATGTCTGCGGCTGCTGGGCAGCGACGACCCGGCACGCGCGGTGGCCCTGCTGGCCCAGGCGCGGCAGGAGATCGCCGCCCGGGCAGCCGGTCTGGAGGCGGATACCCGCGCCCAGCAGGCGCGGCAGCAGCGGCGGGAACAGCTGGACGTCTCCATCCCCGCCCGGGAGGAGACCTGCCGCCGGTTGACCGGGGAACTGGATCAGCTTTCCCGGCAGCGGGAGAGCCTGACCGCCCGGCAGGCCGCCGCCGCAGAGGCGGTGGCCCGGCTGGCGCAGTCGCTGGCCTATCCGGGACGGCAGGCCGCCGAGCAGGCCATGGCCGGGGCGCTGGCGGAAAAAGAGGAATTGCAGCGACGGCAAGAGCAGGCCGCCCGTGCCTGCCAAGCCGCGCAGACGGCCTGCGATACCCTGACCGGCCAGCTGCAGCAGACCGAGGCGCAGCTGGCCCAGGCGCCCACCATCGAACTGGAAACGGAGGAGCAGGTCTGCCGCCGCCTGACCGCCGAGCAGGGGGAGCAGGACAGGGCGGCCGCCGCGCTGACCGCCCGGCTGCAGAACAACCGCCAGCAGGAGGCCGGCATCCGCGGCCAGGGCGAGGAACTGGCGGAGGCCGAGACCCGCTGGGGCTGGATGCGGGCGCTGACCAACACCGCCAACGGCAATCTGCCCGGCCGGGAAAAGATCATGCTGGAGACCTGGGTGCAGACCGCCTGCCTGGACCGGATCGTGGCCCGGGCCAATACCCGGTTCATGGTGATGAGCGGCGGCCAGTACGAGCTGATCCGCCAGGCGCAGGCGGACAACAACCGCAGCCAGACCGGCCTGGAACTGGACGTGATCGACCACTACAACGGCAGCCGCCGCAGCGTGCGCAGCCTGTCCGGCGGCGAGTCGTTCCAGGCGTCCCTCTGCCTGGCGCTGGGCCTGGCGGACGAGATCCAGAGCGCCGCCGGCGGTATCCGGCTGGAGAGCATGTTTGTGGACGAGGGATTCGGTTCCCTGGACGAGGAGGCGCTGCGCCAGGCGATCCGGGCGCTGGAGGACCTGACCGAGGGCGACCGGCTGGTGGGCATCATCTCCCATGTGGCGGAACTCAAAGACCGCATCGACCGGCAGATCCGGGTCACCAAGGACCGCACCGGCGGCAGCCGGCTGGAGATCGTGCTGGACGGCTAAAGGCACAAAAACGGCCGCGGGGGCTTTTTCGTGAGCCCCCGCGGCCGTTTTGCCTGTTATTTCCAGCGCAGCGCCCGCAGCGTCTGCTTGTGCTCCGGGCTGACCCGGTAACTCTCCACCGCTTTCTGAATGGTCTTGTTGTGCACCCAGCGGGGCAGCCGGCGCTGTTCCAGCCAGGGCAGGGCCGCCGGATACTGTTTGGCCAGCGCCGTGGCAAAATACCAGGCGGCCATCATGTTCACATAATATTCTTCGCAGCAGACCGCCGCCACCCATTCCAGATGGGCGGGCGCAAACCAGGGATCGTCCAGATACCAGCGCAGCAGCACCCCCACCCCGAACCGCACCGTATACGGGTGCGGGGCCGCCATCCAGCGCCGTGCCTGGTCCGCCAACTCTCCGGGCCGCGGCGAAAAGGCCCGGGGGCTCAGCAGATCGCAGGTGGCCCAGTTGTCCACAAAGGGAAGAAACCGCTCCAGCCCGGCCACCGTTTTGCCGTAGTCCGGTTCGGCACAAAGCAGCAGCCCATGCAGATTGTTCTCCTCATAAAAGGTATGGGGCAGCCGGTCCAGAAAGGCCCCGGCCTCGTCAGAACCCCGCAGCTGCCGGGCCAGCGCCCGCAGCGCGGGCATCCGCACCCCCAGCACCCGGTCCGGGTCCACAGTGGGCATCAGCGCTGCCTGGAAAGCCTTGTAGCCCGGGTCGGCCAATGCCCGCAGCCGGGCCAGAATGTCCTGCCGTTCCATAGATGCCTCCTATTTTTCCAGCGAGAAGCGCCAGGCCCGTTCCAGCCAGGCCAGCAGTTCCTCATCCAGCTGATCGGGCCGCTCCACCAGCACGTGATGGGTCCAGCGGCGGGGATAGGGTTCGGTCGCCACCGCGACACGGGGAGAGTCGAGCCGCTCTGCGAACCCAAAGGACACCACAAGGCAGATCTCCGGCCAATCTTTGCGCCGGCGCACCGGCAGCGAGGCCATGGCGTAGATGTACCTTGTGCGAAAGGAGATCTGGCTGCGGCCCACCTTGAGGGTGGTGCCGGGGCATCGGTCCAGCAGTTTCTGCCGCAGCGCCTCGTACACCGGCAGCAGAACGGGCATGCGGTCAAAAAAGAGCAGTTCATCCCCGGTGATGGGCTCCGCGCCGGTCATTGTTTCAGCCAGGCCAGGATCTCGGCGGCGTTGGTGTCCGGCTTCACCTTGGGCATGACCTTTTCAATGGTGCCGTCCGGCCCGATCACGTAGGTGCTGCGCACCACCCCCATGCTCACCTTGCCGTAGAGCTTTTTCTCTTTCCACACGTCGTAGGCCTGCAGTACCGTCAGTTCCGGATCGGCCAGCAGGATAAAGGGCAGTTCGTACTTGGCGGCAAATTTTTCGTGGGAGGCCGGGGAGTCCTTGCTCACCCCGATCACCTCCACCCCCACATCCCGAAACGCCTGATAGTTCTGGGCAAAGGCACAGGCCTGCCGGGTGCAGCCGGGGGTGTTGTCCTTGGGGTAAAAATACAATACCACCCGCTTGCCCGCGAAATCCGACAGGGATACCGGGGCCCCGTTTTTGTCCGGCAGGGTAAAGTCTGGCGCTTTGGTTCCAACTTCCAGCATGGTTCAGTCCTTCTTGATGAACGTCAGTGTGTCTGGCCGCGAATCCGCGGCGCTGTATCGAAAGCCCAGGTCGCAGAAGCCCCGGGCGTCCTCCGGCGTTTGGGCGCCGGTCTCGGCCAAAAAGCGCACCATCCGCCCCCGTGCCATCTTGCAGAGGGTGGCTTTCTCCACCAGCTTGTCCCCCTTGCGGGTCACAAAGCGGCACTCTGTCCAGCGCACCTCTTTCGGCAGGTGGGGGCGCACTGCCCGGCTGTATTCCCTGGATGCCAGATCCAGCAGGCGATCGGTCTCGCCGGCCAGATGGGCCGCCAGCCGCCCGCCCCAGAATCCGTACAGGTCTTTTTGGCCGTCCACCGCCAGCGGGGCCTGCATCTCCAGCCGGTAGGGGATCACCCCGTCAAAGGGGCGCAGCACCCCGTACAGGCCGGACAGGATGCGCAGATGGGCCTGGATATAATCCAGCTGCCCGGTCTCCATCACCTGAGGGGCCATGTACTGGTACTGGATGCCCTCATAAGCCAGGATGGCCGGGGTCTGGGCCCGGTCGGGGTCGGCGGTGCGCAGCCGGTCCCGGTTCAGTGCCGCCAGCGCTTCGCTGCAGTTCCACAGCGCCCGCAGCCGGTCCCCGGGCATGGCGCGCAGTTCCTCCAGCAGCCGCTTTGCGTCCGCAAGGAACGCCGGCTGCCCCAGCGGCGGCAGGCTGTCGGCATCCACCCGCATCTTTTTGGCGGGGGAGATCAGAATTTTCATAGGTGGCCTCCTGAAACCTGCTCCGGCCACGCCGCATAAACGGGAGCAGCCGGCCGGATCGTTTTCGTTAGTATACCATAGATTTACCGGCCGCGTAAAACAAAATCGGGAAGCGCCCGCGCGCTCCCCGATCGTTGGTTTGTTCCGGCCCTCGCTTACAGCCGGGCCACAATGGCGTCGCCCATGGCGGCGCAGCCCACCAGGGTGCAGCCATCCGCCATCATGTCGGCGGTGCGCAGCCCGTCGTTCAGGGCCTTGTTCACTGCGGCCTCGATCTCGTTTGCCTCGGCAGCCATGTCAAAGCTGTACCGCAGCATCATGGCGGCGGACAGGATGGTGCCGATGGGATTGGCCTTGTCCTGCCCGGCAATGTCGGGGGCGGAGCCGTGGATCGGCTCGTACATGCCCCGGGTGCCGTCCCCCAGGCTGGAGGAGGGGATCATGCCGATGCTGCCGGTGATCATGCTGGCCTCGTCGGACAAAATGTCCCCGAACATATTGCCGGTCACGATCACGTCAAACTGGCTGGGGTCCTTGACGATCTGCATGGCGGCGTTGTCTACAAACATCTCGGAATACTCCACATCCGGGTATTCGGGCCGCAGCCGGTGCAGCACCGCCCGCCACAGCCGGCTGGTGTCCAGCACGTTGGCCTTGTCCACGCAGGTCACCTTATGGCGGCGCTTGCGGGCGGTCTCGAAGGCGATACGGCCGATCCGCTCGATCTCATGCTCGGCGTAGAGCATCACGTCGGTGGCCACCTGTTCGCCGTCCTGCTCCACCGTCTTGTGCTCGCCGAAGTAGATGCCGCTGATCAGTTCCCGCACCACCATAAAATCGATGCCCTTTTCCACGATGGAGGGCTTCAGCGGGCTGGCGGCAGCCAGCTGGGGCCACAGTTTGGCCGGGCGCAGGTTGGAGTACAGCCCCATCCCCGCCCGCAGGCGCAAAAGGCCCTTTTCCGGCCGCTGGGGTCCGGGCAGGCCTTCCCACTTGGGGCCGCCCACCGCGCCCAGCAGCACGCTGTCGGCGGCCAGGCACTTGTCCAGCATAGCCTGGGGCAGGGGATCGCCCCATTTGTCAATGGCCACGCCGCCCATGTCCACCTCGTCGCAGGTAAAGGTGTGCCCGTGCCGGGCCGCCACCGCGTTCAGTACCTTGACAGCCTCGTTCACGATCTCGGGGCCGATGCCGTCCCCCCGGATCACCGCAATGGTCTTGTTCATGCCTTGTTCCCGCCTTTCTGCCGGATGCTGTTCATAAGCCCGCCCGCCCGGATGATGTCCTGGATGAAGGGAGGGAAGGGCTGGGCCTGGTAACTCTCACCCCGGGTCAGGTTGGTGATGACGCCGGTGTCGAAGTCCACCGCCACCTCGTCGCCGGCCTGGATGGCGTCGGACGCGGCCTCGCACTCCAGAATGGGCAGGCCGATGTTGATGGCGTTGCGGTAGAAGATGCGGGCGAAACTCTTGGCGATCGCGCAGGCGACGCCGCTGGTCTTGATGACCAGAGGCGCGTGCTCCCGGCTGGAGCCGCAGCCGAAGTTCCAGCCGCCCACCATAATGTCGCCGGGCTTTACCCTGCCGACAAACTCCGGGTCGATGTCCTCCATGCAGTGGCGGGCCAGCTCGGCCGCGTCCTGGCTGTTCAGATACCGGGCGGGAATGATCACGTCGGTGTCCACATTGTCGGGATATTTGAAAACCCTGCCTTGTGCGTTCATTTATTCTACCTCCCTGGGATCGGTGATGTGGCCGGTCAGCGCGCTGGCGGCGGCGGTGGCCGGGCTGGCCAGATAGACCTCGCTCTTTACGTGGCCCATGCGGCCCACGAAGTTGCGGTTGGTGGTGGAGATGCACCGCTCGCCCTCCGCCAGGATGCCCATGTACCCGCCCAGGCAGGGCCCGCAGGTGGGGGTAGACACGATGCAGCCCGCGTCGATGAAGGCCTCCAGCCAGCCGTTCTGCAAGCAGGTCTTGTACACCTGCATGGTGCCGGGGATGATGATGCCCCGCACCCCGGGCGCAATGGTCTTGCCCTTCAAAATTTCATAGGCGGCCTGCATATCCTCCAGCCGGCCGTTGGTGCAGCTGCCGATCACCACCTGGTCGATGGCGATGCCCTCGCTCTCCCTGGCGGTATGAGTGTTTTCCGGCAGGTGCGGCCAGGAAACGGTGGGCTCAATAGCCGACAGGTCGACCTCGATGGTCTGCTCGTACTCCGCGTCCGGGTCGGCTTCGTAGACCTTCCATTCCCGCCGGCTGCGGCCGGTCAGGTAGGCCACGGTCACCTCGTCCACCGGGAAGATGCCGTTCTTGGCGCCCGCCTCGATGGCCATGTTGCAGATGCACAGCCGGTCGTCCATCGACAGGCCGGCCACGCCGGGGCCGGTGAACTCCATGCTCTTGTAGAGCGCGCCGTCCACCCCGATCATCCCGATGATGTGCAGGATCACGTCCTTGCCGCTGACCCGGGGGCCCAGCTTGCCGGTCAGGTGGAATCGGATGGCGGCGGGCACCTTGAACCAGGCCATGCCGGTGGCCATGCCGGCGGCCATGTCGGTGCTGCCCACGCCGGTGGAGAAGGCCCCCACCGCCCCGTAGGTGCAGGTGTGGCTGTCCGCGCCGATGATGCAGTCGCCGGCGGTCACGATGCCCTGTTCCGGCAGCAGGGCGTGCTCGATGCCCATTTTGCCCACGTCAAAGAAGTTGATGATGTCGTACTTGTTGGCAAATTCCCGGCACTGTTTGGACTGCTGGGCGCTCTTGATGTCCTTGTTGGGAACAAAGTGGTCCAGCACGATGTTGATGCGGCTGCGGTCAAACACACTGTTGAAACCCGCCTTTTCGAACTCGTTGATCGCCACCGGGGTGGTGATGTCGTTGCCCAGTACCTGATCCAGCCGGGCGTTGATCAGCTGGCCGGGTCTGACCTCGTCCAGCCCCGCGTGGGCGGCAAGGATCTTCTGCGTCATGGTCATGCCCATTTCTATACTCTCCTCTCCGCAAAGCGGCCTGCGGCCGCGCTGCGCTTACTTGTTGTTGATGGCGCTCACCAGGGCCTTCACGCTGGCCACGATGATGTCGTTGTCGGTTCCCGCGCCCCAGGTCACAGCGCCGTCCGCCCATTTCAGGCCCACATAGGTGGCCGCCTGGCTGGTGGAACCGGTGGTCAGGCTGTGTTCGGTGTAGGCCTCGATGGAGAAGTCCATACCGGTGCCCGCCTTGATGGCGTTGCTCACCGCGTCCAGCCGGCCGTTGCCGCTGGCGCTGGATTCCTGATGCCGGCCGTCCCGCTCCAGGGTGACCACCGCGTAGATGCCGTTTTTCTGGATGTAGTGGGCCTCCAGCACGTTCAGCGGGCTGGTCTTGTTCAGGTAGCTGTTCTGGAATACCTGGAACACCTCCGGGGCGGTGAGTTCCTTGTGGGCATGGTCGGAGATGCCCTTGACGGTATAGCCGAAATGCTCCCGCATCTTGGGGGGCAGATTGTAGCCGTAGCGGTGCTCCAGCAGATAGCCGATGCCGCCCTTGCCGCTCTGGCTGTTGATGCGGATCACATCCGCGTCGTAGGTGCGGCCGATGTCAGTGGGGTCCACCGGGATGTAGGGCACCGTCCACTCGTGCAGATGGTGCTCGGCCCGCCAGTTCATGCCCTTGGCGATGGCGTCCTGATGGCTGCCCGAGAAAGCCGCAAAGACCAGCGCGCCCGCGTAGGGGGTACGCTCGTAGACGTGCATGCGGGTCACCCGCTCGTACAGCTCCACGATGGCGGGCATGTCGGAGAAGTCCAGCTTCGGGTCCACGCCGTGGCTGTACAGGTTCATGGCCAGGGTGATGATGTCCACGTTGCCGGTGCGCTCGCCGTTGCCGAACAGGGTGCCCTCCACCCGGTCGGCCCCGGCCAGCAGGGCCAGTTCGGTGTCGGCCACCGCGCAGCCCCGGTCGTTGTGGGGATGCAGGCTCAGCACCACGCTGTCCCGGTATTTCAGATTGTCGCTCATGTACTCGATCTGGTTGGCGTAGATGTGGCTCATGCTCATGGCCACGGTCACCGGCAGGTTGATGATCATGGGTTTGTCGGGGGTGGGCTGCATGATGTCCAGCACCGCGTTGCAGACCTCCAGCGCGTACTCCGGCTCGGTGCCGGTGAAGCTCTCCGGGCTGTACTCAAAGCGGAAGTTGCCCTCGTACTCCCCGGCCAGCTGCTTGACCAGCCTGGCGCCGTCGGTGGCGATCTTTTTGATCTCCTCCTTGCTCTTTTTGAACACCTGCTCCCGCTGGGCCACGCTGGTGGAGTTATAGAAATGGATCACCGCGCTGGGCGCGCCCTTCACCGCCTCAAAGGTCTTGCGGATGATGTGGTCCCGGCACTGGGTCAGCACCTGCACCGTCACGTCCTGGGGGATCATATCCCGCTCGATCAGCGCCCGCAGGAACTCAAACTCGGTCTCGCTGGCGGCGGGGAAACCCACCTCGATCTCCTTGAAACCGATCTTCACCAGAAGGTTGAAGAACTCCAGTTTTTCCTCCAGGCTCATGGGTACGATCAGGCTCTGGTTGCCGTCCCGCAGATCCACGCTGCACCAGGCCGGAGCCTGTTCGATATGGTCCTTGTGGACCCAGCGATATTCGTTCTTGGGCGGGTTGTAGTAGCCGATGCGATACTTGGTTACGTCCATCATGGTGCGCTCTCTCCTTTTTCTGTGCTGTGGGTGTGCGGCGTGCCGAAAGCCGGGGATGAAAAAAGGCCCCCGTCCCTCGAAGAACGCCCGGTCCTTCGAGAGACGAGAGCCTGTCAGTTCAACAAGGCGCCCGCGGTACCACTCTCATTGCCCCGTGAAGGGGCCGCTCGGCATGGTCGGCCAAAAAACGGCGAACCACTCCCCCTGTAACGGTGGGGTTCCGTCACGGCCTACTGCCCGCGAAGGGTTCAGCCGCGCTGCTCGGGAGCCAGTACACGGAAGGTCCGCCGCTGCCTTGCACCTGCCGGCAGCTCTCTGCGGGTCGAACCTGACCGCTTTATCTCCGTCCACGCATTTGAAAGGATAAACTTTTGATGCCATGATTTTACCCGATAAAGCGGCGCTTGTCAAGCCCCCCGCGGGGCGTTTGCGCCGGAGTATCGGCCAGGCTGTGAGAAGTTTTTGTGGAAAATGACAATTTTGGCGCTTTCTTGCCGGTACGCCGCCCGCCTCTTGACGAAACCGCGCCCGCCGTGCTACTGTGTAGGAAACAAAGATTGCAGGGTGCCCGGTTGCAAGGCCGGGAGAATAGGGAAACAGGTGCAAGACCTGTGCGGGACCGCCGCCGTAACGGCCGGGGCCCGGCTTGCGCTGCTTGTGAGCCAAGCAGCCGTCACTGTGGGTACACATGGGAAGACGAAGCCGGGCCTGTAAGGCTGCAGCCGGAAGACCTGCCCTGCAACGCATACTGCCGGAAGGGCAGGGGGCGCGGGGCGGACGGACAAAACGCACACCGCGCAAAAACCAGGGTGCGCCGTTTTCAGGACACTTTGTTTGCCGGGCCTTTTCCATATCTGTATGGAAAGGGCCTTTCCTTTTTGGCGCGGAACCAGTCAGGATCTTCAGGAGGAAATCTATGACCAGACAGGAAAAACGATTTATGGCCTTTTCCCTGGCGGCGGCGGGCGTGCTGATTGTACCGCAGCAGGCCCACGCCATGCACATTATGGAAGGCTATCTGCCCCCGGCCTATTGCGTTGCCTGGGGGGCGGTCTGCCTGCCGTTTCTCGCGGCGGGCCTCATCCGGCTGAAACAGGCCGCCCGCCAGCAGATGCTGCTGCTGGCCATGGCCGGGGCTTTTATCTTTGTGGTATCGTCGCTGAAGATCCCGTCGGTGTTCGGCAGCTGCAGCCACATGACCGGCACCGGCCTGGCGGCCATTCTGTTCGGCCCGGCCAGCGCCGCGGTGCTGGGCCTGGTGGTGCTGGTGTTCCAGGCGCTGCTGCTGGCCCACGGCGGGCTCACCACCCTGGGCGCGAACACCTTCAGCATGGCGGTGGCCGGCCCGCTGGCCGCCTGGGGCATCTATAAACTCTGCCGCCGGCTGCGCGCCGGGCGCAAGGCGTCCCTGTTCCTGGCCGCCGCTCTGGGCGACCTGCTCACCTACTGTGTCACCAGCCTGCAGCTGGCGCTGGCCTACCCGGCCGCCGAGGGCGGCGTGCCGGGCAGCGCGGTGCAGTTTCTGGGGGTGTTCGCCCCCACCCAGCTGCCCCTGGCCGTCATCGAGGGCATCCTGACCGTGCTGGTCATCCTGGGGCTGGAAAGCTGCGCCGCCCCCGAACTGCGGCAGATCGGTTTTTTGAAGGAGGCGCACCATGACTAAGAATCTCAAGACCGCTTTGATCCTTATCCTGATCGTTGTGGCCATGACCCTGCTGCCCTTCGCGGTGGCCCGGGGCGCCGAGTTCGGCGGCACCGACGACGCGGGCAGCCAGATGGTGAACGAGATCCGGGGCGAGGAGTACCAGCCCTGGTTCACCCCGCCGCTGGAGACCCTGTTCGGGGGCGAATTGCCCGGCGAGATCGAAAGTTTGCTGTTCTGTTTGCAGACCGGCATCGGCGTAGGTGTGCTGGCCTTCGGGTTCGGCTACTACACCGCCCGAAAAAAGTATGCGCCGCAGAGTCCCGAGACCTGAGCCGCTGAGCCTGCTCACCGGGGCGCTGGCGGCCCTGGTGGGCTGGAGCCTGCTGGCGGGCAGTCTGCCCCGGCCCTGGCCGGCGGCTCTGGCCCTGGCGCTGGGGCTGGCCCTGGCGCTGGGCGGCCACAGCCACGGCAGTGCCGTGCAGATCGACCGGCTGGCCCGCGCCTCCCGCTGGGCCGGGATGAACGCGCCGCTCAAAACCGTCGGCTGCTGCGGGCTGCTGGCGCTGACCCTGTGCTGCCGCACCCCCTGGCCCCCGTTGGGCGTGTTTGTCTATACCGCCGCCCTCTGCATGGCGGGGGGCGCGGGGATACGCCGGTATCTGGGGCTGGCGGCGCTGCCGGCGGCTTTTGTGCTGCTCAGCACCGCGGCACTGCTCTGGCGCTGGGCCCCGGCCCCCGACGGGCTGGCGGACCTGCCGCTGGGCGGCGGCTGGCTGGTGCTGGACACAGCTTCCCAGGCTCTGGCCCGGCTGGTGCTGGCCCGGGCGCTGGGCGCGCTGGGGTGTTTGTACCTGCTGAGTTTGTCCACCCCGCTGCCCGAGTTGCTGGCGGTGCTGCGCCAAGCGCATGTACCCGCCCTTCTGCTGGATCTGGCGGTGCTGATCTACCGGTATATTTTTCTGATGCTGGACACCGCCGCCCGGATGCGCATTGCCGCCGCCAGCCGGCTGGGCTATGAGGGGGCGGGCCGCAGCCTGCGCACCACCGGCCTTGTGTACGCCAATCTGCTGGGCCGCAGTTTCGGCCGGGCCCGCGCCTGCCAGCAGGCCATGGAGAGCCGGGGCTGGGAAGGCGAGATCCGATTCCTGGCCCGCCGCCATCCGGTGCGGGCGGCCCATATTGCCCTGTTCGCCGTGCCGGCCGCGGGGCTGCTGGCGGCGCTGGCCGTGGGCGGCTGAGAGAGGAGAACCACCGTTGCAGGAGTTGTTGCGATTTGAGGATGTGTCCTATGCCTATGAACCCGGCCGGGACGCGCTGCGGGGGCTGAGCCTTTCGGTGGCCGCCGGGGAGCGGGTGGCCGTGCTGGGGGCCAACGGCGCGGGAAAATCCACCTTTTTTCTGCTGGCGGGCGGGGTGCTGACCCCCGCGGCCGGGCAGGTGGTGTTTGAGGGCGCGCCGGTGCGCCGCCCCGCCGACCTGTCCCGCCTGCGCCGGGGGGTGGGGCTGGTGTTCCAGGACCCGGACGTGCAGCTGCTGGCGGGCACCGTGGAGGAGGAGGTCAGCTTTGGCCCCATGAACCTGCGGCTGCCCGAGGGCGAGGTGGCCCGCCGGGTGGAGACCGCTCTGGCCGCCTTTGAACTGACCGAATACCGCCGCCGGGCGCCCCAGTATCTGTCCGGTGGGGAGAAAAAGCGGGTGACACTGGCCGATGTGCTGGCCATGCAGCCCCGCCTGCTGCTGCTGGACGAGCCGGCCGCCAGCCTGGACCCGGCCCATGCCCGCCAGCTGGAGGGCCATCTGGCCCGGCTGCATCGGCAGGGGCTGGCTCTGGTGGTGGCCACCCACGACGTGGACTTCGCCTGGCGATGGGCCGGGCGGGTGCTGCTGTTCCAGGGCGGGCGGCTGGCCGCCGACGGCACGCCGGAAACGGTGTTTGCCGACCGGGTCCTGCTGGCCGGCTGCGGCCTGGAACAGCCGGTGCTGTTCCGGGCGGGGCGGGCGCTGGGGCTGGAGCCCTTGCCCCGCACGGTGGAGCAGCTGGAACAGGCTGTGGGAAAGGAGAGAAATACCCTATGAAACAGGCGCTGATCGCCGTCAGTTTCGGCAGCAGCGTGGCCCGGGCCCGGGAGGAGATCGGGGCGGCGGAAGCGGCGCTGGCCGCCGCCGCGCCGGAGTATGCCTTCCGCCGGGCCTATACCAGCCCCACCATCCGGCGCATCCTGGCCGGTCGGGGCGAGGTGGTGGACAGCCTGCCCGAAGCGCTGGACCGGCTGGCCGCCGAGGGCTTTGACCGGGTGCTGGTGCAGCCCACCCATCTGCTGTACGGTTTTGAGTACGAGGCTATCGAGCGGCAGGTCCGGGCGGCGGCCGGGCGGTTTGAGACCTTGAAGCTGGGCCGTCCCCTCATGGCGGACGACGCCGCGCTGCGGGCGCTGGCCGCCTGCGTGGCGCAGAGTTATCCGGTGCAGCTGGGGCAGGGGCTGGTGCTCATGGGCCACGGCACCGCCCATTTTGCCAATATGGTCTACCCGGCGCTGCAGACGGCCTTCCGGCTGCGGGGAGAAAACCGGGTCTACGTGGGCACGGTGGAGGGCTGGCCGGGCTTTGAGGATGTGCTGGCCCAGCTGCGGGCCGACGGGGTGGCCCGGGTGCAGCTGGCCCCTCTCATGCTGGTGGCCGGAGATCACGCCCTCAACGATATGGTCGGGGAGGAACCGGGCAGCTGGAAAAGCCGTCTCGAGGCGGCGGGCATTTCGGCGGACTGCCGGATGCAGGGCCTGGCCCGGCTGGCCCCGGTGCGGGCCCTCTACGCCGCCCGGCTGAAGGAGTTGGTACCCGATGGCCTTTGAGCACTACGTCCGCAGCGGGGACAAGCTGCTGCGCCGCGGCTACACCACCGGCAGCTGCGCGGCGCTGGCGGCGGCGGGCGCGGCCCGGCTGCTGCTCACCGGTACCGCGCCGGACAGCCTGACCCTTACCACCCCGGCGGGCCTGCCGGTCACCGTGACCCCCGCCCGGTGCGGGATGGAGGGGGCGGAGGCGGTCTGCGCCGTCATCAAGGATGGCGGGGACGATCCGGACGCCACCCACGGCGCTTGGATCGAAGCGCGGGTGCGCCGGGCGGCAGGGTCGGACATCACCATTGACGGCGGCCCCGGCGTGGGCCGGGTGACCCTGCCAGGGCTGGACCAGCCCCCCGGCGCGGCGGCCATCAACCGGGTGCCCCGGGCGATGATCGCCAGGGAAGTGGAGGCGGTGCGTGCCGCCTGCGGTGAGGCGGGGGGCCTGGCGGTGACCGTCTGCGTGCCCGGCGGGGAGGAACTGGCAAAAAAGACCTTCAATCCCCACATGGGCATCGTGGGGGGGATCTCGATCCTGGGCACCACCGGCATCGTGGAACCCATGAGCGAACAGGCCCTGCTGGACACCATCGCTCTGGATCTGCGGCAGGCCGCCGCCCGGGGAGAACACCGGGTCATCCTGACCCCCGGCCATTACGGGGAGGCCTTTTTGAAAGCGCTGGGCCCGGCCCCGGTGCCGGTGGTCTGTTGTTCCAACTTTATCGGGGATTCGCTGGATGAGGCGGCGGTGCAGGGCTTTACGGAGATCTTGCTGGTGGGCCACGCGGGCAAGCTGGTCAAGCTGGCGGGCAGCGTGATGAACACCCACAGCCGCACCGCCGACTGTCGGGCCGAGCTGCTCTGCGCTCATGCGGCGGTCTGCGGCGCAAACACCGACACCTGCCGGGCTTTGATGGCCACCCCCACGGTGGACGCGGCCCTGGCGGTGCTGGACGCTGCCGGGCTGCGCGCGCCGGTTCTGACCGGCCTGCTGGCGGCCATCGACCAGCGCCTTGCCCGCCGCGCCGGCGGCGCCTACCGGGTGGGGGCGGCCCTCTTTACCAATCAATACGGCCTGCTGGGCTTGACCGCGGGCGCAAAGGAGATCGTACAGGCATGGAACATGAAACTGCAATGAGCCCGGCCAAGGGCGTATTCTACAGTGTGGGGGTAGGCCCCGGCGACCCGGAACTTATCACCCTGAAAGCCATCCGCACCCTGGAGCGCTGCCCGGTGGTGGCCGCGCCCCAGACCTCCAGCGGGGAGATGCTGGCCCTCTCCATCGCCCGCCAGGCGGCGGACCTGACCGGCAAGACCATCCTGCCGCTGCACTTCACCATGGCCCGGGACAAAGCCACCCAGCACGCCGCCCACGAGGCGGCCGCGGCCCAGGTGCGTCAGCAGCTGGACGCCGGGCGGGACGTGGCCATGCTGAACCTGGGGGATGTGTCGGTCTACGCCACCGCCCAGTATCTGGCCCGGATCCTGCGGGACCAGGGGTACGAGACCCGGATGGTGCCCGGGGTCACCAGCTTCTGCGCGGTGGCCGCCCGGCTGAACACCAGTCTCACCGGCATCCGCACCCCGCTGCACATCCTGCCCGGCGGCGACCTGGCCGCGCTGGACGAGGCGCTGGCGCTGCCCGGCACCAAGGTCCTTATGAAGAGCGGCCGCCAGATGCCCGCCGTGCTGGAGCGGCTGGCTGCCCGGGGCCTTTTGGAGCACAGCGCCCTGGTCTGCAACTGCGGCCTGCCGGACGAGATGGTCCGGCCCGATCTGTCAAAGAACGCCGCGCCGGTGGACGCGGGCTACTTTGCCACCATCGTCGTGAAAGAGGAGGAGTGACCCATGGTACACTTTGTGGGGGCGGGCCCCGGCGCGCCGGACCTGATCACCCGCCGGGGGGAGGAACTGCTGCGCAAGACCGATGTGGTCATCTACGCGGGCAGCCTTGTCAATCCGGCCCTGCTGGGCCTGTGCCGGGAAGGGTGCGCGGTCTATAACAGCGCCCGCATGACCCTGGAACAGGTACTGGAGGTCATCCGGACGGCCCATCAAAAGGGGGAGGACGTGGTGCGGCTGCACACCGGCGACCCCTGCCTGTACGGCGCCATCCGGGAGCAGATGGACCGGCTGGACGCGGAAAACATCCCCTACGACGACACCCCCGGCGTGTCCAGCTTCTGCGGGGCGGCGGCGGCCCTCTCGGCCGAGTATACCCTGCCCGGGGTGAGCCAGTCGGTCATCATCACCCGGATGGCCGGCCGCACCCCGGTGCCCGAGCGGGAGGGCATCGCCGCCCTGGCCGCCCACGGGGCCACCATGGTGGTGTTCCTCTCGGCGGGGATGTTGCCCGCGCTGCAGACCGAACTGCTGAAAGGCGCCTACACCGAGGCCACCCCCGCCGCCCTGGTCTATAAGGCCAGCTGGCCGGAGGAAAAGGTGCTGCGCTGCCCGCTGGGCCGCCTGGCCGAGACCGGCCAGGCCCACGGCATCACCCACACCGCCCTGGTACTGGTGGGGGATTTCCTGGGCGAGAGTTACGACCGCAGCTGTCTGTACGACCCGGGCTTCGCCACCGGATTCCGGGAGGCGTCGAAATGACCGTCCGGCTGCTGGCCTTTACCGACAGGGGCCAGGCGCTGGCGGCGCGGCTGGCCGACGCCCTCGGCGGCGAGGCCGCCCGCTGCGGCGGCGCGGTCACCCTGGCCGGCTGGACCTCAGACGCCTTTGCTTATGCCGACGCGCTGGTGTTCGTGGGGGCGGCGGGGATCGCGGTGCGGGCCATCGCGCCTCACCTGCAAAGCAAGGCCACCGACCCGGCGGTGGTGGCGGTGGACGAGGCGGGGCGGTTTGCCATCCCGCTGGCCAGCGGCCACCTGGGCGGTGCCAACCGGCTGGCCCGGCGCATCGCCGCCGTGTGCGGCGGCACCCCGGTCATCACCACCGCCACCGACGTGAACGGCCGGTTCGCGGTGGACGAGTGGGCCCGGGTGCAGGGCTTCCGGCTGCTGGATGTGGGGCGTATCCGTGCGGTTTCCGGCAAACTGCTGGCCGGCGGGACGGTGACCGTCGCCAGCCGCTGGCCCGTCGCCGGCGCGCCCCCTGAGGGGGTGGCTCTTGCCGATGGAGACGGGCCCGCGGACGTGTCCCTGAGCCTGTCCGGCGCGGATACCGGCGCGCTGCGCCTGGTGCCGCCCATCGCCGTGCTGGGGGTGGGCTGCCGCCGAGGCGCCTCCCGGGAATCGCTGGAACAGGCCCTGGCCGCTGTGCTGGAGGCAGGGGATGTGTGCGCCGCGGCCGTCCGGGGCGTGGCCACCATCGACCTGAAACAAAACGAACCGGGCCTGGCGGAGTTCTGCCGGGCCCACGGCTGGCCGCTGACGGTGTTTTCGGCGGCTCAGCTGCAAAACGCGCCGGGGGAGTTTACCCCCTCGGATTTTGTGCGCCGGGTCACCGGCGTGGACAACGTCTGCGAGCGGGCCGCCGTGCTGGCCGCGGGCGGCAAACTTATCCTAAAAAAACAGGCGGGCAACGGCGTGACCATGGCACTGGCCCTGGCGCCCTTTGCCCCGGATTGGCGGTGGCAGGATGAATAAACTGTATATCGTAGGGCTGGGCCCCGGCGGCCCGGAAGGAATGACCGCGGCGGCCCGGGCCGCCATGGAAAAGGCGGAGGTGCTCTGCGGCTACACCGTGTACATCGACCTGGTGCGCCCCCTCTACCCGGAGAAAGAGGTGTATACCACCCCCATGACCCGGGAGCGGGAACGGTGCCGCTGGGCGCTGGAAACAGCCGCCGCCGGGCGCACCGTGGCGATGGTCTGCAGCGGAGACGCGGGGGTCTACGGCATGGCCGGCCCCATTTACCAGATGGCCGGGGAGTTCCCCAGCGTGGAGCTGGAGGTGGTGCCGGGCGTGACCGCCGCCACCGCCGGCGCGGCGGTGCTGGGCGCGCCGCTCATGCACGATTTCTGTGTGATCAGCCTGTCCGACCTGCTCACCCCCTGGTCCGCCATCGAGACCCGGCTGCGCTGCGCCGGGGAGGGGGATTTTGTGGTCTGCCTGTACAACCCCTCCTCCCGCAAGCGGGCGGACTATCTGCGCCGCGCCTGCGACATCCTGCTGGCGGCGGGCAAAAGCCCGGATACCGTCTGCGGCTGGGTGCGCAACATCGGCCGGGACGGCCAGGAGAGCCGGGTGCTGACCCTGGCGGCCCTGCGAGAGGAAACGGTGGACATGTTCACCACCGTCTTTATCGGCAACGCCGCCACCCGCCGGCAGGGGGAGAAGATGGTCACCCCACGGGGCTACGAGGCGAAGGAATGAAGATCTTTCTGTTTGGCGGCACCACCGAGGGGCGGCTTCTGGCGGCGGATCTGGCAGCCATGGGCGCGGCGGTCACGGTGAGCGTGGCCACCCCCCTTGGCGCGGAAGAACTGGCGGACATCCCGGGCCTCACCATCCTCACCGGGCGGATGGAGCTATCGGCCATGGCCGCGGCTCTGGCCGGGCAGGATCTGTGCGTGGACGCCACCCACCCCTACGCCGCGGCGGCCAGCGCCAACATCCGCGCCGCCTGCGAGGGGGCCGGGGTGCGGCGGCTGCGGCTGGCCCGGCCCCAAAGCGAACTGCCCGACGACATCGTGCTGCTGCCGGACGCGGATGCCGCCGCCCGGTTCCTGGCAGGGCAGGCCGGCAACATCCTGCTGGCCACCGGGGCCAACACGGTGGGCTGTTACAAAGCCCTGGCAAGCCGGGTCTGGGCCCGGGTGCTGCCCACGGCGGCCAGCCTTGCCGCCTGCGAGGCGGCGGGGCTGCCCCACAGCCATATCCTGGCGTTGCAGGGGCCTTTTTCCCGGGATTTCAACGAGGCCATGCTGCGGGAGTACCGCATCGCCTGGTTGGTCACCAAGGACGGGGGCAAGGCGGGCGGCTTTGCCGACAAGGCCCAGGCCGCCCGGGCCGCCGGCGCCCGGCTGGTGGTGCTGGGCCGCCCGACGTCCGACGGGCCGGACTATACCTACGAAGAAGTGCGCGAACGATGCAGGGAGATGATACAATGCAGGTCGATCTGATCGCCATGGGGGCGGGCGGGGGCGAGACCCTCACCGCCGAGGCCGCCGCGGCACTGGCCGGGGCGGACTGGCTGGTAGGGGCCGAGAGGCTGCTGGCCGCGCTGCCC
>CASFJO010000089.1 GCA_949295035.1 uncultured Gemmiger sp.
AAACTCATGTTTGTCCATCCTTTCCAGGAGCAGTATCATCGGCCTGCACCCTATTGTCAAAATCAAATATATGCAGATCCGCTGCCGGATATGCCAAATGTTTTGGATCAGAAAGCCGCGCTCCTGCATGTATATAAATTATACCACATTCGACAACGGCGGTAAAGAATTCTGACAGCGATTGAAGCATTACCATGTAAAAATATCTGCTCTGTCTATAACCTGTATATAATATAAGTACCATTTTGACACAGAAATGTTGCAAAAGAACAAAATATTTACAGATTATTCAATTTGCTCCAAAACCGGCACCCGGATACCGTTTTCCCCTTGACCTTGGGGGGATTTGTGTTTATAATATGAGAGAGAATGTATTCCGATGAAAGGATGTCAACACAGATGAAAAACAGCGAAAAAACGCTTGATATGATTGTCAACCTCTGCAAGAGCCGCGGTTATATCTTCCCCGGCAGTGAAATCTATGGCGGTCTCGCCAACAGCTGGGACTACGGCCCCCTCGGCGTCGAATTCAAAAACAACGTCAAAAAGGCGTGGCTGAAAAAGTTCGTCCAGGAAAGCCCCTACAACGTCGGCCTCGACGCCGCCATCCTGATGAACCCCCAGACCTGGGTCACCACCGGCCATGTGGCCAGCTTCTCCGACCCGCTGCTGGACTGCCGCGCCTGCAAGGCCCGCCACCGCGCCGACAAGCTGATCGCCGACGAGTTCCCCGACGTGAACGTGGACGCCATGAGCTTTGACGAGATGGACCAGTTCATCGCCGAGCACGATCAGGTGGTCTGCCCGGTCTGCGGCAAGCACGACTTTACCCCCCTCCGCAAGTTCAACCTGATGTTCAAGACCGCCATCGGCGTCACCGAGGACAGCTCCTCGGTCTGCTACCTGCGGCCCGAGACCGCCCAGGGCATCTTTGTCAACTTCGCCAACATCCAGCGCACCACCCGCCGCAAGCTGCCCTTCGGCGTCTGCCAGGTGGGCAAGGCCTTCCGCAACGAGATCACCCCGGGCAACTTCACCTTCCGCACCCGGGAGTTCGAGCAGATGGAGTGCGAGTTCTTCTGCAAGCCCGGCACCGACCTGGAGTGGTTCGCCTACTGGAAGGACTTCTGCAAAAACTGGCTGCTGAGCCTGGGCATCCGGGAGGAGAACCTGCGCCTGCGGGACCACGAGCCCGCCGAGCTGGCCTTCTACTCCCGCGCCACCACCGACATCGAGTACGCCTTCCCGTTCACCGACTGGGGCGAGTTGTGGGGCATCGCCGACCGTACCGACTACGACCTGGGCCGCCACCAGGAGGCCAGCGGCAAGAGCCTGGAGTACTTTGACCAGGAGAGCGGCGAGCACTACATCCCCTACGTGATCGAGCCCTCTCTGGGCGCCGACCGGGTGGCGCTGGCCTTCCTGTGCGACGCCTACGACGAGGAGCACCTGACCGACGCCAAGGGCAAGGAGGACGTGCGGGTGGTGCTGCGACTGCATCCCTTCCTGGCCCCCTTCAAGGCCGCCGTGCTGCCCCTGAGCAAGAAGCTGGGGGACAAGGCCCAGGAGATCCGCTCCGAGTTGAGCCGCTACTTTATGGTGGACTACGACGAAGCCGGTTCCATCGGCAAGCGGTACCGCCGGCAGGATGAGATCGGCACCCCGCTGTGCATCACCGTGGACTTTGACACGGTGGGCGACGCGGAGAAAGCCGGCGACAACTGCGTCACCGTCCGCGACCGGGATACCATGGAGCAGGTGCGTATGCCCATCAGCGAACTGCGCGCCTACATCGAGAAAAAAGTGGAGTTTTAAGCGGTAAACCCGGCGGCGCGCGCCCTGCGAACAGGACACGCGCCGCTTTTTTGAAAGGAAAAGGAGAAACTATGGATTCAAAACTGTTGCGGGAATACGCCGATTTCGCGGTGAAGGTGGGGGTGAACGTGCAGCCCGGCCAGACCCTGATCATCCACGCCCCGGTGGATAGCGCGGCCTTTGCCCGGATGTGCGCCGCCGCCGGCTATGAGGCCGGGGCCGCCCGGGTGCAGGTTCGCTACAAGGATGAGCAGCTCTCCCGCCTGGATATGGAAAAGGCGGAGGAGTCGGTGCTCTGCGACAACAAGCCCTGGCTGCTGCGCAGCTACCTGGACTACGCGGAGGCTCCCGGCGGGGTGTGCGTCCTGCATGTGGTGACCGAGAACCCGGAATTGTACAAGGGCCTGGACGCGGGCAAGGTGAACCGGGTGGCCCTGGCCCGCCAGACGGCGCTGCGCCCCTGGCAGGCCTACACCATGTCCAACCGGGTACAGTGGTGCATCGTGGCCGTCCCGTCCCCGGCCTGGGCGGGCAAGGTGTTCCCGGGCATGACGCAGGCGGAGGCGGTGGAGGCGTTGTGGCAGCGCATCTTTACCGCCTGCCGGGTGCAGCCCGGCCGCAGCGTGACTGAGGCCGGGCGGGAGCATGTGGCCGCCATGGCGGCCCGGCGGGACACCCTCAACGCCCTGGGCCTGGTGCGGGTGCGGATGACCACCCCTGAGGGCACCGACCTGATGGTGGGCCTGGCCGATGACGCGGTCTGGGCCGGGGCCAGCAGCACCACCCCCGCCGGCGCGGACTTTATCGCCAACATCCCCACCGAGGAGGTGTTCACCGCCCCCCATCGGGACAAGGTGGACGGGGTGGTCAAGGGCACCAAGCCCTTTGTCTACAACGGCCAGCTGGTGGAGGACTTCACCGTCTGGTTTGAGAAGGGCAAGGCGGTGCGCTGCGCCGCCCGGGTCGGGGAACAGCCGCTGAAGGAGATGCTGGCCAGCGACGAGGGCGCGGCCCATATCGGGGAGCTGGCCCTGGTGCCCGCTTCCAGCCCCATCAATCAGGCCGGGGTGCTGTTCTACAACACCCTGTTTGACGAGAACGCCGCCTGCCACATTGCCTTTGGTGAGGGGTATCCCGAGAATATCCGGGGCGGCGTGACCATGGAGAAGCCCGCCCTGGCCGCCAAGGGGCTGAACCAGTCGGATATCCATGAGGACGTGATGGTGGGCAGCGCCACCATGACCGTCACCGGCTGGACCGCCGACGGCCGGGAGGTTTCCATCTTCGAGAAGGGCGAATGGGTGCTGTGACCGAAACGCCCGCCTGGCGGCGGGAGCTGGCCCGGCCCCGGGGCGCGGACGTGTTCCGGGTACTGGCCATCGGGATGGTGGCCGCCTTCCATTTCTGGCAGCAGACCTGGATCGGCGGCGGGCGGCTGGACTATCTGCTGCGCACCGGCTGCGCCTGGGTGGACGGGATGATCCTGCTGTCCGCCTTCTGCCTCTGGCTGCCCCATGGGCTGGACGCGGCCGAGGGGCGGCCCTTCGCCGGCTGCGCGGGATTCTGGCGCCGGAGGCTGGTGCGTCTGGTGCCCGGCTACTGGCTGGCCACCCTGGTGGGCGGCGCGGCGAACGCGGTGCAGCAGGGGCTGGACGCCCATCTGGTCAAGGATGTGCTTGCCCATCTGCTGCTCATCCCCACCCTTTTCCCGGAGAGCTATATCTGGGCCCGCACCAACGGCGCCCTCTGGACGGTGGGGGTGCTGGTTCAGTTCTACCTGCTGTTCCCGCTGCTGGCCCGGGCCTTCCGGGCCCGGCCGGCACTGACCTTTCTGGGGCTGTGCGCGGTACAGGCGGGGTACACCGCCTGGGCTCTGGGGCTGGAGGATTGGCGATACTCCTTCGCCTTCAACCAGCTGCCCGCCTTTGCCGGGGTGCTGGCGCTGGGCTTTGCGGCGGCGTTGGCGGTGGCGCAGCTGGGCTGCCGGGTGCGCGGCCGGGGCCGATGGGGCTTTTCCGCGCTGGCGGTGGGGGGTCTGTGGGCCGCCGCCCGGGTGCTGCGCTGCATGAACGACATGGGGGATATCCAGCACGCCCAGCTGATCTGGCGGATGCCGCTGATCGGCTGTCTGACCTTGGCGCTCATCGGCCTCTGCCTGGGGGTGCGGCTGCCCGGCGGGCGGCTCTGGGCCTTTCTGAGCGGGATCAGCTTCCAATATTACATGTGGCACCAGTGGCTGGCGGTGCAGCTCAAATACCACCTGCGCCTGCCCCCCTGGCAAGGAGATACCCCGCCCAACCAGCTGGGCAACACCGCCTGGATGTGGCGCTATTTCGCGCTGATCCTGGCGGTCTCACTGGCGGCGGCGGTGCTGCTTACCTATGGGGTGGAGCGCCCGGCGGCTGCCCGTCTGCGCCGGCTTTTGGGCCTGGAGCGGTTCAAAACCGGCCAAATCCCGCAAAACACTTGCAAATAGCAAGGGGTTGTGGTATAGTGCTACTGTACGATGATCAACATGGAAAGTGGGCCGCAAGGTCCGCTTTTCTTGTTTGTTTAGGAGGTTTTTCATGGCGAAGGCAAAAGGCGGCCCCAGCACCGTGCAGGTGGTGGAGGCTCTGGTGCGTCCGGTGGTGGAGGGTATGGGCCTGCGGCTGTGGGACGTGCGGTTTGAAAAGGAAGGGCCGGACTGGTTCCTGCGCATCCTGATCGACCGGGACATTCCGCTGGACACCGATACCTGCGAGGCGGTGAGCCGGGCCATCGACCCGGTGATCGACGCCGCCGACCCCATCGAGCAGAGTTACTACATGGAGGTGGGCAGCCCCGGCCTGGGCCGGCGCCTGACGAGGGAGGAACATTTTGCCCTCTGCCGCGGCCAGAAGGTGGCCGCCCGGCTGATCCGTCCGGACGAGCAGGGCCGCCGGGACCTGGCCGGCGTGCTGGCCGGCAAGGAGGACGGGATGGTCACCCTGGAGACTCCCGAGGGCCCGGTGCGCTTTGAAGCCGCCGCCGCCAGCTTTATCAAGCTGTGCGACGATGAGGACCTGTTTGGCTGAACCACGATTCCCGCGGAAGAAAACCGCATACTATAGACAGGAGGATATCGCAAAAATGAACAACGAGTTTTTTGAGGCGCTGGCCCAGCTGTGCAAGGAGCGGGGCATCGCCGTGAGCGATATGGTGGAGAAGATCCGCGCCGCCATCGTGATCGCCGTCAAAAAGGATTACGAGGTCGAGGACGACAACGTCCTGGTGGAGATCGACCCCGACGCCGGCAAATTTGGCGTTTCGCTGGTGCGGGACGTGGTGGACGAGGTGGAGAATCCCCACACCCAGCTCACCCTGGAGGAAGCCCACGCCATCCGCAAGACCTACGCGGTGGGCGACCGGGTGGTCACCCCGCTCAAGACCAAGGAGTTCGGCCGCATCGCCGCCCAGACGGCCAAGCACGTGATCCGGCAGGGCATCCGGGAGGCCGAGCGCAGCCTGCAGTACAGCGAGATGCAGTCCAAGGCCCATGAGATCGTCAGCGGCACCGTCACCTCCATCGACCCGGTGCGGGGCATCGTGGCGCTGGATCTGGGCAAGGGCGGCAACGCCATCCTGCCCAAGGGCGAGCAGGTGCCCGGCGAGGAATACTACGAGGGCCAGCATCTGCAGGTCTACGTGGTGGATGTGATCGTCACCGAGCGGGGGCCCAAGGTCATGATCAGCCGCACCCATCCGGGCTTGGTCAAACGGATGTTCGAGATGGAGGTGCCCGAGATATTCGACGGCACCGTGGAGATCAAGGCGATCAGCCGCGAGGCCGGCGCCCGCACCAAGATCGCCGTGGCCAGCAAAGATCCCAACGTGGATCCGCAGGGCGCCTGCATCGGCGTGCACGGCTGCCGGGTGTCCAAGATCGTGGAAGCGCTGAACGGCGAAAAGATCGACGTGATCCCTTGGAGCGAGGACATCACCCAGTTTATTGCCGCCGCCCTCAGCCCCGCCAAGGTGCTGAAGGTGGAACTGCTGGAAGGCGACACCCGCAGCTGCCGGGTCACCGTGCCCGACGCTCAGCTGAGCCTGGCTATCGGCAACAAGGGCCAGAACGCACGCCTCTGCGCCCGGCTGACGGGGTATAATATCGATATCCGCCCTGAGAGCGGCTACTACGGCGAGGAATAATTTCGCGAAGGGCAGCGCCCCTCGCACAGAATCCGGAAAGGAGTGACCCCGCAGATGCAACAACGAAAGATCCCGCTGCGTCGGTGCCTGGGCTGCAACGAATCCAAACCCAAAAAGGAACTGGTGCGGGTGGTGCGCAGCCCGGCGGGGGAGATCTCGCTGGACCTGGCGGGCAAAAAGCCAGGCCGCGGCGCCTATGTGTGCCCCAGCGTCCAGTGCCTGGCCAAGGCCCGCAAAGCCAAACGGATCGAGCGCGCGCTGGATACCCCCATCCCCCCCGAGGTGTACGACGCCCTGGAGCAGCAGATGAAGGAGGCCGCCCATGACCAGTGACAAAGCCTTTCAGGCCCTGTCACTCTGCCGGCGGGCGGGCAAGCTCGTGATGGGCTTCGACCCGGTGGCCGACAATGTGGCGCGGGGCCGGGCGCAGCTGGTACTGCTGGCCGCCGACCTGAGCCCCAAAACGGCCCGGCGGGTGCAGAACTTCTGTGAGGGGCTGGCGCCGGTGGTGACGCTGCCCCACACCCAGGCCGAACTGGCTGCCATCGCCCGCAAGCCGGTGGGGGTGTTCGCCGTGATCGACCAAAACCTCGCCGTTCTGTGCAAGAACAGCCTGACGCAGACAAAGGAGGACCGCTAATGGTTATCAAATATAAAGTAAGCGAAGTTGCCAAGGACCTGAACAAGCCGGCCAAGCAGATCATTGACCTGCTGGCCGCCCGGGGCGGCGAGGCGAAAAAGACCGCCTCCAACCTGGACGAGGCCGAACTGAACTACATTTTTGAGCATTTCACCCGTGAGGCGGAGGAGCCCAGCCTGGACGCCTATCTGGATTCCGCCCCGAAACCCAAGCCCAAGGAGAGCGAGATCCTGAAAAAGGCCGACGGCACCGTGGTGGAGATGCCCGCCCCCCGGCATAAAAAAGACAAGAAAAAGCAGGACGCGGCCCAGCCCGCCCAGCCGGCGGAAGCGCCCAAGCGGGAGGTGGTCACCAAGGTGGTGGACACCCGTACCGTGGACGTGAACCTGGATAAATTCAACGAGCGGTATACCGAACTGGCGGGCACCAAAAACGTGGAGAACCGCCGCAAGCCCACCCCCGCCGGCAACAAGCAGAAGTTCACCAACAATAAGAACCGGGGCCGTCAGCCCTTCCCCAAACGCCGCGAGACCGAGGCCGAGCGGCTGCAGCGCATCCAGCTGGAGAAGGCCCGCAAAGCCCAGCTGAAGGTGCAGATCCCCGACGAGATCACCGTGGGCGAGCTGGCCAGCCGTCTGAAGCAGACCGCCAGCAACGTGATCAAGAAACTTATGGGCCTGGGCGTTATGGCCAGCGTGAGCCAGGTGATCGACTACGACACCGCCGCCATCGTGGCCGAGGAGTTCGGCGCCAAGGTGGAGAAGGAGATCCATGTCACCATCGAGGAACGGCTGTTCGAGGTGGAGGACGACAACGAGGCCGATCTGGTGGAGCGTCCGCCGGTGGTGGTGGTCATGGGCCACGTGGACCACGGCAAGACCAGCATCCTGGATGCCATCCGCAAGACCCATGTGACCGAGGGCGAGGCCGGCGGCATCACCCAGCACATCGGCGCGTATCAGGTGATGTCCGGCGGCAAACCCATCACCTTCCTGGACACTCCGGGCCACGAGGCTTTCACCAGCATGCGCGCCCGCGGCGCCAATATGACCGACATCGCCGTGCTGGTGGTGGCGGCTGACGACGGCATCATGCCTCAGACCATCGAGTCCATCAACCATGCCAAGGCGGCCCAGGTGTCGGTGATCGTGGCCATCAACAAGATGGATAAGCCCACCGCCAACCCGGAGCGGGTCATGGAACAGCTCACCCAGTACGAGCTGGTGCCTGAGCAGTGGGGCGGCGACGTGATCTGCGTGCCGGTGTCCGCCGTGACCGGCCAGGGCATCAAGGAACTGCTGGAGAGCATCGCGCTGGTGGCCGAGGTCAAGGAACTCAAGGCCAACCCCAACCGCCGCGCCAAGGGCGCTGTGGTGGAGGCCCGGCTGGACAAGGGCCAGGGCCCCGTGGCGACCATCCTGGTGCAGAACGGCACCCTGCATAAAGGCGACTGCATCATCGCCGGCACCGCCGTGGGCCGGGTGCGCACCATGAAGAACGACAAAGGCCAGTATATCGAGGAGGCCGGCCCCTCCACCCCCGTGGAGATCACCGGCCTGACCGAGGTGCCCGCCGCGGGCGATCTGTTCGACGCGGTGGCCGACGAGAAGCTGGCCCGCGAACTGGCCGACCAGCGCGCCGCCGAGGCCAAGGAGCGGCAGTTCAGCACCTACCAGAAGGTCACACTGGACAATCTGTTCAGCCAGATCGCCGAGGGTGAGCGCAAGGAACTGGACATCATCGTCAAGGCCGACGTGCAGGGCAGCGCCGAGGCGGTCAAGCAGAGCCTGGAGAAGATCAGCAACGACGAGGTGCGGGTCAAGGTCATCCACACCGGCGTGGGCGCCATCAACAAATCCGACGTGATGCTGGCCAACGCCTCCGGCGCGATCATCATCGGCTTCAACGTCCGTCCCGACCCCATCGCCAAGGACGAGGCCGCCCAGGCCGAGGTGGAGATGCGGATGTACCGGGTCATCTACGACGCCATCAACGACGTGACCGACGCCATGAAAGGCATGCTGGCTCCCAAGATCCGCGAGGTGGAGCAGGGTCGTCTGGAGGTGCGTCAGGTCTACAAGATCAGCAGCGTGGGCCTGGTGGCCGGCAGCTATGTGTTGGAGGGCAAGATCACCCGTTCCAGCAAGATCCGCGTGGTGCGGGACGGAATCGTGATCACCGAAGACGAGATCGCCTCGCTGCGCCGCTTCAAGGATGACGTGAAGGAAGTGGCCCAGGGCTATGAGTGCGGCGTCACGCTGGAGAAATTCTCCGATATCAAGGAGGGCGATATCTTCGAGGCCTACATCCTCGAGGAGTATCGTGACTGAGAGGAGGGCGTACCATGCCCAGTAAAAACCAGGGCCGTCTGGCCCAGGATATGAAGCGGGAGGTCATCGGCATCATCGGCCAGATGAAGGACCCGCGCCTGACCGGCGCGGGCCTGCTCACCGTCACCCGGCTGGACGTGACCCCGGACCTGGACCAGGCCCGGGTGCATATCAGCGTGATGGGGGCCTCCGATCAGGCCACCGCCGAGGCGGTCAAGGCGCTCAACAAGGCCAGCGGCCATGTGCGCACCGAGATCTCCCGCCGCATGCACATCCGCAAAGCCCCGCGCTTTGTCTTCTGCGCCGACGACGGCGCCGCCTACGCGGCTCACATCAACGAGCTGCTGGCCGGCCTGGAAAAGGACGACCCGGCCCGGGGCGAGTAAGCCGAAAGGAGGGTATCCATGACGGATCGTTTACAGCCGGAGGAGATGGTCAGCCGCCTTTTGAACGCGGAGGACATCCTGCTTCTGTGCCATAAAAATCCCGATGGGGACACCACCGGCAGCGCCGCGGCTCTGTGCCACGCGCTGCGGGGGCTGGGCAAGCGGGCGGCGGTATTCTGCGCCGATCCCATCCCGGCCATGTACAGCTATATGCAGATCCCGCTCTACACGCCGGACCAGTTCACCCCCGGCTGCGTGGCGGCCATTGACGTGGCCAGTATCCAGCTGTTCGGGGACGGGGCGCGGCCCTTTAGCGAGCGGGTGGACCTGTGCATCGACCATCACGGCTCCAACGCCGGCTACGCGGGGGAGACCCTGCTGGATGAATCGGCCGCCGCCACCTCCGAGATCCTGGCCGATCTGATCCCCCTGCTGGGGGCCGAGATCACCCCGCTCATCGCGGACTGCCTGTACACCGGCCTGTCCACCGACACCGGCTGCTTCAAGTTCGCCAACACCACCGCCCGCACCCACCGCACCGCCGCCCGGCTCATGGAACTGGGCGCCCGCGTGGAGGAACTCAATCCGCTGTTGTTTGAGAACAAGTCCCGGGCGCTTATGGAGATCGAGCGGATGGCGCTGGCCGGATTGGAATATTTCTTTGACGGCCGCTGCGCCGTGATCTGCCTGACCAAAGAGCAGATCGCCGGCAGCGGGGTCACACCCGGCGAATTGGAGGGGCTCACCAGCCTTCCCCGCATGATCGAGGGGGTGCAGGTGGGCGTCACCATGCGCCAGCTGCCCGCCGGCAGCTGCAAGATCAGCGTGCGCACCGTAAAAGGGGTGGACGCCTGCGCCATCGCCCGCCGGCTGGGCGGCGGCGGCCACAATCAGGCCGCCGGCTGCGAGCTGGAAGGCAACCTGGAAAACGCCAAGCAGGCAGTACTGGACGAGGTGGAGAAGGAGTTCCGCCGTATGGCCGCCGCCGTGCAGGAGGAAGAATGAGTTCGCTGAACGGGGTACTGGTGGTGGATAAGCCCGCCGGCTGGACCAGCTTTGACGTGCTTGCCAAGCTGCGCGGGGTGCTGCATACCCGCAAGCTGGGCCATTCCGGCACCCTGGACCCGATGGCCACCGGGGTACTGCCGGTCTTTGTAGGCCCCGCCCGCAAGGCGGTGGATCTGCAGACCGACCACAACAAGGAGTATGAGGCGGTGATCCGCCTGGGCGTGCGCACCGACACCGGCGATGTGACCGGCACGGTGGTGGAGACCGCCCCCGTCACGGCGGGAGAAGCGGAACTGCGGGCTGTGCTGCCCCGGTTTGTGGGGCCGCAGATGCAGCTGCCGCCCATGTACTCGGCGGTCAAGGTGGGGGGCGTGCCCCTCTACAAGGCCGCCCGCCAGGGCAAAGAGGTGGCGCGCGCCCCCCGGCCGGTGGTCATCCATGAACTGGAATATCTGGGCCGGTGCGGTGAGAACGAGTACCGGCTGCGCATCTTTTGCGGCAAGGGCACCTATGTGCGGGTGCTGCTGGAGGAGATCGGCGCGGCGCTGGGCACCGTGGCCACCATGGCCGAACTGCGCCGTACCAGGGCCGGGGCCTACACTCTGGCTGACAGCCATACGCTGGACGCGATCCTGGCGGCGGGGGAGCAGCTGCCCGGCCTGCTGATCGGGCTGGACACGGTGTTTGCCCAGCTGCCCGCCCTCACCGCCGACGGAGCCGCCGTGGACCGGCTGACCAACGGCGCGCCCGCCTGGCGATGCGGCCATCCCGCCGGGCGCTACCGGCTCTACGGGCCGGACGGCGGCTTTCTCGGGGTGGGCCGGGTGGATGCGGACGGCGCGCTCCGGGCGGAAAAACTGTTTATTGAGAGAGGATGAACCGTTCCTTGCAGATCAGCGATACATTGCAGGACCTGGGCTGCGCGCAGGGGAGCGCGGTGGCCCTGGGTTTCTTTGACGGGATCCACATCGGGCATCAGTCGGTGATCCGGGCCGCCGTGGAATGTGCCCGTGCCGAGGGCCTGGCCGCCGGGGTGTTTACCTTCCGGCTGCCGCTGTCCCACCGGCTCAAGGGCGGCCGGCTGGAGACCGAGGCCGACAAGCGCCGGGTCATGGCGCAGCTGGGGGTCCAGGTCTATCTGGAACCCCCTTTTGAGGCGGTCTGCGACCAGTCTCCCGAGGAGTTCGTGGATCAGATCCTGGTAAACGCTTTCCACGCAAAAGCTGTGTTCTGCGGCGATAACTTCACCTTCGGCAAAAAGGCCGCCGGCAACGTGGACACCCTGCGCGCGCTCTGCGGGGCGCGGGGCATCCGGGTGGTGCAGGTGGCGATGGCTCTCTGGCAGGGCCAAAGCGTCAGTTCCACCCGCATCCGGGCCGCGCTGGAGGCCGGCGATGTGGCCGCCGCCAACGCCATGCTGGGCCGGCCTTACCGGATCGACTTCCCGGTAAAACACGGCCAGGGCCTGGGCCACACGCTGGGATTCCCCACCATCAACCAGGTGTTTCCCGAGGGATTCATCCAGCCGCGCTACGGCATCTACATCACCCGCGTGCTGGTGAACGGCGTCTGGTACGCCGGCGCCACCGGCCTGGGCACCCGCCCTACCGTGAATCTGACCGGGAAAAACCCCACCTGCGAGACCTTCATCCCCGGCTTTTCCGGCGATCTGTACGGCGCGCAGCCGGTGCTGGAATTCTATGAATACCTGGCCCCCAGCCGCAAGTTCGATTCGGTGGACGGGCTGCGTGCCTGCGTGCAGGACGCCGCGGCCAAAGCCGCCGCCTACTTTGCCCCCGGCGGGGCGGGATACTCCGCCGCGCGTGTGTGAAAATCCGCCAAAACCGCTTGTAATCCCGCGGGCGGTGTGGTATACTACATATCGATACCGTGGCTCGGCGAGGGGAGTATGCCCTGTATCAGGGAACCCTCGTTCCCTCCGCTGTGCTGCCGGCAAATAACCAAAAGAGAGGTACCTGTTATGGAAAACAAGCTGAACATCATCGAGTCCGCCCGCGTGCATGAGAACGACACCGGTTCTCCCGAGGTCCAGGTCGCCCTGCTGACCGCCCGTATCAATCACCTGAACGAGCATCTGCAGGCCAACCCCCATGACCACCACAGCCGCCGCGGCCTGCTGAAGATGGTTGGCCGCCGCCGCAACCTGCTGGCCTATCTGCAGAAGAAGGACATCGAGCGCTATCGTGCCCTGATCGCCAAGCTGGGTCTGCGCAAGTAATCGTCGCCTTGAGGCAGGCGGGCCGTCCCGGGCCGCCTGCCTCTCTGTTTTTTCACAGCCCGCAAAGGGTCCGTCAGCGTGTGTTTTAGCAGTGAATCGAGCCGTTTTGCCCCCAAGACGGCTGGCTTTATTGCTAAAGCCGCGCCGGGCCCGCTGCGGGCGCCAATATCCCGGGCGGCAGCCGCGCGCCGCGCGCCGCCGCCCATGATGCAGGAGGTAGAACAATGGCATTGGAATTCGCGTCCCGGCACGAGACCTTCCCCCACTACAAGACCTATCAGATGGAACTGGCGGGCCGTCCGCTGGTGGTGGAGACCGGCAAGATGTGCGGTCTGTCCAACGGCAGCTGCCTGGTGCGCTACGGCGAGACCGTGGTGCTCTGCAACGTGACCATGAGCGAGAAGCCCCGCGAGGGCATCGACTTTTTCCCGCTGAGCGTGGAGTTTGAGGAAAAACTCTATGCGGTGGGCCGCATCCCCGGCAGCTTTCTGCGCCGCGAGGGCCGTCCCGGCGAAAAGGCCATCCTGACCAGCCGGGTGGTGGACCGGCCCATCCGGCCGCTCTTCCCCAAGGAGATGCGCAACGACGTCTGTGTCACCATGACGGTGATGAGCGTGGATCAGGACTGCAGCCCCGAGATCACCGGCATGATCGGCACCTCCATCGCCCTTTCCATCAGCGAGATCCCCTGGAAAGGTCCCATCGGCGGCGTTTTCATGGGCCTGGTGGACGGCGAGCTGGTGGTCAACCCCACCCTGGAGCAGCGGGAAAAGAGCGATCTGCAGCTGACGGTGGCCGCCACCGAGCAGAAGATCGTCATGATCGAGGCCGGCGCCAACGAGGTGGATGAGACCACCATGCTGAACGCCATCAAGATGGCCCATGCCGAGATCAAAAAGGTCATTGCCTTTATCAACGGTATCGTGGCCGAGATCGGCAAGCCCAAGGTGGAGTTCCAGAGCGCCGATCTGGATATGGACCTGTACCATGCCGTCAAGGACAAGTATCTGGACGATTTCAAGGCCGCCATGGATACCGACGACAAGAACGTGCGGGACGCCCGCCTGAGCCCCATTCGCGCTCGTCTGGAGGAGGAGTACCCCGATCTGGACGCCGCCACCATCGAACTGATCATGTACAAGATGCAGAAGTTTGTGGTGCGCCGCTGGCTGCTGGACGAAGGCAAGCGCGTGGACGGCCGCGGCATCAACGAGATCCGGCCCCTGGCCGCCGAGGTGGGCCTGCTGCCCCGCGTACACGGCAGCGGCATGTTCACCCGCGGCCAGACCCAGGTGCTCACCGTCTGCACCCTGGGCAACACCAAGGACAGCCAGCTGATGGACGACCTGGGCACCGAGCCCTACAAGCGGTATATCCATCACTACAACTTCCCGCCCTACTCGGTGGGCGAGGCCCGCGCGCCCCGCAGCCCCGGCCGTCGTGAGATCGGTCACGGCGCTTTGGCCGAGCGCGCCCTGCTGCCCATGATCCCCTCGCAGGAGGAGTTCCCCTATACCATCCGTCTGGTCAGCGAGGTGCTGTCTTCCAACGGCTCCACCAGCCAGGCCTCCATCTGCGGCAGCACCCTGGCGCTGATGGATGCGGGCGTGCCCATCAAGGCCCCCGTGGCCGGCATCAGCTGCGGCCTCATCACCGAGGGCGACCGCTGGATGACCATGCTGGACATCCAGGGCGTGGAGGACTTCCACGGCGATATGGACTTCAAGGTGGGCGGCACCCACAACGGCATCACCGCCATTCAGATGGACATCAAGATCGACGGCCTGACCTACGACATCATTGAGGAGGCCTTCGAAAAGTGCCGCAAAGGCCGGTTGTTCATTCTGGATGAGATCATGCTGCCGGTCATCCCGGCTCCCCGTGAGCAGTTGTCCAAGTACGCGCCCAAGATGCTGTCCATGGTCATCCCGGTGGACAAGATCAAGGACGTGATCGGCAAGGGCGGCAAGGTCATCCAGGAGATCTGCGCCAACTGCAACTGCAAGATCGACGTGGAGGAGGACGGGCATGTGTTCGTCTCCGCCGTGGACATCGACGACGCCAACCGGGCCATCCACACCATCAAGACCATCGTGGAAGACCCGGAGATCGGGGCCATCTACAAGGGCCGCGTGACCCGTCTGATGAACTTCGGCGCTTTTGTGGAGATCGCCCCCGGCAAGGAGGGCTTGTGCCACATCTCCAAGCTGGACACCAAGCGTGTGGAGCGGGTGGAGGACGTGGTCGCGGTGGGCGACGAGCTGATCGTTATGGTCACCGACATTGGCCAGCGCGGCATCGACCTGAGCCGCAAGGATGCTCTGGCCGCCATCGAGGCCCGCAAAAAACAGCAGAAGAACGAAGGCTGATCTTTCGTTTCAAATCGTTTCAAATCGCGCGCAGGGCGCGCCGCCAACCGGCGGCGCGCCCTGCGCGCGTTTTTTATTCGGTTTTATCCCACCGGTACCGCAAGCGCCCGGTACATGGTAAACAGGCCATAAACAGCCAGCAGCACGGCGGGGACCCAGAGCAGCCCGCGGGGCAGCCGGCTCTCCCGCGCGATGCGGAACAGCTGGCGAAGGCTCAGCAGATTCAGCAGGATATTGCTCACATAGAACGGCCGTTCCAGCGAGGCGTAAATCGAGGGGGTGAATCCCATCAGCACCAGATTGGCCAGCACCGCCAGACCGGTGACGCCGGCTCCCCAGTCGATCGTCTCTCCGTCGGTCAGCAGCACGCCGCAGAGCAGAAACCAGAAAAACAGCGCCAGCCAGGTCAGCGGCAGGGCCGAGGGGCCGCCTGCGTACAGATCGTTGCCCGGCACAAAGGCAAACAGCCCGGCCAGGGCCGGCACAAAGTCCCGCGCGGCGGCCAGCGCCCAGTATCCGGCGCAGACCCCGGCCAGCAGCATGGGAAGCCACCGGCGGCACAGCAGCAGCCGCAAAGCAAGCAGCGCGGCCAAAATAAATCCATAGCGGGCCAGTGGCCCGGTCAGGGCGTCCAGCCCGTAACTCAGCCCCAGGGCCAGTTTCCGCCACAGGCTGTAGCCGCCGTAGTCGGGCCAGCGGGAGATGGTCTCGGCAAAGGTGCGCACGCCGTTTCCGGGCGCGGCGAGATTGACAGCGCTGTTCACCGCCGCAAGCGCCAGGATCGGCCAGAAGGGAAGAGGGATGTGCCGCCGGGTCAGCATAAAAGCGGCCAGCAGCACCAGCAGATAGCCCAGCAAGGTGGCGGCCGGTTGCTCCGCGTAGGGGGCAAAGCAGGCGCAGACCGCCGCTACGCCCCAGAGCACAGGCGGAATCTCCCGCCCCTGAAGCGCCAGGCAGAGCACCCATACGGTTATAAAACAAAGGGTCAGCCCCCACAGATACAGGACGGTGGAACATCCCCAGAGAACGGTGTTGAACAGCGAGGAGGTGCAGACCGCCAGCGCTCCGGCGGCCAGCGTCAAGGCGGGCAGGGCAGGCGTTTCCCTGTCCGGCAGGACAAAACAGGCGGCCAGCTGTTCCAGACAGAAGGCCAGACCGGTCAGAAACAGGGCGTTCAGGGTGCGAAACACCCAGATGGGCATACGGGCCACCAGCACAAACACCAGATGCAGCACCCGGCCGCTCCAGTTCTGATAGTAGTAGGCGAACCAGTTCCCGATCCCGCCGTATTGCTCCGGCGCGGCCAGGAAGCGCAGATCGTCCGACCAGAATACCATCCGGCTGTTAAAGAGCAGGAACACCGCGAACAATCCCAGATAGATCCCCGCGCGGGGAGAAAGAAACCGACGCGTGCGATTCACAGGCCCACCTCCTCGCCGGTGTGGTAAAGGTAGCGGCTGCCGTCAGGCAGGGTGAAGGTCACGCAGATCTCCGCCTGACCGGGCAGACCGGACACCGGTACCCGCGCCGTCAGGGAGCAGCGCCCGTAGTCCAGGCCGTCCTCCGGCAGCCAGGACGCATCCGCCGCCGGTGCGCGCGCCTGGGTGGGCAGCAGATACAGCGCGCCGTTTTCCGCGTCCAGCAGAGCCAGGCGGCTGTCATTCCAGGGGCCTCGCACCTGGCTGCCGTTGCCCCAGTTGTAACTTTGATATTCCACACCCTCGTCCAGCGCCCAGCCGGTCAGCAAAAGAAAGCCCTCCTCCCGCGCGATCTGCTCCACCCCCGCATGCAGGGTAGGCCGGGCGCTGGCGTCGGTCCATCCGTCGGCGGAACTTCGCTCGATCCGGGCGCGCAGCCCGTAGAGCAGCAGGCACGCCGCTGCCAGTACCGCCGCGCCCAGCGGCACCACAAGCGGCAGGATGCGTTTTCCAAAAGGCGATACAGGCTGCATAGGCAACTTCCTTTCTTGCGCGAGACGGCAACGCGCCGGAACCAGGTGCGGAAGGCGCTGTGCCCTTCCACCCGCGTTCCGGCGCGTATGGGTGTATTATTTCGCGTATTCCACCGCGCGGCTCTCGCGGATCACATTTACCTTGATCTGACCGGGGTAATCCAGCTCCTCCTCGATCTTCTTGGTAATGGCCCGGGCCATCAGGATCAGCTGATCGTCGCTGACCGCCTCCGGCTTGACCATGATCCGCACCTCGCGGCCGGCCTGCACCGCAAAAGCGGTATCCACGCCCTCGAAGCTGCAGCTGATCTCCTCCAGGTTCTCCAGGCGCTTGATATAGCTCTCCAGATTCTCCCGGCGGGCGCCCGGCCGGGCGGCGCTGATGGCGTCGGCCGCCATCACGATAAAGGCCAGCGGGGTCTTGGGCTCCACATCGCCGTGATGGGCCTCGATGGCATGGATGATGGCGGGATTCTCCTTGTACTTGCGGGCGATCTCCACGCCGATCTGGATGTGGCTGCCCTCGATCTCGTGATCCAGCGCCTTGCCGATGTCATGCAGCAGGCCGGCGCGGCGGGCCTGGGTCACGTTGACCCCCATCTCGGCGGCCAGCAGCCCGGCCAGCCAGGCCACCTCCAGCGAGTGGTTCAGCACGTTCTGGCCAAAGCTGGTGCGGAACCGCAGCCGGCCCAGCAGCTTGACCATGTCGGGGTGGATGCCGTGCAGCCCCAGGTCCATCACGACCTTCTCGCCCTCCCGCTTCATGCTGATCTCCAGCTCGCGGCGGCATTTTTCCACCGTCTCCTCGATGCGGGCGGGATGGATACGGCCGTCGCTGATCAGCTTCTCCAGCGCCATCCGGGCCACTTCCCGGCGGGTCTGGTCAAAGCTGGACAGGGTGATGGCCTCGGGGGTGTCGTCGATGATCAGATCTACGCCGGTGGCGGTCTCCAGAGCGCGGATGTTCCGGCCTTCACGGCCGATGATCCGGCCCTTCATCTCATCGCTGGGCAGCGGCACCACACTCACGGTGGTCTCGCTGGAGTGATCCGCGGCGCAGCGGGCGATGGCCTGGCCGATCATCTCCCGGGCGATATTGTCCGCCTCATCCTTCAGGTTGGCCTCGTAGGCGCTGATCCGCATAGCCTTTTCGTGGGTCAGTTCTTCCTCCAGGCGGTTCAGCAGCAGCTGCTTGGCGTCCTCCTGGGTCAGGCCGGCAATGGTCTCCAGCTTTTCCATCTGGCGCAGCTTGAGCTGTTCCAGTTCGTCCAGCCGGGCCTCCACCAGTTCGCTGCGGCCCTTCAGGTCCTCTTCCTTCTTCTCCAGGGCGGCGGTGCGCTTGTCCAGGGATTCCTCCTTCTGGTCCAGCCGGCGCTCCTGCCGGGTAAGTTCGCCGCGGCGCTCCTTTACCTCCTTGTCGGCCTCGGCTTTCAGACGGAAAACCTCGTCCTTGGCCTCCACCACGGCCTCCTTGCGCTTCTGCTCGGCGGTGCGGATGGCCTCGTTCACCAGCCGCTTGGCTTCTTCCTCGGCGCTGCCGATCTTGGCCTCGGCCGTTTTGCGCCGGTAGAGGGACCCCGCGTAAAACGCGAGGGCGCCCACCACAACGGCAACGACCAGACCCACCACGACGCACGCAATGACAATGCTCGGGTTCATGGATGGTGTCAACTCCTCAAAATAAACTTGCTATCTTGAGATGGACCGCCGCACAGGGGGACGCCTTCTGCGAGAGTGCTATTCAATTTTTATAAGTTGGGCAACAACAACTACACGGACCGCTCCACAACGCGCCGTGCACAGAATCCGATCGCAAACTTATAAAAAGGGATTACCCCAGAAAACAGTAAGGCGGGGCAGACGCCCCAGACGGTCCACCAAAATATCAGTATTATTGTAAAGTAGAATCCGCGCAATGTCAAGAAAGAGTTGACTTTTGGCGGCGGCGGCGGTATAGTATAGGCGACGACGGAAGGCGCAGCGCCTTCGCCGCCGTACAACCGACTGTTTCATCTTGCAAAAGGTGTCGATGCGGCCATGAGCCGGGCGCATCCGCCGCAGCAGAGAGGGCCGCCGTTCCCGCAGGGAACGCGCTGTGAGCGGCCTTGCGCGGCGCCCGGTCTTACCAACCGCGGAACCGCGGGGGCGAACCCCCGCCGGGCCGGCCCGTTACAGCCGAGAACGAGAGGCGTCCCTGTATTGGCAAGGGCGCAATCCGGGTGGAACCGTGGAGCGTGCGATTGCGCCGCTTCATCCCGTGGCAGCAGTTGCGGGATGAAGCGGCTTTTTTCATTTCCGCCGCCACCGGGCGTGCGGACGAACCTGAGCGAAAGGAAGGAAACAAGAATGATCAATGTGGATCTGAAGGGCACCGTGCGGCAGTACGAGGCGGGCACCACCGCCGCCGAGGTGGCTAAGAGCATCGGCATGGGCCTGTACAAGAGCGCCTGCGCCGCCAAGGTGGACGGGGAGGTGTGCGATCTGCGCACCCCGCTGGAAAAGGACTGCGCGCTGGAGATCCTGACCTTTGAGGACGAGGGCGGCAAGCACGCCTTCTGGCACACCGCCGCCCATGTGATGGCCCAGGCGGTGCAGCATCTGTTCCCGGGTGCGCATTTCGGCATCGGGCCGGCGCTGGAGAACGGCTGGTACTACGACATCAAGGCCGACCGGCCGCTGACCACCGGAGACTTTGAGGCCATCGAGGCCGAGATGAAGAAGATCGTCAAGGCCGACCTGCCGCTGGAAAAGCGTGTCATCACCGTGGAGGAAGGCCGCCAGATCTTTGCCGGCCAGACCTACAAGCTGGAACTGCTGGAGGAGTACGCCGAAAAAGGCTGGGAACTCACCGTCTACCAACAGGGAGACTTCACCGATCTGTGCGCCGGCCCCCACCTGATGAGCACCGGCGCCATCAAGGCGGTGAAGCTCACCAAAGTGGCCGCCGCCTACTGGCGCGCCGACGCCTCCCGGGACAGCCTGGACCGGCTGTACGGCATCGCCTTCCCCAAGGCCAGCCAGCTGGAGGACTACCTGCACATGCTGGAGGAGGCCGCCAAGCGTGACCACCGCCGCCTGGGCAAGGAACTGGAACTGTTTGCCCTGATGGAGGAGGGCCCGGGCTTCCCGTTCTTTTTGCCCAAGGGCATGATCCTGAAAAACACCCTGATCGACTTCTGGCGGCAGATCCACCACGAGGCCGGCTATCAGGAGATCAGCACCCCCATGATGCTGAACCGGTCGCTGTGGGAGCGCAGCGGCCACTGGGACCACTATAAAAACAACATGTACACCACCGTCATCGACGACACCGACTTTGCCATTAAGCCGATGAACTGCCCGGGCGGCATGCTGGTCTACAAGACCCAGCCCCGCAGCTACCGGGACCTGCCCCTGCGGATGGGCGAGCTGGGCCTGGTGCACCGGCATGAGCTGTCCGGCGCGCTGCACGGGCTGATGCGGGTGCGCTGCTTCACCCAGGACGACGCCCACATCTTCATGACCCCGGACCAGATCAAGGACGAGATCAAGGGGGTCGTGAAGCTGATCGACCAGGTGTACAGCCTGTTCGGCTTTGAGTACCACATCGAACTGTCCACCATGCCCGAGGACCACATGGGCAGCCAGGAGGACTGGGACCGGGCCACCGACGGCCTGCGCAGCGCCATCGAGGAACTGGGCCGGGAGTACACCGTCAACGAGGGCGACGGCGCCTTCTACGGCCCGAAGCTGGACTTCCATCTGGTGGACGCCATCGGCCGTACCTGGCAGTGCGGCACCATCCAGCTGGATATGCAGCTGCCTGAGCGGTTTGAACTGGAGTACACCGGCGAGGACGGCCAGAAACATCGGCCGGTCATGGTCCACCGGGTGGTGTTCGGCAGCATCGAGCGGTTCATCGGCATCCTGATCGAGCATTTCGCCGGCGCCTTCCCCACCTGGCTGGCACCGGTGCAGGTCATGGTCATCCCCATCACCGACCGCCAGCACGACTATGCCCGCGAGCTGGTCAAGCGGCTGGACAAGGCCGGCATCCGGGTGGAGGCCGATTACCGCAGCGAGAAGATGAACTACAAGATCCGCGAAGCCCAGCTGAAAAAGACCCCCTATATGCTGGTGGTGGGCGACAAGGAGATGGAGAGCGGCCAGGTGGCCGTGCGCGCCCGCAAGGAAGAAAAGGGCGGCGTCATGAGCGTGGAGGCATTCCTGGATCAGATCCGCGCCGAGATCGACAGCAAGGAGCGGTAAGCTTCCTTTTGGCCTGAAGTATGAATACAGGGAGGAGCCCGGCCGGGCTCCTCCCTGTTGTTTGTTACGGCTCTTGCAGCGCCCGGGCCAGCGCGTCGGCCGCGTCCGCAAACCGTACCCCCGCCGCCCGGGCCCTGGCCGGGTCCATCCGCAGTTCCCGGGGCGGCAGGTCCTTGGGCCGGGCCAGCGCCGGGTCCGCCCCCAGCGCGGCCAGCCCCCGCCGGGCCAGTTCATAGACCGACAGCCCCGCCTCGTTGGGGCTGCCCCAGTTCCATACACCCCCCGGCAGCCCGAAAGCCGCGGGCAGGCTGGCCAGCAGTTCCCGCACATCGGTCACCCCCCGCCGGTCGGCGGCGGAAAACTCCGCCGTCTGCCCCTGTTCGGCCATCCGCCGCAGGGCCTGGGCCAGATCGCCCCGCCGGCAGGGGTAGGGACGGGGGTCGTACAGCCAGGTCAGCCGCAGGCACACCGCCCCCGGCGCCAGCGCCGCGCACAAGGCTTCCGCCGCCAGTTTCTGCCGCCCGTAGGGCTGTGCCGGGGCGCAGGATTCTTCCTCTCTGTAAGGGCCGCCGTTCTCCCGGCCCGGCCGCCCCAGATATACCTGGTCGGAACTGCAGAACACCAGCCGGGCCCCGGCTTTTCCGCAGGCCCGGGCCACCAGGCGGGTCCCGTCCACATTGATCCGCCCGCTGCCCGCCGGATCGGCGGCGCAGGCCCCCACATCGCTCACAGCCGCCGTGTGCAGCACCCGGGTGGGCCGAAATTCCCGGAACACCCGCTCCACCGCCGCCGGATCGGTCAGATCCATCTCCCTGCGGCCCGCCGCCAGCGTCTGCCAGCCTGCCAGAGCGGAAAAGTACGCCGCCGCCCGGCTGCCCAGAAATCCGTTTGCCCCGGTGATCAAAAGCCGTTCCATGCCGCCATCCCCCTTTTGGGCCAGTATACCCGGCCCGGCGGCGGCCCGTCAATCCCTTTGCTGGGTGAATATATGCACAATATATGCATAATAATTCGTTTGGTTAAAGTGAAAGAGAAAGATTTGCACAGAAAAAACCCGAATATATCGGATATGTTCGGCGGTTTTACCCATTGAAACTGCAAGAATATTCATGTATACTGCATATACAGTCAAACACGACTGGAAAGGATGGGATCAATCATGAAAAAGGTATTTGCTATTGTTTGCGCGCTGACTCTGCTGGTCAGCCTGCTGGCCGGCTGCGGCGGCGCCGCCTCCGGTTCCGACAACACCTCCTCCGCTGCCACCGGCAGCAGCGCTGCCGCCGGGGATTCTTCCGCTGCTGAGGAGAAGCCCGCCGGCTGGTGGAAGGAAGAGCTGGCCACCGTCACCGACGGCGTTCTGACCGTGGCCACCAGCCCGGACTTCGCCCCCTATGAGTTCTACGCCATCGACGAGAACGGCAACGCCCAGCTGGCCGGTTTTGATATGTCCCTGGCCCAGTACATCGCCGACTATATGGGCCTGACCCTGGAGGTCATCCCCATGGATTTTGACGGCGTGCTGGCTGAAGTGACCGCCGGCAACGTGGACCTGGGCATGGCCGGCCTGAGCCCGGATCCTGACCGTATGGACGCCATGGACTTCTCCGACATCTACTACCAGGGCGGCCAGTCTCTGGTGACCGTGCAGGCCAACAAGGACAAGTGGTCCTCCCTGGCCGATCTGAACGACGCTTCCCTGAGCATCGGCGCCCAGCTGGGCTCCATCCAGTATAACCTGGCCATGGAGAACACCCCCGACGCCGACATTGTGACCCTGGCGAAGGTGACCGACGTGATCGCCGACCTGCTGGGCGAGAAGCTGGACGCCGCCTTCATCGAGACGGTGGTGGCCCAGAGCTATCAGAAGAACTACCCGGACCTGTACATCGCCTTTGACGTGCCCTACGAGGTGGAGGGTTCCTCCATCGGCGTGGTGAAGGGCAACGAGGCTCTGCTGGCCGGCGTGAACGAGGCCATTGCCGCTGCCCTGGCGGACGGCAGCATGGACACCTTCGTGGCCGAGGCCAACGAGCTGGCTTCCGGTGAGACCTACGAGGGCCTGCTGGAAGGCGACAGCGCCGACGCCAGCGCCTCCTCCGCCGCCTGATCCTAGGCACAGATCTGTATGACCGACAATTCCTCTCCGTCTTCCGGCGGGGAGGAATTGCCATCCCAGAACGGACCCCCGAAAGGAGTTTCTGCCATGAGCATTTCTGTCTCCGGCTTTGAAAGGACCTTCCAATACGCCCAGATGTTCAAGGAGGGCATGCTCTGCACTGTCTACCTCTCCCTGTTCACGGTCATCCTGGGCTTCATGCTGGCGCTGGTGCTGGCGGTCATGCGGATGAGCAACTTCCGCCCGCTGCGCTTTCTGGCCATGACCTCGGACGGCCACGCCCGGGAGGAGGGCTTCCGGGCCTTCGTCAGCCGCTTCAACCCCATCAGTTTTGTTGCCACCGTCTATGTGGAGGTCATCCGGGCCACCCCCATGCTGGTGCAGCTGTTCATCGTCTATCAGGTGGTGTTCGACAAGGACGTGATCAACCTGCCCTCCGTCACCGTGCTGGGCTTTTTGAAGCTCAACCGCTTCCTGCCCGGCGTGGTGGCCCTGGCGCTGAACTCTGGCGCCTACCTGTCCGAGATCATCCGGGCGGGCATCCAGTCGGTGGACGGCGGCCAGACCGAGGCGGCCCGTTCCCTGGGCCTTAGCCAGGGCCAGACCATGCGGTTCATCGTGCTGCCCCAGGCCATCAAGAACATTCTGCCCGCCATCGCTAACGAGTTCGTGACCATTATCAAGGAATCCGCCATCACCTACACCATCGGCGTGGCGGACCTGATGGCCGCGGTCAAGGCCGCCCAGGCCGGCACCTTCCTGGTGCTGGAGCCGCTGCTGGTCGTGGCCGCTCTCTACTTCTGCCTGACCTTCCCCACCAGCAAAATCATTGCCTATTTCGAAAGGAGAATGCGCCGTGGCGATCGCCGATAGTCTGATCCGGGTCACCGACCTGAAGAAATACTACAATCACGGGGCCATCAAGGCGCTGGACGGCGTCACCGTGGACATCAACAAAGGGGACGTGATGGTGGTCATCGGGCCTTCCGGGTCCGGCAAGTCCACCTTCCTGCGCAGCCTCAACCTGATGGAGATGCCCACCGGCGGCGCCATCCTCTTCGACGGAGTGGACATCACCAAAAAGAAGGTGCGCAACGAGGCCGGCAAGATGGTCAAGCTGGACATCGACAAGCACCGCCAGAAGATGGGCATGGTGTTCCAGCACTTCAATCTGTTCCCCCACATGACCATTCTGGACAACATGACCCTGGCCCCCGTTCAGGTCAAGCATATCTCCAAGGCCGAAGCCGGGGAAAAAGCCAAAAAGCTGCTGGAGCGGGTGGGCCTGGCCGACCGGGCCGACGCCTATCCCATCCAGCTGTCCGGCGGCCAGAAACAGCGGGTGGCCATCGTGCGCGCGCTGATGATGGAGCCGGAGGTCATGCTCTTTGACGAGCCCACCAGCGCCCTGGACCCGGAGATGGTGGGCGAGGTGCTGGACGTGATGAAGGAGCTGGCCCAGGAGGGGATGACCATGGTGGTGGTCACCCACGAGATGGGCTTTGCCCGCGAGGTGGGCAACCGGGTGTTGTTCATGGCCGACGGCCAGCTGCTGGAACAGGGCGCCCCTGCCGATATCTTTGAACATCCCCGGCACCCGCGTCTGAAGGATTTTCTGAGCAAGGTGCTGTGATCGCGGAGGCAACGCAAACAATATGGAGACCACGAACAAACAGGCCGCCCTGGCGGCCATCGACCGATACGCCGACCTGGTGTGCGGCGTCAGCGACAAGATCTGGGATTTTGCCGAGTTGAGCCTGCAGGAGCGCCGCTCCGCCGATCTGTACTGCGCCGAGCTGGAGAAGCTGGGCTTTACGGTGGAGCGGGGGATCGCCGGCATCGACACCGCCTTCTGCGCCAAATGGGGCAGCGGAAAGCCGGTGATCGGTATCCTGGCGGAGTATGACGCGCTGAGCGGGCTCTCCCAGAAGGCGGGGGTCACCGAACCGGCGCCCCGCGCCCCGGGCGGCTGCGGCCATGGATGCGGCCACAACCTGCTGGGGGCGGGCAGCATGGCCGCCGCCCTGGCCATCAAGGAGTATCTGACCCTCACCGGCTGCCCCGGCACGGTGGAGTTCTACGGCTGCCCCGGCGAGGAGGGCGGCGCCGCCAAGGCCTTCATGGCCCGGGACAACGTCTGGCGGCATCTGGACGCGGCTTTGACCTGGCACCCCGGCGAGGTGAACGAGGTGGTCACCGGGTCCTCCAACTCCTGCATCCAGACCCAGTACTTTTTCCACGGGGTGGCGGCCCACGCGGCCGGCGCGCCGGAGCGGGGCCGCAGCGCCCTGGACGCGGTGGAACTGATGAACATCGGGGTGCAGTTCCTCCGGGAGCACATGGGAGACAAATGCCGGGTACACTACGCCATCACCGACGCGGGCGGCCGCAGCCCCAATGTGGTGCAGGCCGGGGCTTCGGTACTCTACATGGTCCGGTCCAACAAGGTGGCTGAGGCGGTGGAACTGCAGAAGCGGGTGGACGATATCGCCGCCGGCGCCGCCCTGATGACCGGCACCACCCTGACCAAAAAATTCATCGACGGTTTGGCGGACACCGTTTCCAACCACACGCTGGAGAAGGTGCTGTACGCCAACTTCCAGGCTCTGGGCGTGCCGCAGCATACCCCGGAGGAATTGGCCTTCGCCGACGCGCTGGCGGCCACCTGCCCGGCGGGGGCGCGGGATTCCGGTATCGGCGCTCACCACAGCGAGGAGATCGCCCGGCAGGTGCGCCAGCTGCAAAAGCAGGCCGGCCATGCCATGAACGACTTCCTGGCCCCCTACTACGACGGCCCGGCCTTCGAACCCGGCTCCACCGATGTGGGAGATGTGAGCTGGCAGACCCCCACCGGCCAGATCCATCTGGCCGCCTGGCCCGCCGGCACCCCCGGCCACAGCTGGCAGGCGGTCAGCTGCGGCACCACCGGCCTGGCCCACAAAGCCCTGCTGCAGGCGGGCCGGGTGCTGGCCGCCGCGGCCATCGACCTGTACGAGCAGCCAAAGACCCTGGCCGCCGCCCGGGCCGAGTTTGAGACCGCGGCCGCCAGCGGCTATGTATGCCCCATCCCGCCGGACGCAGTCCCCACCCTGGTGGACTGACCGTTTTCCGGCAACCATCCTTTTCCGCGCCCCGGCGTCAGCAGCGCCGGGGCGCGGCCCTTTACCCACAGCACAAAGCGCGCGGCTTTTGCAGTTTGCCAAAAGCCGCGCGCTTTGTTGCCAGGGATTGTATGCCGCATCAAGCCATGCCGTCGCTTTTGCTCGCGTCCGGGGCCGGGGCGAACAGCCCGGGAATGGCGCAGAGCGCCGCCGCGCCGATCACCGTGAAGACGATCCGGCTGATCAGCGACGCGGTGCCGCCGAACAGCCAGCCCACCGCGTCAAAGGTGAACAGCCCCATCAGGCCCCAGTTCACACCGCCCAGGATGAGCAGCAGCAGCAGGATCTTGTTGAAGATGCTCACGTTCGAGTCTCCCTCCTTCCTTGGCACAGTCTGCCCGGAAAAAAAGAGGGTTATTCCTGCGGGCCGCAAAAAAGGCCGTTCCCCGGCATGGGAACGGCCTTCCGGTATTCTTCAGCGGGTCAGATCTCCCACAGGGAGATAAACTGTACCCCCGCCATGGGCAGCAGGATCGCCGCCGTCAGAAGTTTTTGCCACAGCCGCTCCAGCCGCAGCCGCCGGCCCACCAGCACCGCGCAGACCGCCGCCCCCATCGCAAAGAGGAAGCCGGTGCGCTCTCCGGACACCGCCGCCGCCGGGGTGAACCCGATGGCCGCCCGGGTGGCAAAGCCGCTCAGCAGCACCGCCAGTCCGGCAAAAGCCTGGGGCGTGTGGCCCAGCGCGATGTAGACACAGCCGCACACCAGGGCAAAGCAGCCGCAGAGCAGCAAAAAGGGGATCCAGGCGGTGAGCTGGTTGCAGTTGGACACATGCACCGTGCCCACCCCCCGGGCCGCGGCCACCGCGTCCCGCAGCGCCGGCACCAGGTCTTTGTAATGGCGGAACAGCAGCCCCAGGCTCAGCTCCACCGCCAGAGGCACCAGCGCCGCTGCCCGGTACAGCCAGTTCCGGCTGACCTGCCACACCGCCGCCGCCAGGATCATCAGGAACAGCGCGTAGAGCAGGTTCCGATCCAAAAACATCTCCCCCAGCGCGCCGGACACCCCTGCCTCCACCTTGGAGAGGAAGGACTGCATCCCGAAATCCTTGTAGTAGGATACGATCTCGTTCTCGGTGCGCACGGCCGAGCCGGGGCAGGCCAGCATGTACACCAGCCCTGCCAGAGACAGGGCCGCCTCCGCGTAGAACAGCCGGGGCAGCGGCTGTTTGCAGAACACCCGCCAGCCGCCCCAGCAGGCCAGCAGCAGGATGGCCAGCACCATGGTCTGCTCCATGTTCACCGCGCAGACCATCCCCAGCACGGCCCCCACAGCGCCCCAGCGGCCGCCCCAGCCGTCCAGGGCGAGAAAGCCCAGGCAGAGCCCGGCCAGCGGCCACAGGTAGTTCAGGGTGGTCACCACCCAGCCGGCGGTGCTCAGATACCACCAGGGATACAGCCAGAGCAAGGCCGCCAGCAGCCAGTTCTCCCGGGCGTTTGGGGCGGCCCGGCCCCGCAGCAGCCGGCTCAGCGCCAGGGCCAGCCCCAGGATCACCGCGCTGTCCGCCAGCCGCCACACCCAGCGGGGCAGGGTGGAAAAGACGCAGAACAGCGTCTCGATCACCGTCCGGGAGGACCAGGTCTGATAGTGTTCCGCCAGAAAGCCCGCCAGCGACCGCTGCCCCAAAATGCTGCCGTAGAAAATTTCGTCCGCGTCCACGATCACCAGCCCCAGGTGCCAGATCAGGGTCAGAGCACCGAACACAAAAAAGGGGGTCAGCGGGCTGCGCGCCCAGCGTCGCAGTTGGTTCATACAGCGCCTCCCATCGTGGTCTGCCCGGTGTAGATCAGGGCGTTATGGCCGTCGCTGCGGTAGGCAAAACAGAGTTCCAGCGCCCCGGCGGGCAGCTGATCGGTCAGCGCGAAGCCGTACAGCCCGGCGTAGAGCGCTCCGGATTCCCCGGTGGCGGCCACCGCCGCCTGGCTCTGTTCCATGGTGGTGGGCAGCCGGTAATACTGGTCACCGGCCGGGTCATAGAGCACATACCGGCAGTCCACCGAGCCGGGGCCCTCACCCCGCACCATCGCCCAGCCGCTCAGGGTCAGCACCCCGCTGCCGGGTGTGATCGTGCACGCATAGACAAAACCCTCCGGCGCCGGTTCGGTGTAGGCGGCCGGGTCCAGCCGCCGCACCGACCGCAGATCGGCGCGCAGCAGAAAGGCAAAAAGAAGGATACCCGCCGCCGCCAGGGCCCAGAACCCCCACAGCAGCCGGGGATCGGCCGGTTTGGCCGGTTTCATACGCGTCCCTCCCGCAAAGTCAGTTTTTCAGCGCCTGCATGGGGGCCGGGATGCGGCCGCCCCGGGCCACGAACACCTCCGGCGACCAGCGGCTGATGGGCATGATGGGCCCGTAGCCCAGCAGCCCGCCAAAATCCAGGATCTCGCCTGCCTTGCGGCCGATGGCCGGGATCACCCGCACGGCGGTGGTCTTGCTGTTCACCATGCCGATGGCGGCCTCGTCCGCGATCAGGCCGCTGATCACCGCGGCGGGGGTGTCGCCGGGCAGAACCACCATGTCGATGCCCACGCTGCACACGGCGGTCATGGCCTCCAGTTTTTCCAGGCACAGGCTGCCCCGCTCGGCCGCCTTGATCATGCCGTCGTCCTCGCTCACCGGGATAAACGCGCCGGACAGCCCGCCCACATGGTTCGAGGCCATCACGCCGCCTTTTTTCACCGCGTCGTTCAGCAGAGCCAGGGCGGCGGTGGTGCCGCAGCAGCCGCAGCTCTCCAGCCCCATCTCCTCCAGGATATTGGCCACGCTGTCGCCAACGGCGGGGGTGGGCGCCAGCGACAGATCCACGATGCCAAAGGGGACGCCCAATTGCTCGGCCGCCAGATTGCCCACCAGCTGGCCCATGCGGGTGATCTTGAAGGCGGTGCGCTTGATCAGTTCCGCCACCTCGTCCAGAGGGGCGTCCTTGGGCAGCTTGGCCAGCGCCGCGCGCACCGCGCCCGGGCCGGAGACCCCCACGTGCACCACGCAGTCCGGCTCGCCGGGGCCGTGAAAGGCCCCCGCCATGAAGGGATTGTCCTCCGGCGCGTTGCAGAACACCACCAGTTTGGCCGCGCCCATGCACTGGTTGTCGGCGGTGAGTTCGGCGGCCTGGCGCACCACATGGCCCATCCGGGCGATGGCGTCCATATTCAGCCCGCTCTTGGTGCTGCCGATGTTCACCGAGGAGCAGACCACGTCGGTCTCGGCCAGCGCCCGGGGGATGGCGTCGATCAGCCGCTCATCCCCGGCGGAAAAGCCCTTGTGCACCAGCGCGCCGAAGCCGCCGATAAAGTTCACCCCCACCGTTTTGGCCGCCTTGTCCAGGGCCCGGGCGTAGTCCACCGGGTCGGCCCCGGGGGCCGCGCCCAGCAGCATGGCGATCGGGGTCACGCTGATGCGCTTGTTCACGATGGGGATGCCGTAGTCGGCGCTGATGGTCTCCACCACCGGCACAAGCCGGGCGGCCTTGGAGGTGATCTTGTTGTAGATCTTCTCGCAGGCGCGCTGGGGGTCCGGGTCGATGCAGTCCAGCAAGCTGATGCCCATGGTCACGGTGCGCACGTCCAGATTTTCGTCGGTGATCATCTGGATGGTCTCCAGAATGTCCCGCGTGTTCAGAATACTCATGTTTGTCCCTCTCCGCCCTGTCAGATGTGGTGCATGGCCTCAAAAACTTCCTGCCGGGTAATGGTCACCTGCATGCCCATTTCGCGCCCCAGATCGGCCAGCGCGGCGCGCACCTGCTCATGGGGCACGGTGCAGCGGCTCAGATCCACCAGCATGATCATGCAGAACATCTCCTGCATGATGCTCTGGGTGATATCCTCGATGTTGATGTTCAGGTCTCCGCACACGCCCCCCACGCGGGCCACAACGCCCACCGTGTCCTTGCCCACAACGGTGATCACAGCTTTCATCTCGGTACTCCTTCCAACTCTCAAAATGATCGGTCTGCCAAGACCATAACAATTATAGCAGGCCGCGGGCAAATATGCTATAATATTTGGCAACACGGCGCGCAAAGGGCGCCGCACTCTGCAAAACGGCCCGGCGAACCGGGCGGGAAAGGACGGTATGGGATGGAACGTATGCTGAAACTGCTGGAGCAGAATGCGCGGCTGAGCGTGGAGGAACTGGCCGCCATGCTGGGGGTGACCGCCGAGGAGGCGGCCCTGCAGATGGATCAATACCGCAAGGACGGGGTCATCCGGGGCTTCAATACCCTGATCGACTGGGACAAGGTGGACGACAGCCGGGTGCAGGCGGTCATCGAACTGCGGGTGCGGCCCAAGAAGGACCGGGGCTTTGACGATGTGGCCGCCGCCGTGGCCGCCTTCGACGAGGTGGAGAGCCTGCTGCTCATGAGCGGCGGGTACGACCTGCAGGTGGTCATGCGGGGCAAGAGTTTCCAGGATATCGCCCTCTTTGTGGCCAAGCGGCTCTCTCCGCTGGACGACGTGCTGGGCACCGCCACCCATTTTGTGCTGCGCACCTACAAAAAAGACGGCCAGTTGTTCCAGGACGACGAGCCGGAGGAAAGGGAGACGATGTTTTGAGCATGGACTATGAGAACCTGATCTCCCCCCTGGCGGCGCAGATGCGGCCTTCCGGCATCCGAAAGTTTTTTGACATCGCCGCCGAGATGGAGGAGTGCATCAGCCTGAGCGTGGGCGAGCCGGACTTCAAGACCCCCTGGGCCATCCGGGACGCGGCCATCAACAGCCTGCAGCGGGGGCGTACCCGCTACACCGCCAACGCCGGCATGAAGGAACTGAGCGCTCAGATCGCCGCCTATATGGACCGCCGGTTCGGCCTGACCTACGACCCGGCCCATGAGATCCTGGTCACGGTGGGGGGCAGCGAGGCCATCGACCTGGCGATCCGGGCGCTGGTCTGCCCCGGGGACGAGGTCATCATCCCGGAACCCTGCTTTGTCTGTTACGACCCGATCACCACCCTTACCGGCGGGGTGCCGGTGCCGGTGCCCCTGAAGGCGGAGAACGGCTTCAAACTCACCGCCGGGGAACTGAAAGCCGCCATTACCCCCCGCACCAAACTGCTGGTGCTGCCCTTTCCCTGCAATCCCACCGGCGCGGTGATGGAAAAGCGGGACCTGGAGGCCATCGCCGAGGTGCTGCGGGAGACCAACGTGATGGTGCTGTCCGACGAGATCTACGCCGAACTCACCTACGGCTCCCGCCGGCATGTGAGCATTGCCAGCCTGCCCGGCATGGCTGAGCGCACCATCGTGGTGAACGGCTTTTCCAAAACCTACGCCATGACCGGCTGGCGGCTGGGCTACGCCTGCGGGCCGGCCCCGGTGGTTCAGGTCATGCTCAAGCTGCATCAGAACTGTATCATGAGCGCCCCCACCACCAGCCAGTACGGGGCCATCGTGGCTCTGCGGGAGTGCGACGACCAGATCGAGCAGATGCGCCAGGAGTACGACATGCGCCGCCGGCTGCTGGTGCGGGAGTTCAATAATATGGGGCTGGCCTGCTTTGAGCCGGGCGGGGCGTTCTATGTGTTCCCCTATGTGGGGGGCACGGGCCTTTCCAGCGACGAGTTCTGCCAGCAGCTGCTGCGCCGCAAGCATGTGGCCATCGTGCCCGGCACCGCCTTCGGCGCGTCTGGTGAGGGATACGCCCGGGTCAGCTATGCCTATTCGGTGGCCCATTTACAGGAAGCCCTCTCCCGCATCCGGGAGTTTCTGTGGGAGCTGCGGGGATGCTGAGCGCAGTGACGGTACGGCCGGTGGCCTCGTATGAGGACTCGGCGGCCCTGGACAAGGCGGTGGAGGCGGTGTTTGCCGCCCTGCCCGCCGAAAAACAGCCCGGCCCCGCAAGCCGGGTGCTGCTCAAACCCAACCTGCTGGCCCGGCACGCGCCGGACAGGGCGGTCACCACCCATCCGGCCCTGCTGCGGGCGGTGGTGGCCGCGCTGCGCCGCCGGAGCGTGTCCGACATCCTGCTGGCGGATTCCCCCGGCGGGCTGTACACCCCCGCGCGGATGCGCGCTCTCTACGAGGGCACCGGTATGACGGCGCTGGCCCAGGAACTGGGCATCGGCCTGTACAGCGATTGCAAGAGCGTGACGGTGCCCGGGCCGGAAGGGGGGCTGGTGCGCCAGTTTGAACTGATCGAGCCGGCGGCGCGGCGGGACTATGTGATCGACCTGCCTAAACTCAAGACCCATGTGATGACCGGGGCCAGCCTGTCGGTGAAGAACCTGTTCGGCTGCATCCCGGGGCTCAAAAAGGCCGAGTGGCACACCCGCTTCCCGGATAAGGAACGGTTCGGGGAGATGCTGGTGGACCTGTATCAGACGGTGAAGCCCGCCCTGACCATCCTGGACGGGGTGGTGGCCATGGAGGGGGACGGCCCCTCCGGCGGCAGCCCCCGCCCGCTGGGGCTGGTGCTGGGCGGCGCGGACCCCTTTCTGGTGGATCTGGCCGCCTGCCGGGTCATGGGCATCGAGCCGGCCCGTGTGCCCTACCTGGCCGCCGGCATCCGGCGGGGGCTTTGCCCGGATGCCTTCCCGATGGAGGCGCTGGACGGGGATGCGGCCCTGCTCGCGCCGGTGCCTTTCCGGCTGCCCGCCAGCTACAGCGCGGGGGACACCGACTTTGCCCGTCATGTGCGGGGCCCGCTGGCCTGGGCGCTGCCCCGGCTGGAGCGGTGGGCCGCCCCCCATCCGGTGGTGGACCGGGCCAAATGCGTGGGCTGCGGCCGTTGCGCCGAGATCTGCCCCCGCCATACCATCCAACTGAAGGGTACCGCCCGCATCCGCCAGGAAAACTGCATCCGGTGCTTCTGCTGCCATGAGATGTGCCCGGTGCAGGCGATCCAGGTCAGGCGGCTGCCCTTGTTCCGACATCTGTGAGGTGTGATATGCGCAACCAAGTCACCGTGATCGCCCCCGCCAAGCTGAATCTGGCGCTGGACGTGGTGGGAACCCTGCCCGGCGGCTACCACGGCCTGGACATGCTCATGCAGGCGGTGAGCCTGTATGAGACGGTCACCCTGCGCCGCAGCCAGGACCTGACCCTGCGGCTGCCCGGCAGCCGGGTGCCCGCCAACGACAAGAACACCGCCTATAAGGCGGCGCTGGCCTTTTTCTACTATACCGGCCTGCTGGCGGGGGTGGAGATGGAGATCCGCAAGACCGCCCCGGTGCGGGCGGGCATGGGCGGCGGCAGCGCCGACGCGGCCGCCGTGCTGGTGGGGCTGAACGAACTGTACGGGGCCAAGCTGTCCATGAGCGAGCTCTGCGCGCTGGGGGCCCAGCTGGGGGCGGATGTGCCCTTTGCTTTGCTGGGCGGCACCTGCCGGGTGCAGGGCAAGGGCGATCTGATCAAGGCGCTGCCCCCCTGCCCGGATTGCCGGTTCGTGGTGGTGATGCCCAGCGTGGGGGTCTCCACCCCGGAGGCTTTCGCCCGGTACGACCGGATGGGGAGCCCGGTGCATCCGGATTGCGACGCGCTGGAGGCCGCTGTGCGCGCCGGGGATCTGCGGGCCCTCTGCGCCGGGATGAGCAACGCCCTGGAGATGTGCAGCGGCGCGAAGGAGACCCCCCGCATCCGCCGGATGCTGGACGAGGCCGGCGCGCTGGCCAGCATGATGACCGGGTCGGGCGCGGCGGTGTTCGGGGTGTTTGAAGGGGAAGAGCCCGCCCGGGCCGCCGCGGCCGCGCTGCGCCGGGTCTACCGGCAGGTGTGGGTGCTGGCCCCGGACGCGGGCGGCGCCCGTCTGGCCCCTCGCCCCCGCAAAAAAACGGAATAATCTTCCAGCCGCAGGTCCATACTCCCGCTGCGAAACAAAACGCGGGAAAGGACGTGCGGTTTTTTATGGAAAAGCGGGTACTTACAAAACGAATGCTGATTCGTCTGGCGGCGGCGCTGGCGCTGGCAGCGCTGGCGGCGGGATTGTGGCAGGGCATCGCCTTTGCCCGGCTCTGCGCCCAGGTGCGCGGGGATACCCTGCGGCTGCATGTGCTGGCCGCCTCGGACAGCGCGGAGGATCAGGCGCTGAAGCTGCAGGTGCGGGACGCGGTGCTGGCTGCCGCCGCCCCGCTGCTGGCCTCCAGCACCGACAAACAGCAGGCTTTGACGGCTGCTGCGGCGGCGCTGCCCGCCCTGGAACAGGCCGCCGCCGGGGCGGTCGAGGCGGCGGGGGAGAACTGGCCGGTGCAGGCCAGGCTGGTGCGCCGGTATTTTCCCACCACCGATTATGCCAGCGGTCTGACCCTGCCCGCCGGCTGGTACGACGCGGTACAGGTGGAGATCGGCCCCGCCGCCGGGCACAACTGGTTCTGCGTGCTCTATCCCACCCTCTGCGAAGCGGCCGCCGGCGGCGGCTATGCCCGGCCGGAGGAGAACGATCTGGTAGTGGGGAACTATCTGGTGCGGTTCGCCGCGCTGGAGTGGTGGCAGCGCCTGACCGGCCAGGCGGACTGAGCGGCACCCTTTTCACCCCCGCGGCATAGGCTGGAGGGAAGGGAGGGGATACCCCATGACAGAAGAGAAGATCACCCTGGCGGCCCTGCCGCCCTTTTTTGGCACGGTACTCAAAACCGGTTCCCAAGGGCCGGACTGCGCCCAGGTGCAGACCTGGATGAACGGCCTGCAGGGCCGCTGGCCCAACCTGCCCAAGCTGACGGTGGACGGGGACTACGGCCCCAAGACCGCCCAGGCGGTGACCCAGTTCCAGACGCTGGCGGGCCTTGCCGCCGACAGCCAGACCGGCCATTCCACCTGGGACGCGCTCTATACCGCCTGGGCGGGCCAGAAGGGCGCGGGCGAGGTGTTCTGCGGGATCGTGGTGGAGAGCGGAGCCCGGGGCGCGGTGGTCAAGAGCGTGCAGCAGAAGCTGGATGTGTGCGCCGCCGTTTACAAGTCCATCAACAAGCCGGAGACCGACGGAGACTTCGGCAGCGCCACCGCCGCGGCGGTGAGCCGGTTCCAGCGGGAGATGGGCCTTTCCATCGACGGCCAGGCCGGCAAGACCACCTGGGCCAAACTGCAAAGCGCCGCCGCGGCCATCGCCGCCGGCAACCCGCTGCCCAGTGCCGCCCGCTATCCCAATACGGTGCTGAAGGTTGGCTCCACCGGGGATTCGGTGCGGTGCGTGCAGGCCTGGCTGGGGGCAGTGCAGGCCACGGCCCTGACGGTGGACGGCAAGTTCGGGGACATCACCCGCAAGGCAGTGGTGAAGTTCCAGACGGTGGCCGGCCTCAAGGCGGACGGTATGGTAGGCAGCGCTACCTGGAGCGCGCTGCGCACCGCCTTCAACGCCACCCTGTAAGCCCTTTTGCCCGGCCGGCGCGCCCCCCGGCCGGGCATTTTTTTGCGCCGCCGGGGCGAAAGCTGTCGCAATCCGGGGCGGCGGCTCGTATAATGAAAGAGAGCAAACGAGAGAGGGAGAGCGCGGCATGTATCGCATCCTGATGGTGGAGGACGACCCGGCCATCGCCGGGGAGGTGGCACGGCAGGCGGCCAACTGGGGATTCGAGGTGCGCCAGGTGGAGGACTTTGAGACGGTGATGGAGCAGTTCGCCGCCTTTGAGCCCCATCTGGTGCTGCTGGATATCACCCTGCCCCGGTACAGCGGCTACCACTGGTGCACCCGCATCCGGGCGGCCAGCAGCGTGCCCATCGTGTTTCTGTCCAGCGCGGCGGACAACATGAACATGGTCATGGCCATGACCATGGGGGCGGATGATTTTATCGCCAAGCCTTTTGACATGGAGGTGCTCATCGCCAAGCTCCAGGCGCTGCTGCGCCGCGCCTACGACTTTGCCCAGCCCGCTCCGCTGCTGGGGTGCGGTGGCGCGGTGCTGGACACCGCCGCCGCCGTCCTGGCCTGGCAGGGGCAGAAGATCCCCCTGACCAAGAACGAGAACCGCATTCTGCAGGTGCTGCTGGAGCACAAGGGCCGGGTGGTGGAGCGGGACACCCTCATGACCCGCCTGTGGGAGACCGACAGCTACGTGGACGAGAACACCCTGACGGTCAACGTGGCCCGGCTGCGCAAAAAGCTGGAGGCGGCCGGCCTGCGGGATTTTATCCAGACCCAGAAGGGCGTGGGCTATAAGGTGGGAGGCACGGCATGAAGGCGGGCGCGCGATGGCTGGGCGCCTATCTGTGGGCGCGGCGGGGCACTCTGACGGTGCTGGCGGTCTGCTGCGGCATCTTCGCGGCGGTTCTGGCCCTGTACGGGGAAAAAGGGGAACCGGCGCTCTATGCCGGGGCGCTGTGCGCGGTGGTGCTGGCAGGGGCCGGCGCGGCGGGTGCGGCACGGGAGTACGCGCTCTGCCGCCGGCTGACCCGCCTGCGGGAGGAACTGGCCGCCGGGCTGGGGGAACTGCCCGCCCCCCGCAGCCCCGCCGAGGCCGGGTACGCCGCCCTCTGCGCCGCGCTGGAGGCCGACCGGGGGGAGCGGGCCCGGGCCGCCGACGCCGCCCGTCAGGATATGCGGGAGTACTACACCCTCTGGGCCCACCAGATCAAGACGCCGCTGGCGGCGCTGCGGCTGCTCACCCGGGGAGACCCGGGCCGGGCTGCCATGGAGGCGGAACTGGTGCGGGTGGAGCAATATGTGGAGATGGCCCTGTGCTACCTGCAGGCCAGCAGCGGCCAGGACCTGGTGCTGCGCGTCTGCCCGCTGGATGGGGTGATCCGGGCCTCGGTGCGCCGGTTCGCGCCGCTTTTTGTGCAGAAAAAACTGGCTCTTTCCTATGAGGGCACCGACCTGTCCGCCCTGACCGACGAGAAGTGGCTGGCCTTTATCTTGGAACAGCTGCTCTCCAATGCCCTCAAGTATACAGCCCGGGGCGGTATCACCCTGCGGGTGCTGCCCGGCCCGGCGCTGCGGGTGGAGGACACCGGCCCGGGTATCCCGCCCGCCGACCTGCCCCGCATCTTTGAGCGGGGCTACACCGGCTGCCACGGCCGGGCGGACAAGCGGGCCACCGGGGTGGGGCTGTATCTCTGCCGCCGGCTGGCCGGCCAGCTGGGCCACCGCATCACCGCCGAGAACCGGCCGGAAGGCGGGGCCGCCTTCACCCTGGACATGACCCCGGTGCCGGTGCGGGCCGAATAACCTTGCAAAACTGTAAGCAGCACTCCCGCCGATTGTAAGGCAAAGCGATGGCGCGCGGCCGGTCGGCGGGGGTATACTTTTGCCTGGAGGCAGGGCCCGGACGGGCCCCGCCGCGCAAAAGGAGGGCGAAGAGACTATGAGCATCTTACAGGTGGAAAACCTGAAAAAGACCTACACCACCCGCTTCGGCGGCAATCTGGTGCAGGCGCTGAGCGACGTTTCCTTCACGGTGGAGGAGGGAGAGTACCTGGCCATCATGGGGGAGAGCGGCAGCGGCAAAACCACCCTGCTGAACATCCTGGCCACCCTGGACAAACCCACCAGCGGGCGGGTGCTGCTGGACGGGCAGGATACCGGCCACATCCATGCCGGGCGGCTGGCGGCTTTCCGGCGGGACCATCTGGGGTTTGTGTTCCAGGACTTCAATCTTTTGGACAACTTCTCGCTGCGGGACAACATCCTGCTGCCGCTGGTGCTGGCGGGCGCCCCGGTGAGCGAGATGGACCGGCGGCTGCCGCCCCTGGCCGAGAGCCTGGGGCTTGAAAAACTGCTGGATAAATTCCCCTACGAGGTGTCCGGCGGGCAAAAGCAGCGCACGGCGGTGGGTCGGGCGCTGATCACCCGGCCCAGGCTGCTGCTGGCGGACGAGCCCACCGGCGCGCTGGACAGTCACGCCGCCGACAACCTGCTGCGCATCTTTGACGAGGTGAACCAGCTGGGCCAGACGGTTCTGATGGTCACCCACAGCACCAAGGCGGCCAGCCACGCCAAGCGGGTGATCTTCATCAAGGACGGGCGGCTGTACCACCAGCTCTACCGGGCCGACCAGACCCCCGAGCAGATGTTCGCCCGCATCTCCGATACCCTGTCGGCCATCGCGGCGGGAGGGGTGCGCTATGAATAACCGGCTGTATCCCCGGCTGGCCCTCTCCAACCTGCGCAAGAACGGCCGGTTCGTGATCCCCTACATCCTGGCGGGCGGCGGCGCGGTGGCCATGCTCTACATCGTGGGCATGCTGGCCATGGACAACGGCCTGGGCAACATGTTCGCCGGATACTGGGTCAGCCTGCTCATGGCCATGGGCCTGGGTGTGGTGCTGGTGTTCGGGGTCATCTTCATGCTGTACATCAATTCCTTTTTGCAGCGCCAGCGTCTCAAGGAGTTCGGCCTCTACGCGGTGCTGGGGATGGAAAAACGCCACATCGCGCTGGTACTGCTGTTTGAGAACCTGTTCAGCGGCCTGGCCATGCTGGCGCTGGGCCTTGCCGCCGGGCTGGGGCTGGGCAAGCTGGCCTTTCTGGTGCTGCTCAAACTCATCCGGCTGCCGGTACCTCTGGGCTTTACCGTGTCGGCCCCGGCGCTGATCTTCTGCGCGGAATGGCTGGGCGCGGTACTGATACTGTCGCTGCTGCTCAACCTGCGCCGGGTTCTCAAAGCCGACCCCATCCAGCTGCTCTATCAGGGCCAGAAGGGCGAGCGGGAGCCCCGCACCCGCTGGCTGCTGGTGCTGCTGGGGCTGCTCACCTGGGGCGGCGGCTACGCCATCGCCTGGCTGGTCACCTCCCCGGTGGCGCTGATCCTGGTATTCTTTCCGGCGGCCATCCTGGTCATCATCGGCACCTACTGCCTGTTCACCGCCGGCAGCGTGGCGGTACTCAAGGCCCTGCGGCGGGACCGTCGCTACTACTATCAGCCCCGCCACTTCATCACCGTGTCCGGCCTTCTCTACCGCATGAAGCAGAACGCCGCCGGCCTGGCCAGCATCTGCATCCTGTCCACCATGGTGCTGGTCATGATGATCTGCACGGTCTCCCTCTATTCGGGGGTCAGCCGGTCGCTGGATATGCGGTATCCCCTGCAGTTCTGCGGCTCCATGCCGGACATCACCCCCGCCCGGCAGGCGGTGGAGGCCTCCGGCGCGCGGATCGTACGCCAGTACGAGTACGACTCCATCTCCTTCGCCTGCGCCCTGGTGGACGAGGTGGCGGTGCTGGACACCGCCAGCTCCGGCCAGGTCTGCCAGATCTATACCATCACCGCCGAGGGCTACACCGCCCTCACCGGCCGGACCCTGACTCTGGAGCCCGGCCAGGCGCTGTTCGGCAGCCGGGAGGGGGAGGCCTTCCCCTGGCCGGAACTGATCATCGGGGACACCCGCTGGGAGATCGCGGGCGGTTGGGACGCCCCCGTTGTGGACGGCCGGGTCTACGTCTACATGGTGCCGATCTACTTTTTGGTGGTGCCCACCCAGGCGGATCTGGAAACGATCGAACGGGTGCAGCAGCAGGCCTACGGGGACAACGCCAGCACGATCACCACCGTCTGGGCCTTTGACACCGCCTGGACCGACACCGCCGATATCGCCGCCCTCAAGGCCGGCATCGAGGAGGCGGTGGAAAACTCCGGCGCAAGCGGTTGGATCGACTGCGGCGCCACCGACCGCCAGGAGGGCTACGCCATGTACGGGGGCTTTTTGTTCCTGGGCCTTGCGCTGGGGCTGGTGTTTTTGCTGGCCACCGGCCTGATCATCTACTATAAGCAGGTCAGCGAGGGCTACGATGACCGGCGGCGATTCCACATCCTGCAGCAGGTGGGTATGAGCCGTAAAGAGGTGCGGGCCACCATCCGCACCCAGGTGCTCACCGTGTTTTTCCTGCCGCTGCTCACCGCGGGTGTCCACACGGCGGCGGCCTTTCCGGCCATGACGCGGATGCTCTCGGTGCTGGGCATCGGCGCAAACCGGGTCACCCTCTACGCGGTGTGCGGGCTGGCCGCCTTCGGGGTGTTCAGCCTGATCTATGTGGGGGTCTACGCCCTCACCGCCCGCGTCTACGCCCGCATCGTGGGGTAAAACAAAAGCGAGGGCCCGGGGCAGTCCCGGGCCCTTTTTTCGCTGCAAAAACAGGCAAGGCGCTCCGGCCGTTCGGCCGGAGCGCCTTGCCTTCGCAGGGGTCTTTCGGAAAAGAGAAAGTAAGAAAAAACACGCGAATCGTGGAAGATATCCTTACGCGTTGGCGCTCTCGGCGCTGCTGCTCTCCAAAGCGGCGCTGCTGTCCTGAGCGGCGCTGCTGCCGTCGCTCATGCTGTTGTCCTCAGGCATACTGCTGTCCTCGGGCATGCTCTCGTCTTCCTGGCCGGCGGACATGCTGGAAGAGTTGTCGGCGGGCGCGGAGGAAGAATTGTCCTTGCCGGTGCAGCCGGCCAGCAGGCCGGCGGCCAGCACGGCGCAGACCAGCGTTACGCCCAGGCGGGCGGCGGTGCGATTCTTTTTGGTATTCTGCATGCTCATGATGTTCTCTCCTTTGTAAGTAACGGGTAAACAAATTCGCTTTGGGGCAGCGGTTTCAGGGCCGCCTCCAAAAGCATGTTTCCAGTATACGGGCTGCCTGTGTACAATTTGTTAGAAACAACTTAAGCTTTTCTGTGGAAAATGTGAGGGATGTGTGGGCGGCCGCCGCCCCTTTTTCTCGGCCGGAAGGCTGTGGTATAATACAAATATCCTACAGAAAATGAGGTGCCGCGCCATGCTGCAGCTGGTGTTGGGGCCGTCCGGCTCCGGTAAGACCCAGTATCTTTACGCCTGTATCCTGGACCGTGCCCGCCGCGGTCAGCGCAGTATCCTGCTGGTGCCGGAACAGTTCACATCCTCCACCGAGGGGCGGCTTTACCGCCTGCTGGGGGACAAGCTGTCCGGCTTTGTCACCAGCTACAGCTTCACATCCCTGGCCGAGGCGCTGCTGCAGCGGTACGGCGGCGCGGCGGTGCGCACCCTGGACGACGCGGGCCGCGCGGTACTGATCCGCCGGGCGGTGGCCTCTCTGGGGGACGAGATCGTCTGCTTTGGCCGCCACAAACGCAGCGCGGCCTTTTGCCAAATGGCCGCCGATACCATCCGGGAACTGAAGAACGCCGGGCTGGACGGGCCCCGCTTTCTGGAGATCGCCCGGCGGCTGGGGCCCGGCAACGAAAAATTGCAGGAACTGGGGCTGATCTTTACGGCCTACGAGGCGCTGCTGGCCCGTTCGGCCATGGACCCGGAGGATCGGGTGGACGCCGCCGCCCGCCGCCTGGAACCGGATTTCTTTGCCGGGCAGGCGGTGTTTGTGGATGAGTTCGACGCGTTCAACGCCTCCAAATACCGCCTGCTGGAGGCCGTGCTTCCCGCCGCCGAGACGATGACCGTTGCCCTGTGCGCCGACGGTCTGGCCGACCCGGACAGGGGGCTTGGCCTGTTCAGCCGGGCCAAGCGGGTGGCCGCCCTGCTGCTGGATGCGGCCCGCCGCCGGGACGTGCGCTGCGCAGCGCCGGTGATCCTCACCGAGGATCGGCGCCATCAGAGCGCCCCCGGCCTGGCCCGGCTGGCCCGGCTGCTCTGGCAGGGGGACTGTGAGGAGGCCCCCGCCCCCGAGATCACCCTCTCCCGCTATCCCGGCCGCCAGCAGGAGGCCGCCGCCGTGGCCGCCGCCGTACAGAAGCTGGCCCGCCAGGGGGTGCCCTACCGGAAGATGGCGGTGATCTGCCGCAATGCCCCGGACTATCTGCCCGCCGTGCGGTACGCCTTCCGGCTGGCGAATATCCCGCTGTTCTGCGACGAGGCCACCACCGCCGAACACGCCGCTCCCGCCTTGATGGTGCGGGCAGCGCTGGGCCTGGCGCGCCGGGGCCTGACCAGCGAGCCGCTGCTGGCGCTGGTAAAGTCCGGCCTGTGTGACCTGCCGGAAGAGATGTGCTGCGCGCTGGAGAACTACGCCTATACCTGGCAGCTGCGCGCCGCCGACTGGCGCGCGCCGTTCACCCGCTCGCCGGAGGGGTTCGGCGGCCGCCTGGACGGGGAGGCCGCCCGCCAGCTGGGACTGGCTGAGCAGGCCCGCGCCTTTGTGGTGGATGCCGCCGAGACGTTTCTGCGGCGGGTGAAGGCCGATGCCACCGCCGCCGCGCTGAGCCGCTCGGTCTGGCGGCTGCTGGAAGCCCTCGGCGCGCCCAGACAGCTGGCGGCTCTGGCCGAGGAGCTGCGCGCGAGGCAGGGGGAAGGATACCTGGCCGCGGCCGACGCGGTGCGGGAATGGAACACCGTCTGCGCCCTGCTGGACCAGATGGACCGGCTGGTGGGTCAGGAAGAACTCACCCCCGCCGAGTATGAGGAACTGTTCGGCCTGCTGCTGCGCACCACCGACCTGGGGCATATTCCCCAGACCCTGGACGCGGTCATCCTGACCACCGCCCGCCGTATGGGCCTGGAGGATGCGGATCAGGTTTTTGTGGTGGGCCTGGGGGAGGGCGAGTTCCCCCAGGCGCCCGGCGGCGCGGGGCTGCTCACCCACGCCGATCGGGACGCTTTGATCGGCCAGGGAGTGGAGATGCTGGACAGCTTCGAGAACCGGGTGATGGGGGAACAGGGATATTTTTACAAAGCCCTTACCGCCGCCGGGAAAGGGCTGTGGCTCTCCTGGTGCGAGGGGGCGGCGGGCACCCCGCTCACCAGCGCCCTGTCCGGCGCGATGCGCCGGCTGCACCCCGCGCCGCCCTCCCTCACCCCCGCCGACTACGCCCCCACCCCTGACGCGGCGCTGGACGCTCTGGGCCAGGTCTGGCAGCAGGAACACGGCCCCGCCGCCTCTCTGCGGCAGGCGCTGGCCGCCCGGCCGGAGATGGCCCCGGCCCTGGCCGCCCTGGAGCGGGCCGCCCATCCGGAGGAGTTTGCCGCCCGGGATACCGACGCGCTGGCCCGGCTGCTCGGCCCGTCCCTGCGCATCTCTCCCAGCCGCATGGAGCGGTACTATACCTGCCGCTTTGCGTATTTCATGGAGTATGTGCTGAAGGTGAAGCCCCGCAAAAAAGCGGAACTGTCCGCCGACCAGACCGGTACCCTGGTGCATTTTGTGCTGGAACAGGCGCTGCGCCGCAGCGGTCCGGGCTTTACGGACCTGACCGGCGACCAGCTGGCCGCCCTGGCCCATACCCTTACGGAGGAGTATGTACAGGCCAATATGCCCGGCCTGACCACCCGCATGGAGTACCGCATCGCCCGCCTGGAGGAGAATGTGGCCGCGCTGCTGGCCTATCTGCAGGAGGAACAGCGGCAGGGGAGCTTTGTTCCCGCGGCCTTTGAAATGCCCATCGGCGCGGGCCCGGACGCGGTGCCGCCGGTGACCCTGACCACCCCGGAAGGCCAGACCATCCAGGTGATCGGCCAGATAGACCGGGTGGACACCTTTCAAAAGGACGGCCACACCTATCTGCGGGTGGTGGACTACAAGACCGGGACCAAGACCTTCAGCCTGGAAGCGGTGTACAACGGCCTTAACTGCCAGATGCTGATCTATCTGTTCACCCTGACCCGGCAGGGGCCCTTTGCCGATCCGGAACCGGCCGGGGTGTCCTACATCCTGGCCGATCCGGCCCCTCTCTCCGGGACCCGGCAGGAGGCGGAGGCCGTTCAGCCCTATCAGGTGGACGGGCTGGTGCTGCAGGACGACGCGGTGGTACTGGCGATGGACGCGAAGGCCACCGGACGGTTCGTGCCCTTTGCCTTCAACGAAAAGACCGGCAAACCCAGGGCCACCAAAAAGCTGGCCAGCCTGGAAAAGCTGGGCCGCATCCAGCAGCATATCGACGGGCTGCTGGTGGAGATGGCGCGGGGGCTGTACGGCGGCCGCATCGAGGCCGAGGCCCATTATAAAGGGGACCGGCCCCCCTGCCGCTGGTGCGACTACCGGGCGGTCTGCGGCCATGAGGACGGCCGCCGGGAATCCCCGGTGCAGGCCCCCGACCCTGTATTTGAGGAGGCGAGTGAGGAATGAGCGTGAACTGGACCGAAGCCCAGCGGCAGGCCATCGAGGCCCGGGGCGGAGCGCTGCTGATCAGCGCCGCCGCCGGCAGCGGCAAGACCGCGGTGCTGGTGGAACGGGTGGTGCGGATGCTCTGCGATCCTCTTGAGCCGGTCAGCGCCGACCGGCTGCTGATCGTCACCTTCACCAACGCCGCCGCCGCCCAGCTGCGGGCGCGGATCGGGGACGCCCTCACCGCCCGCCTGGCGGAAGATCCCGGCTCGCTGGGGCTGCGCCGGCAGCGTCTGCTGCTGCAAAAGGCCTCGATCTGCACCATCGACGCATTCTGCCTGCAATTGCTGCAGAGCCATTTTCACCAGCTGGACATCCCGCCGGATTTCACCGCCGCCGACGAGGCGGGCCTTCTGGCGCTGCAGAACGCCGCGCTGGACGAAACGCTGGAGCGGGCCTATCAGGACCCGGATTTTCGCGCTTTTGCCGATCTGTACGGCCGCAGCCGCACCGACCGGGCGGCGGGGGCGGCGGTGCTCAAGATCCACGATTTTGCCCGCACCCTGCCCCATTTTGGCCGCGCGCTGGACGATCTGGGCCGGGAATGGATGAGTGACGCCCCTTTTGCCGCTACCCGCTGGGCGGCGGTATTGCTGGACGAGGCCGCCCGTGCCTGCCGGCAGGCGATGCGGCTGACCCGGGCCGCGTTGACGGTGGCCGAAGGGCTGGCTGCCCCGCTGGACAAATATGCCGCGCCGCTGCGGCAGGATATCGGGGAGATGGAGTGCCTGGAAGGGGCCCTCGCCGCCCGGGACTGGGACGGCGCCGTGGCCCTGGCCGCCGGCTTTTCCCAGGCGAGGCTGCCCTCGGTGCGCAACTCCGCCTGCCTGGAGACCGACCAGATCAAGGCCCTGCGCAAGGAGGCCAAAGCGGTCATGGAACGGCTGCCCCGGGATCTCTTGCTCTGTACCGCCGCTGAATTTGAGGAGGATCGCCGCCGCGCCGCCCCGCTGGTGGCCGCCCTGCTGCGGGCGGTGGCGGATTTTGAAACGACCTTTTTTGCCGCCCGGGTGGAGGAAAAGACCCTGGACTTTTCCGACTTCGAACATCTGGCCCTGCGGCTGCTGCAAAACGAGGACGGCACCCGCACCCCCCTGGCTGAAACGGTCAGCGCCGGGTTCGACGTGGTCATGGTGGACGAGTATCAGGACACCAACGCATTGCAGGACGCGCTCTATCGCTGCCTGGCCCGGCCGGACGGCGGCAACCTGTTCTTTGTGGGCGACTTGAAGCAGAGCATCTACCGGTTCCGCCAGGCGGACCCCCAGGTGTTTCTGGACAAGCTGGCCGCCTTCCGGCCGCTGGGGCAGGGCTGGCCGGCCAAACTGGCGCTGGACGCCAACTTCCGCAGCGCGCCGGGGGTCATCCGGGGCATCAACTATTGCTTTGACACTCTTATGAGCCCCCGCCTGGGCGGGGTGGAGTACGGCCCTGGCCAGCGGCTGGTGCCCGGGGCCGATACCCGCGGCTTTGAGGGCGGCTGCGAGATCCGGGCCATCCCGGCGTCCGGCCCCGCGGCTGACGCGGACTACATCGCCCGGCGCATCCGGGAGATGGTGGAGACCGGGGTCACTGTGCGGAACGGCGGGCAGGAGCGCCCCTGCGGCTGGGGGGATTTCTGCATTTTGCTGCGCACCCGCGCCAATATGGACGCCTACCTGGCCCGGCTGGAACAGGCGGGGGTGCCGGTCTACGCCGACACCGCCGAGGATTTGCTGGAGGCAGTACAGGTGCGTCCGGTGGCCGCCCTGCTGCGGGTGCTGGACAACCCCGCCCAGGACGTCTACCTGGCCGCAGTGATGCTCAGCGGCCTGGGCGGCTTTACTCCGGACGATCTGGTGCGGCTGCGCACGGCGTTCCGGGAGGGCAGCCTGTACGGGGCGGTCAGCGCCGCCGGGGACGAGGCCACCGCCGCCTTTTTTGCCAGGCTGCAGCAGCTGCGCCGGCTGGCCCGCACCCTTCCGGTGGACCGGCTGCTGGAGGAGATCTTTGCCCGCACCGGCTATCTGGCCGCGGTGGGGGCGATGGAGAACGGGCTGCGCCGCCGAGAGGATCTGCTCGCTTTTGCCCGCTGGGCGGGGGTGGCCGGGCGGGCGGGGCTGCCCGCGCTGGTGCGTGCCCTGGACGCCGCGGCTGAAGGGGACGGCCTGCGCCAGGGCGGCGCGGGAGAGAGCCGCCCTGGCTGCGTGACCATCATGACGGTGCATCGCTCCAAGGGATTGGAGTTTCCCGTTGTGTTCGTGGCGGACACCGCCCGCCGCTTCAATCTGCGGGATCTGAGCGAGGCGCTGCTGCCCCATCCCCGGCTGGGCCTGGGGCTTGTGCTGCGGGCCCCGGGCCGGGGCGGCGCGTATCCGACCGCCGCCCACCGGGCGGTGCAGCGGCGGCTGCGGGCCGAGGCCCTCAGCGAGGAGATGCGGGTGCAGTATGTGGCGCTGACCCGCGCGCGGGACCGGCTCATCGTCACCGTGCCTCTGGCCGATCCGGAAAAGGAACTGAGCCGCCTGGCGGTGCGGCTGAGCGCCCTTGGTCCGGACGAGGACAGCCTTGCCCAGGCCCAGAGCCCGGGAGAATGGTACCTGACCGCCGCGCTGCTGCACCCGGACGGAAGGGAACTGCGCGCCGCCGCCGGCTGCCCGCTGCTGCCCGCCGATACCGGCAGCCGCATCGCCATCAGCTTGCAGCCGCCGGCCCCGGCGGAGGACGCGCCC
>CASFJO010000090.1 GCA_949295035.1 uncultured Gemmiger sp.
AGAACAACCGCGAAATGCTCCGCCGTTTCAAGGTGCGGCGGGAGGATACCGTCTGCCGGTTCGAGTTTGCGTACGCCGTTACCTGCCACAAGGCGCAGGGCTCGGAGTACGACAACGTGGTCGTCATCGACGAATCCGCTTTTTTTGAGGACGGCAGACAGTGGCTGTATACCGCCGTGTCAAGGGCAAAAAAACAGCTCACCATCGTGCGGTAGTCCGTGGCCGCCGGGGCGCCGCCCGGCAGCGCTATGGCGGGGATGTCCAGCCAGGGAAGATACCCGGTCAGACGCAGCGCGCCCCAGGCGGCCGCCACGATCAGCCCCGCGCCGACCAGCAGCGCCAGCGCCCGGCGCAGCCGGCGGCGGCGGGCGCGCCGGCGTGTCTTTTGACGAAATTCCTGATAGGTTGCCATGGAAAAGGGCACACCTCCTCACGCCGCGGCTGTATGGCCGCGGATACTGCAAGCGGGCGGGGGATCAGGACTCCCCGGCCGCCGGATCGCCGCCAAGGTCGTTGGCGGCGGTGGTTTTGGATGCGTAGGGACTGCCGTACAAAAACGGCAGATCGTCGGAATAGGCCACGTGACGGCTGATATAGTCCACCCACTGTTTGTAGCCGGTGCCGTTCAGGTGGATGCCGTCCTCGGCGGCCAGTTCGGCCTTCAGGTCGCCGTTGTCGTCGGCCAGGAACTCATGCAGATTCAGGTAACGGCAGCCCTGGGCCAGCGCCAGCTGGGCCAGCTGCTCGTTCACCCGGCGGATCTGGTCGTTGTCCAGGGTGGTGATCTCCGGGCGCACCGGCGGGATCGACTGCACATACAGCGTTGCGCCGGGGGCCGCCTCCTTCAGCATCTGAAGCATCCGCTCGTAATACGCCAGGAAGGACTGCTCCTTCTGCTCGTTGGCACTGACCAGCGAGTTGGTGCCCAGCAGCACATACACTGCCTTGGGGTTGGCGGCGGCCACCGCGTCCAGCGCGATCTCCTGGACGCCGTCCTCCCGGGAGAGGGTGGTGCGGTTGACAATGTCGCTGGGATGGATGCTGCGATAGCCGCATACGGTGGCCACCCCTTTTAGGGAGGTGGAATAGGTGTAGAAGCCGGCGGTCACGCTGTCGCCCAGCATGACGACCCCCTGAAAATACTCCGGACGCACCAGACCGGTCTCCGGCTGGGCGATCAGGTCTGCGGTGGGCCGCACCAGAGTCCAGGTATCCTGCCGCACCGGCCCGATGGCCGAAAAGCTGGTGTTCTGCACGACCGTATTGCCGGTGTTGGGCAGCGGCGCCAGCGCCACCTCCCCGTTTCCGCCGGACACGCTGGCGGGGCCTTCCCCGCCGCCGGGCGGCACGATCCAGTCCAGCAGCGCGGTGATCCCGGCGGAAAGGGTCAGGATAAGCGCCACAGCGCACAAAAATGCCAATGCCCGGCGCAGCCGCCGGCGGGCCTGCCGGCGCCGATGCCGGCGGCGCACACGCTGATATTCGTCCATCCGGTCTCCCCCCTGTCGGCGCGCCAAAAGGGCGCTTTGTGTTTTATTGTACCACGGCCTGCCCGGTTTGCCAACCGAAAAAGGGGCGAAATAAAGAAGTTACCAAATGTTCACAAACCCGACACGCCCGGCACTTGACGGGGCGCGGCGGGCCGCCTATAATAAACATAGTATTGAATACCACGTAAAAGGAGCATGTGTCATGACCTGGAAGATCGTTGCCGATTCCAGCTGCGAACTGCGCAGCCTGGAGGGCCTGGCCCCGGGATTGAGTTTTGACATCGTACCGCTGAAGATCCGGGTGGGCGAGCGGGAGTTTGTGGACAACGCGGCGCTGGACACCGCCGCCATGATGAACGCCATGAGCAACTACAACGGCCCCTCCTCCACCGCCTGCCCCAGCCCCGAGGAATGGGCGGAAAAGTTTTTGCAGGCCGACCAGGTGGTCGCCCTGACCATCACCAGCGGGCTGTCCGGTACCTACAACAGCGCCGTGGTGGCCAAAGAGATGGTGCTGGAGACCCACCCGGAAAAGAAGATCTATGTGCTGGACACCCTGGCCACCGGCGGGCAGATGGTGCTGGATATCTGGAAAGCCCGGGAACTGATCGAGGCCGGGCTGCCCTTCGCCCAGGTGTGCGCGGAACTGGAGATCTACAACCAGCAGCGGCACATCCTGTTTGCGCTGGCCAACTTTGACAACCTGGTCAAAAACGGGCGGATGAACCGGCTGATCGGCTTTGTGGCCGGGGCCATGAACATGCGCGCCGTGGGGCGGGGCAACGGGGCCGGCAAGATCGAACTGCTGCACAAGACCCGGGGCGAGACCCGGATGCTGGCCTATCTGCTGGAAGCCATGGACCGCGCCGGCTACGACGGATCCAACCCGGTGGTGATCAGCCATTGTTTCAACGAGAACGCGGCCCGGCTTCTGGCGGGCGGCATCCGCAACAAATGGCCCGGAACGCGGGTGGAGATCCTGCCCACCAGCGGCCTGACCAGTTTCTACGCCGAAAAGCAGGGCCTGATCGTGGGCTACTGACCCGGCGCCATACTGTTGTATATACGAACCCGCCCCGGCCGGATATTTCATCCGGCCGGGGCGGGTTTTCGCGGTTTTCGGGCAAAGCGCTTTACCGGCCCGCCTGGGCCACCCGCTCCTGGGCGGCGCGGCGCATCCGGGCCAGTGCCTTGGTCTTCTGGGCCTTCCACTGGGCCAGCCGGGCTTCGGTGGGGGTCTCGGTCACCCGGGCCACGCTCCAGTGCAGGCCGTCCCGCCTTGCCAGCTTGAACCGCACCAGAAAGCCCCTGTGATCCGGGCACTCGTACAGGCTGTAGTAGCCGGTGTTGCCCCGGCGCAGCCACACGTCATGGGGATCGGGCCGCATCGTCCGCCCGCACACCGGGCAGGCGGCGGCCTTCAGCGCCTCCTGCTCCCGGAAATCCTCCCGCTGGATGTGGCCGGGGCTGTAGACAAAATCCGCGAACTGCCCCTCTCCGCTGCAGAGGGTGGCCCGCAGGCTCTCCTCCTCGGTGGGATAGGCCGCCAGCCCCGCGGCCAGGTCCAGCTGCTGGCAGACCCGGGCGGTGTACCTGGCGTCGCTGAGGGCGTCGTGGAAGGGCTCGTCCTTTTCGATGCCCAGCCGGTCCACCACGCTCTCCAGGGTCATGCCCTCACCCTCCGCCCGGCCCCGCTGGGCCAGGAAGATCTGCTGCAGGTCATACCAGCGGCGGGGCCAGCTCTCGTCCAGCCCGTTCAAAAACAGGTTCTGCTTGAGCACCGGCACGTCGTCCATGCCCCACTCGCCAAAGGCCGCGTCCGGGCCGCACCAGTCCGCAAAACGGCGCAGCCCCTCCTTGATGGGCACCCCCGCGTCCAGCTGGGCCTGGGTCAGGCCGGTTACCTTGGCGATGTGGTGGTGCAGCTTGCGGAACAGCCGGGGCCGCAGATTCAGCTGCAGGCTGTCCAGCATACGGCCGGCCTCGTCCACCTTTACCGCGCCGATCTGGATCAGTTCGCCCCGCAGGGTCTGCTCCGCGCCGTGGTAGTCAAAGGTGTAGGGCTTGTAGCCCATGTTCCATTCCAGGTCAAAGATGATCAGCTGCATGGTTCCTCCTTGCGCCCTCACACCGGGGCGGGGCTGTTGATCTGAGGCGCCTGCCCGTAAAAGGGATTTTCCTCCCCCGGGGCGGGCAGGTCGCCGGTGTCCAGCCGCTCCCGGCCCACCGCCAGCATCAGCTTGATGCGGTTTTCCTGGTTCACGCGGGTGGCGCTGGGGTCGTAGTCGATGGGGGTGATGTTGGCCTGGGGATGCAGCGCCCGGATCTTGCCCACCATCCCCTTGCCGCAGATGTGGTTGGGCAGGCAGCCGAAAGGCTGGGCGCAGACGATGTTCTCGTAGCCGCTCTGCACCAGTTCGATCATCTCGGCGGTGAGCAGCCAGCCCTCCCCCATCTTGTTGCCCATGCCGATGATGCCGGCGGGCAGGGTGCGCAGCACGCTGAAGGGTGCCGGGGCGTGGTAGCCCGCGTCTTTCAGCGCGCCGCAGAGGGCCTTTTCCAGCCCGTCCAGCCAGCGCAGCAGCAGTTCGGGGGCCAGTTCCTCCAGCTTGCTGCCGCCGTACAGCCGCACCGTCTCGCTCATGTTGAAGCAGCAGTACTGCACAAAGCCCAGCAGGCCCGGCAGGTTGACCTCACAGTCCTGGGAGGCCAGGAACTCCTCCAGATTGTTGTTGCCCAGGGGGGAGTACTTCACATAGATCTCCCCCACCACCCCCACCTTGACCTTGGGGGTGTGGGTCTTGGGAATGGCGGCAAACTCTTTGGCGATCACCGGGAAGGTGCGCTTCATCTCGGGGGCGGAGTAGCCCTTGCCCGCGTGGATCTGTTTGGTGAGGGCGGCGATCCATTTGTCGGTCAGGGCGGCGGCGGCCCCTTTCTCGTTCTCGTAGGGGGCGGTCTGGTTGCGCAGGGTCATGAGCAGGTCGCCGTAGAGCACCGCGGCGATCAGCATCCGGGCCAGCGGCAGGGTCATCTGGAACCCGCTGTCCCTTTCCAGGCCCGAGAAGTTCAAGCTGGCCACCGGCACCTGCCGGTAGCCGGCCTTGTACAGGGCCTTGCGCAGCAGGTGGATGTAGTTGGAGGCCCGGCAGCCGCCGCCGGTCTGGGTGATGAGCAGAGCGGTGTGGTCCAGGTCGTACCGGCCGCTGTTCAGCGCGTCCAGAAACTGGCCGATGACCAGCAAAGCCGGGTAACAGGTATCGTTGTGGACGTATTTCAGCCCCAGCTGGGCCACCTGCTCGCCGCAGTTGCCCAGCAGTTCCACCCGGTAGCCCTCCCGCTCCATGGCCGCCTTCATCAGCTTGAACTGCAGCGGGGCCATGTTGGGCACCAGGATGGTATGGGTGCGCTTCATGTCCTTGGTAAATTTCGCGGTGGTATATTCCATGGTATAACCTCATTGTGCGCCAGAGAGTTTGCGCTGCTTTTCATCCAGCGCCGCGAACAGGCTGCGCAGCCGGATGTTCACCGCGCCCAGGTTGGTGATCTCGTCGATCTTCAGCTGGGTGTACAGCTTGCCGCCGTCGTGCAGGATCTCCCGGGTCTCGTCGGTGGTGATGGCGTCCAGGCCGCAGCCGAAGCTCACCAGCTGCACCAGTTCCATGTCGGGCTGGGTGGTGCAGTATTTGGCGGCGGCGTACAGCCGGCTGTGGTAGGTCCACTGGTTGAGTACGGTGGTGGCGAATTTTTCCTCCAGCCAGCTCACGCTGTCCTCGGTGACCACGGCGGCCCCGTGGCGGCAGATCAGCTTGTCGATGCCGTGGTTGACCTCCGGGTCCACATGGTAGGGCCGGCCCGCCAGCACCACGATCCGCTTGTCTTCGGCCCGGGCCTGCCGCATGATCTCGGCCCCCCTGGCCCGCACCTGGGCCATGTGCCGCTCGTACTCGGCCCAGGCCGCGTCGGTGGCGGCGGCCACCTCCTGTTTGGAGATGCCCGCGAAGTATTTGGCCAGGATGTCGGTCATGCGGGTCACAAAATCCTTGCGCCGGTGGATGCCCACATAGTCGTAGATAAATTTGGTGCCCTCCAGTTCGGGGCAGTTGCCGGCGATCACCTCGGGGTAGTAGGCCACCACCGGGCAGTTGTAGTGGTTGTCGCCCAGGCCCTCGTCCAGGTTGTAGGTCATGCAGGGATAAAAGACGGCGTCCAGCCCCATCTGCGCCAGCGCGTGGATGTGCCCGTGGGCCATCTTGGCGGGGAAACAGGCGGTGTCGCTGGGGATGGTGCCCTGGCCGGACTGGTACAGCTCCCGGCTGGAGACCGGGCTGGTGACGACCGCGAAACCCAGGCTGGTGAAGAAGGCGTGCCAGAAGGGCAGCAATTCGTACATGTTCAGCACCAGGGGGATGCCGACGCGGCCCCGCACCCCGCTGCCCGGTTTGTAGGAGGCCAGCAGCTGCTGTTTGTACTCGTACAGGTTCAAACTGTCGGCGGCGGCCCGGCCGGTGACCGGCCGCTCGCAGCGGTTGCCGCTGATGAGTTTCTTGCCGCCGGAGAACAGGTTCACGGTGAGCTGGCAGTGGTTGCCGCACAGCCCGCACTGCACGTTTTTGACCTGCTGGGTGAAGTTCTCCAGTTCCGCGGGGCCCAGCAGGGTGCTGGTATGGCCCGCGCCGGCCAGGCTCCTGCCGTAGAGGGCCGCGCCAAAGGCGCCCATCAGGCCGGCGATGTCCGGGCGGATGACCTCCACCCCCATCTCCTGCTCAAAGGCGCGCAGCACCGCCTCGTTGTAGAAGGTGCCGCCCTGCACCACGATGTTGCGGCCCAGCTCCTCCGGGCGGGAGGCGCGGATGACCTTGTACAGGGCGTTCTTGACCACGCTGATGGACAGGCCGGCGGAGATGTTCTCCACGCTGGCGCCGTCCTTCTGGGCCTGCTTGACGCTGGAGTTCATAAACACGGTGCAGCGGCTGCCCAGGTCCACCGGCCGGTCGGCAAACAGGCCCAGGGCGGCAAACTCCTTCACATCATACCCCAGCGCCTGGGCAAAAGTCTGCAGAAAGCTGCCGCAGCCGGAGGAGCAGGCCTCGTTCAGGAAGATATCGCTGATGGCCCCGTCGGCGATCTTGAAGCATTTCATGTCCTGGCCGCCGATGTCGATGATAAAGTCCACGTTGGGCATGAAGTGGCGGGCGGCGGTGAAGTGGGCCACCGTCTCCACCACCCCCCAGTCGGCCCCGAAGGCCTGCTTGACCAGTTCCTCGCCGTATCCGGTGGCGGTGGCGCTGGCCACCCGCAGGCCGGGATGGTCGGCGTAGAGCTTTTGCAGCACCTCCCGGATCAGCGGCACCGGGTTGCCCAGGTTGGGCTGGTAGCTGGTAAAGAGCAGGTTGGCCTCATCGTCGATCACCACCAGCTTGACGGTGGTGCTGCCGGAGTCGATGCCGATATGTACCGGCCCCGCGTCCGGGCCAAAGGGCCGGTGGGGCACGCTGGCCTTGAGATGCCGGGCGTGGAACTCGTCGTACTCCTGCTGGTTTTTGAACAGCGGCGGCTGGCTGGCGTAGTCGGCCTGGGCGCTGTACTGGGCCAGCCGGTCGGCGATCTGGGGCAGGTTGAACTCCTGATCGGCGTAGAAGGCCGCGCCCAGCGCCACAAAGAGCAGGCTGTTCTCCGGGCAGGTGCCGGTGACCCCCAGCGTGCGGTCAAAGCTTTGCCGCAGCACGGTGCTGAAGGTGAGCGGCCCGCCCAGATACAGCACCCGGCCCTTGATGGGCCGGCCCTGGGCCAGGCCGGCGATGGTCTGGTTGACCACCGCCTGGTAGATGCTGGCCGCGATGTCCTCGGCGCGGGCGCCCTGGTTGATCAGCGGCTGGATATCGCTCTTGGCGAACACGCCGCAGCGGCTGGCGATGGTGTAGGTCTTTTCTGCTTTTTGGGCGGCGGCGTCCATCTCATCCGGCTCCATCTTGAGCAGGGTGGCCATCTGGTCGATAAAAGCGCCGGTGCCGCCGGCGCAGCTGCCGTTCATCCGCACCTCGGTACCGCCGGAGAGAAACAGGATCTTGGCGTCCTCGCCGCCCAGCTCGATGATCACGTCGGTGTCCGGGCACAGGCGGGTGGCGGCCACCCGGGTGGAGAACACCTCCTGCACAAACGGCACGCCGCAGCTCTGGGCCAGGCCCATGCCGGCGCTGCCGGAGATGGCCAGTTTGGCGGTGGCGGCGGGAATGGCCTCCCGCACCACCCGCAGCAGCAGTTCCCGGGCTTTTTCCACAATGTGGCTGTAATGGCGTTCGTAGGTATGGAACACCAGTTTGTCTTGGTCGTCCAGCACGGCGCACTTGATGGTGGTGCTGCCGATGTCCAGGCCAACTCTCATACTATACCTCCCTGATCGGCGCCGTCCCCGACGGCGCAAAACAAAAAGAATGAACCAACCGCGCGGCCCGGGCGGGCCGGGCAGGCCCGCGGACACGCGCGGCGGATCAACGCCGCCCGGCCCCCGCAGAAAAGGGCGCCCGCCGGAGACCCTCCTCCCCGGACAAACGGCCCCGCAGCGCGCTTTTGAGGCTGTGCGGCAAAAATTTCGTACACGTATCATATTAAAACACTCCACTCGACAAAATGTCAAGGGGTTTGCCCTTGCAGGGCGGCCAAAGGCAGATTTTGCCGGCAAAATCCCCCGCCCGCCGCGCCGCCGCCCTTGCGCGACGGGACAAGGTGTGGTATAGTGATGCCATTGGAAGGGCATACTATTGCCGCCCTTACCGAATATACGAGAAGGAGAGATCTCTATGAAACGTTCTGCGATCCGTATGGCTGTTCTGGTTCTGGTACTGGCCCTGGCGGCCGGCCTGCTGACCGCCTGCGGCGGCAGCAAGGCCGCTTACACCGCCGGCACCTACACCGGCACCGCCCAGGGCTACGGCGGCACCGTCACCGTGACCGTCACCGTGGACGCCAGCAGCATCACCGACGTAACGGTGGAAGGCCCGGACGAGACCCCCGAGGTGGGCGGCCCTGCGCTGACCACCCTGGCTGACGCCATCAAGGCCGCCGGCAGCGCCGAAGTGGACGGCGTGGCGGGCGCCACCATCACCAGCGACGCGGTCAAGACCGCCGCTGCGGACGCGCTGGCTCAGGCGCAGGCCTGATCCGCGATTTCGCGACACAGACAAACGCCCGGGGCGGGCCGTGAGATCTCACGGCCCGCCCCGGGCGGTGTGGGTTTGGCTGCCGGCCGCCGCAAAAGGGCGGATCAGCCGGGGATGTAGGTGCTGGTGATGGTGGTCAGCACGGTGGTGGTGCTGGTGCAGCTGAGGATCGCGACCAGCGCGCCGTTGACGATGCCGGCCAGGTAGGGGTTGTTGGTCTTTTTGTAGATCTTGCGGGCCACGATGGGGGCCACGATCAGGATCACCACGATGGCGTAGGACCAGCCCACCGCGGATTTGACCGAGCCGTCGGCGTGCCACATGGAGTAGCCGGTGGCCACAAAGACGCCGTACTGCACCACCAGCATGGCGATCACGCCCAGGGCGTTGGTCACCGCCACCACCAGGGTGTTGACCCACTCATGTTTGCCGCCCAGCTTGTTGTAGCGGAAGCAGTTGGTGGCGATGGAGTTGGGGATGTAGTACATCAGGAACAAGGGCAGCGAGGTGAGGATGTATCCTGCAGGCTGCCGCAGTGGGCCGCCGGATGGTCGATCAGCCGGGAACAGTGATTGGCGTAGACCGTAACGGTGGAGCAGACCCCCGGCAGCACACTTTTGCGGCCGCCGGAAAAGCCGGCGAAGAAATGGGGCTCGATGAAGCCTTCCGCCACCAGCAGATCCGCCTCGGCCGCCAGCCGGTTCACCGCCAGCGGCGCGCCGGAGGGCAGCACCCCCAGGTCCACCATCTGGTCGTCGCGGGTGCTGTCGTGGATGACCACCGGGACCTTATCCAGGATCTCCCGGCCGAATTTCCGCTCCAGTTCCCCGGTGGTGGTGCCCCGGTGGCAGCCGGTGGCGATCAGGATGGTCACCTGCGCGTCCGGGTTGCCCCGATAGATCTGCTCCAGCATCGCCGGCACCAGCAGCCGGCTGGGTACCGGGCGGGTGTGGTCGCTGGCGATCAGCACCACCCGCCGCTTGCCCCGGGCCAACTGTCAAAGCGGCGGGCTGCCGATGGGGTTCTCCATCGCGTGGCGCACCAGCTCTTCCGGGCTTTGCGGCGGCTGATAGCGGTGCAGTTTGCTGTGCGCCGTCTGGACCGGGCGCTCCGGGCGGACCCGGGCGGTGAGGGTGCCCTCATCATAAGGGAAGTGTAATGGTCATAAAGCGGTCCTTTCCCGGGACCGCCCGGCGGCCCCAGCCTTTTTGCTTGACCGGCGGGACGTCCCCCGGCGGTCCGCAAACGATACGCGCGTTTCGTTCTGTTTTAAGAATAACATAGTTTCCGGCCGCTGAATACGGGCTGCAAACCAAAATCCCCCCTGTTTTTTCGTTCCATAGACACATTCATTTTCGATATCTGACGCATATTTTATTCAAAACACACAAAATCCCCTTTCGCCAAAGCGAAGGGGGATTTTGTCAAAACCTGTCAGCGGGTCTCGCGGCTCTCATAAAAGGTCATGGCCAGATAGTACAGCGGGGCGTGGTCCAGCCGGCGGGGATCAAAGCCGGTCTGCTGGGTCAGGCGGTTGAGTTTATACTGCAGGGTATTTTTATGGATGTACAGCTGGGCCGCCGCCCGGGTCAGGGACCCGTCGCAGGCATAGAGTACCCGCAGCATCCGGATATCGGTATCGATCTGCTCGGGGGTGCAGCCCCGGAAGATCCGCCGCACGAACTCGGCCCGGCTGGCCGGGGTGATCTCGTCCATAAAGATCTCCAGCAGAATATCGTCGTAGCTGACGATCCCCTCGGCCCGGCAGCGGGGGTGGGGCGCGTCCAGCGCCTTTTTGGCTCGGATAAATCCCTCCCGCAGCTGGCCGCCGCTGACGGGGGTGCTATCCAGCCCGGCGTGCAGCCAGCAGCCGTACCGGCTGTGCACCTCCCGCCGGATACGGGCGGCCAGCGCCACCGCCTGCCGGTCCTCCCGGTCGGTCATGAGCACCACAAAGCTGGTGCCGCTGCTGGTGGAGATGTTGCGGGCGTCCTCCTTGAGCAGCTGGCGCAGGGTGTGTTCCACCTGGTCCACCACCTGCTGGCTCACCGCGCCGTCCTCCCGCTCTTCCAGCGCGAATACCGCCACCCGGCGGGGCAGGGTCACGTCGATGCCCAGCGCCTGCCCGTGGCTGATCAGCGCCGGGCTCATCCGCAGCTCGTCGGTCATGAGCCATTCCTGCACGAACCGGCTGCGGGCGCTGCGCTCCATCCGTTTCTGTTCCTTCAGATATTCGTCCAGCAGCAGGATCTCGGTCATCTTCTTGATGACCTGGCCGTACCGGCTCACCTGGGTGTACTCCCCGGTGATGCCCACCACCCCCACGATCTCGTTCTCGAACTCCAGCGCCAGATTGATGCCGCCGCGTGTGCCCCGGTAGGTGGTATCGTCCGGCACGATCAGTTCCCGCAGCCCCTCGTCCAGCATCTTCCGGGTGGCCTCATGGAAGTCCCCGATGCGGCTCTCGTCGGTGCAGGCGATGATCCGGCAGGAGGAATCCATGAAGGTCAGGTCCTCGTTGATGATCTTTTTCAGTTCGGTCACGATGCTCATGGCCGTGCTCGCCGCAATGTGCAACGTCCTTCCCTCCCCGCAGCCTTTTCTTCGAGGGTAGCACACCCCCGCCGCAATTGCAAGCCCGCGCCGCACAAAAGCGCCCGGCCAAAGGCCGGGCGCTTGCTATAAACCGCTGTCTTACTGCAGGTCGGGGTGGTACTGGGCGCAGGTGCACTTTTTCCACTTTAATCCGCTGCCGCACGGGCAGGGATCGTTGCGGCCCACCTTCACCGCCCGGCGCACCGGGCCGGTAGCGGCGCTGGCCTGCCGGGTGCCCCGGGCGGGCACCGCCGCGTCGCCGGTGGGCTTGGCCACCTGCTCCCGCTGGGGGGCCTGCTGGGTGCGCACCTCAATGGTCAGCAGCATGTGCACCGCATCCTCCCGGATGCTCTCGATCATGGCGTCGAACATCTCAAAGCCTTCCAGACGGTACTCCACCACCGGGTCCCGCTGGCCGTAGCTGCGCAGGTAGATGCCCTGGCGCAGCTGGTCCATGGCGTCGATGTGATCCATCCACTTCACGTCCACATTGCGCAGCAGGCAGATGCGCTCCAGCTCCCGCATGAGGTCGCTGCCGTACTTTTTCTCCTTGGCGTCCAGGATGGTCTCGCCCCGCCGCACCAGGAAATCCGCCACCTGCTCCCGGGTCAGATCGTTCAGCTGTTCGGTGGTATAGTGGAAGTCCTCCGCGGTGCACAGCCAGCCCAGGTAATGGCGGCGCAGGGCGGCAAAGTCCCAATCGTCGGCGGCGTCCCCCGCCAGGAAGGTGTCCACGCTGGCCTTGACGCTCTCTTTGAGCATGGTGCGCAGCTGGCCGCTCAGGTCCTCCCCATCCAGCACCTTGCGGCGCTGGCCGTAGATGATCTCCCGCTGCTGGTTCATCACGTCGTCGAACTGCAGCACGTTTTTGCGGATGGAGAAGTTGCGGGCCTCCAGCTTTTTCTGCGCGCCCTCGATGGTGTTGGTGATCATCTTGTTCTCGATGGGCACATCCTCTTCCAGGCCCAGGGTGTTCATCAGGCTCTGCACCCGCTCGCCGCCGAAGATCCGCATCAGGTCGTCTTCCAAACTCAGGAAGAACCGGCTGGCGCCCGGGTCGCCCTGACGGCCGGCACGGCCGCGCAGCTGGTTGTCGATACGGCGGCTCTCGTGCCGCTCGGTGCCGATGATGAACAGCCCGCCGGCCTCCTTGACCGCCCGGGCTTCCCGGTCGGTCTCCTGCCGGTAGCCGGCGGTGAGCTCGGCAAACCGGGCCCGGGCCGCCAGGATGGCCTCGTCGTCGGTATCGCCGTGGCCGTCCGCCTCGGCGATGACCTCCTCGGGCACCTCCTCCTTGCGCAGCTGGGCCTTGGCCATGAACTCCGCGTTGCCGCCCAGCACGATGTCGGTGCCGCGGCCGGCCATGTTGGTGGCGATGGTCACCGCCCCCTGCTTGCCGGCCTGGGCCACGATCTCGGCCTCCCGCTCGTGGTTTTTGGCGTTCAGCACGTTGTGCTTGACCCCGCGGCGGGCAAGCATCTTGCTGAGGATCTCGCTCTTTTCAATGCTCACGGTGCCCACCAGCACCGGCTGGCCCTTGGCGTGGCACTCCAGCACCTGCTCGATCACCGCGTTGTACTTGCCGTTCATGGTCTTGTAGACGCTGTCCGGCATATCCTTGCGGGCGCAGGGCTTGTTGGTGGGCACGGTGACGATGTTGAGGCCGTAGATCTCGTTGAACTCGGCGGCCTCGGTGCTGGCGGTACCGGTCATGCCGGCCAGCTTGCCGTACATGCGGAAGTAGTTCTGGAAGGTAATGGTGGCCAGGGTCTTGCTCTCGGCGGCCACCTTGACCCCTTCCTTGGCCTCGATGGCCTGGTGCAGGCCCTCGTTGTACCGCCGGCCGATCATCAGGCGGCCGGTGAACTCGTCCACGATGATGACCTCGCCGTCCCGCACCACGTAGTCGATGTCCCGCTGCATCACGCCCCGGGCCTTGATGGCCTGGTTGATGTGGTGGGCCAGGGTCATGTTCTCCGCGTCGGCCAGGTTGTCCACATGGAACCAGGCCTCCGCCTTCTTGACGCCGGAGGCGGTCAGGGTGGCGCTCTTGTGCTTCTCGTCCACCACATAGTCGCCGTCCACCTGGTCGTCCTGCTGTTCCTTGGTGTCCAGTTCCACCACCTTGGCCATCTTCAGGCTGCGGGCGAAGGCGTCCGCCTGCTGGTACAGGTCGCTGGAATCGTCCCCCTTGCCGCTGATGATCAGCGGGGTGCGGGCCTCGTCGATCAGGATGCTGTCCACCTCGTCCACGATGGCGTAGGCGTGGCCCCGCTGCACCATGTTCTTTTTATAGGTGACCATATTGTCCCGCAGGTAGTCGAAGCCGAACTCGTTGTTGGTGCCGTAGGTCACATCGGCGGCGTAGGCGGCCTGCCGGGCGGCAAAGTCGATGCCCGGCACGATAAGCCCCACGCTCAGGCCCAAAAACCGGTATACCTTGCCCATCCATTCGCTGTCGCGGCGGGCCAGGTAGTCGTTGACCGTGACCACATGCACCCCCTTGCCGGTGAGCGCGTTCAGGTACACCGGCAGGGTGGCCACTAGGGTCTTGCCCTCACCGGTCTGCATCTCGGCGATGCAGCCCCGGTGCAGCGCGATGCCGCCGATGATCTGCACCGGAAAATGCTTCATCCCCAGCACCCGCCAGCTGGCCTCCCGGCAGACCGCGAAAGCCTCCGGCAGCAACTCGTCCAGGCTGGCGCCGTCGGCCAGGCGCTGGCGCAGCGCCTGGGTCCGGGCCTGCAGCTCGGCGTCGGTCATGGCCTGGCAGGCGGGCTCCAGCGCCAGCACCTTATCCGCCAGCGGACGTATCTTTTTCAGTTCCTTGTCCGAAAAGGAGCCGAAGATCTTGTCGATCAGGGACATTGTGGTTTCCCCCTCTGTATTTTTCCGATCTGGCCGCGCCCGGTTTTCCGCTTGGCAAAAGGGCATACGGCTGACCTTATCATATTACTACGAACCGCCAAACCCTGTCAAATCCAGGCTGTGACAAAACTGTTAATTTTCCGCCGTTCCGTTGACTTCTCCGTATAAACGCAGTATTATAAACGCATGATATAGTATTTGATACTATGTAACACGTTTATAGAGGGAGGTCTTGGCGATGAGCCGGTATTTTGCACACGCGCGGGAACCTGTGAACAGCTACACCCATTTCTGGGGTGCGGTGCTGAGCGGCCTGGGGCTGCTGGCTCTGCTGGGCCGGGGGCTAGCCCGGGACGCGGCGGGGCCGGTGCTGGCGGGGGCGCTGCTGTTTGGGGCGTCGCTGGTGGCGCTGTATTCGGCCAGCAGCATCTACCACTACGCGCTCTGCGCGGGGCGGCGGCTGCTGCGGCTGCGCAAGCTGGACCACGCGATGATCTATGTGCTGATCGCGGGCAGCTACACCCCGCTGTGCGCCCGGTATCTGGCCCCGGGCAAGCGGGAGGTGTTCCTGGCCTGTATCTGGGCCGCCGCGGCAGCGGGCATCCTGCTGAAGCTGCTGTGGCTGGACGCGCCCCGGTGGGTCTGCACCGGGCTGTATCTGGCGCTGGGCTGGTCGATCATGTTGGACCTGCCGGCCTTCGCGGCCATGTCCGCCGGATGCCTGGCGCTGGTGGCCGCCGGCGGGGTGTGCTATTCGGCGGGCGCGGTGATCTACTGGCTGAAAAAGCCCAATCTGAGCGCCCGGTGGGGCTTCCATGAGCTGTTTCATCTGTTTATCCTGGCGGGCAGCGCCTGCCATTTCGCGGCGGTATTCTTCTTTGTTTTATAACAGGCGGCAAGGGCCGGGTCCATCAGGACCCGGCCCTTGCCGCGGATTTCAGAATATTACAGCAGCCCCGGCAGTTCGGCCAGGGTGCCGATGACCGGCACGCCGGCGCTCTCCAGCACCGCGCGGGGCTGGTGGCCGGCGGCGCAGAGCACGCAGCGCACCCCCAGTTCCCGGGCCACCTCCGCGTCGTGGAGGGTATCCCCCACCAGCAGCGCCCGGGCCGGGTCCCGCCCGCCGCGGGCCATCCAGTCCCGGCCCAGCTGCACCTTGCTGCGGGCGTAGATGTCACCGAGGCCCAGCAGCTCGTCAAACCAGCCGGCGACGCCCAGGTTTTGCGCCTGGCGGTGCAGGGTGGTGACGGGCGAGGCGGACAGGATCACCTGCCGGCAGCCCGCCGCGCGCACGGCGGCCAGCGCCCCGGGGGCGGCGGCCGCCAGCGGGCAGGCCATGCTGTGGGGGATGTAGAACTGCATGTACCGCTCGGCCAGGTCGGCAAAAGAGTCGCGGGAAAAATCAAAGCCCGCCCGGCGATAGTAGTCCTCGATGGGAAAGCCGAAGATCGCCTGATACTGTTCCCTGTCGTACCGCTGGGGGTAGCCGAACTGAGCCAACAGCCAGTTCAGCGCCTCCACGCACAGGTCCACATCATCCAGCAGGGTACCGTTCCAGTCCCAGATCACACAGTCGGTCACGGGGGGCATCTCCTTTCCGGGCGCCGCGCTCAGCGGAACAGCCGGTTCAGCGCGGGGTTGGTCTCGATCAGCTTCACCAGGGCCACGCCCAGGACGCTGCAGCAGATGATCTCACCGATGCCCACGGTCAGCGCGTTGAAGGCGGCGGCGGGCAGGGTGGCGGCGGCGTCCGGCACAAAGAAGGTCAGTTCCAGGGCGCCCACGATCACCGCGTTGATCAGCACCGGAGGCAGGCTGGCCGGAATCGCCAGGCCGCGGATGCGCACATTCCGCAGCAGCCAGGTAAGCACAGCGGCCACAAAGGTGGCGGTGGTGCCGAACACCACGTCCACGGGGGTGCTGCCCAGCAGGTTGGCCAAAAAACAGCCCAGCACCGAGGACACGATGTACTCCGGCCCGAACACCGGCAGCATCACCAGGGCCTCGGCGACACGGAACTGCACCGGCCCGAAGGCGGTGTAGCCCAGCACCAGGCAGAGCACGGTGTAAACGGCCGCCAGCACAGCGCAGCGGACAAGACGACGGGTACGATTGGTTTTTTGCATAACGATACACTCCGGCGGAAAGATTTTGCCCACCGCGGCACCGCCAGGTCCGCGGGGGTGGTCCGCGCTCAAAGGCGCGGCGGGCCTAAAATCCTAAGTTGCCCGGCACGGCCCGAAGGCCGCACGAATGGTATTATACCGCGCTTTCCCGCCCGGCGCAAGGGAAAAACGAAACGGGGGAGACAACGTCTCCCCCGCCCCCCTGGAACCAGGGGCCGGAATCCTCCGGCCCCGGCCGTTTCCTATGCGGCAAAAAAGCCCGCGCCGAACCTTTCGGTCCGGCGCGGGCCCTGTTGCTATCCGTCCCGCGATCTCCGGGGGTATGGGGGATCGTTGCCCCCCATATCGGCTCTATATCGCTATGTACGCGCCTTACCGCCGGGCCTCGCCCAGATAGACCAGGGCGATGGCGTCCGGGCCGGTGTTGCTGGAGACGGCCGCGCCCAGATGGAACACCTGTACCGGCGGATGGCCGAACTCCTTTTTGCACTGGCGCACCAGATCGTCCACACAGGCCACGTCGGTATAGCCGATCATGTAGCCCTCATTTTTGATATCGGTGGCGCGGGCGGCAGCCAGTTTCACCATGGCGGGCAGCACGGCGGCGTCGCCCCGCACCTTGCTCTGCACCACGCTGACCCCGTCGATCAGGCTGATCACCGGGCGCAGGCCCAGCAGCTCGCCGGCAAAAGCCGCGGCGGCGCTGATCCGGCCGCTCTTTTTCATCTGTTTCAGGCTGAAGGCCGCCAGGATCGCCTCGCTGCGGGCGTAGGTGCGCTCCAGTTCGGCCACCGCCATCCGCACCTCGCCGCCGTTGCGGATCTTGCGGGCGGCCTCGCAGATGGGCCAGCCCTGCACCATCGAATAGGTGTGGCTGTCCACCAGGTGGATCTTCAGCTTGTGGCCGGGCCGCTCCTCCTCCAGCATGTCCAGCGCCATGCGGGCGGCGTCGTAGGTGGCGCTGCCGGTGGAGTTCAGGGTCACATGCAGCACCTCGGTATACTCCTCATCCACATATTTGCAGTACTGCTCGCAAAACCGGATCGCGGTGATATGGGCGGTGCTGGGCACCCCCTTGGCATCGCGCAGCATACCATAGAACTGCTCCATGGTAAAATCCTGCCGCTCGGTGTAGCTGACCCCGTCCAGCGTGATGGTAAAGGGCAGGATGTCAATGCCATACCGCGCTTCCAGCTCTGCGGGGATGTCGCAGGCGGAGTCGGTGAGGATGGCGATCTTGCTCATTGGTAAAACCTCGCTTCCTAAAAGTTCAGGCCCAGTCGTACTCCCGCAGGCGGCCGGCGTTCTGCAGCGCGGGAAAATCCCACTGGCGCAGCACCTCGTACACCCCCACCGCCACGGTGTTGGACAGATTCAGGCTGCGCGCCTCGCCCCGCATGGGCAGCCGTACACAGAAGGGCTGATTCTTCACCAGCAGCGATTCCGGCAAACCGGCGTCCTCCCGGCCAAAGACCAGGTACGCCCCGTCCGGATAGGCCACGTCGGTGTACCGGCCCGGGGCCTTGGTGGTGAAATAGTAGAACGGGCCGGGATTTCGGGCAAAAAAGTCGGCCAGCCCTTCATAATATGTTATATCCAACAGATGCCAGTAGTCAAGCCCCGCCCGCTTGAGTTTGCGGTCGTCCACCGTAAATCCCATCGGCCCCACCAGATGCAGGCGGGCGCCGGTGGCGGCGCAGGTACGGGCGATGTTGCCGGTGTTCTGGGGGATCTGCGGTTCCACCAGCACGATGTTCAGCTGCGGCATACCGCTCACTCCTCCCGCACCGGGGCCAGCCGGGCCAGCAGCGGCTCATACCATACGCCCAGCCGGGTATCCGAGGTGGGGGCGGTATGGCTGATGGCCTGCCAGACAAACTCCGCGGCCATATCGGCGGCGGCGCTGAGCGCGTTGCCCCGCATGAGCGAACCCGCCAGCACCGCGGCAAACAGGTCGCCGGTACCGGGGAAGCTGCGGGCCAGCCGGGGCTTCTGCACCAGAAACGCGGTGCGCCCCGCGGCGCAGACACCGATATTTTTGCCCATGGGCAGGCCGGTGACGATGGCGCCGGTGCCCAGCCGTTCCCGCAGGCGTTCGGCCAGGGCGCAGGCCCAGTCCGGCGTGACCGGGCCCTCCGGCACCGGTTCGTCCAGCAGCAGGCAGGCCTCGGTCAGGTTGGGCAGCACCAGGTCGGCATGAGCCGCCAGTTCCCGCACCGGCGCCACAGCCTCTTCCATCCCTTTATACAGCCGGCCGTTGTCGGCCATGGCCGGGTCCAGCAGCTTGAGGGCCGCCGGCCACTGGGAAAACGCCTGGGCGGCGGCGGCGCGGGCCGCGTCGTCCGGCAGATAGCTGGCAATCACACAGCTGACCTCCAGCCCCAGTTCCTTGTAGCTGGCCAGAGCCTGGGCGGCATACCCGCCCACATTCATGCGCACCGGCTCGCCCAGCCCGCCGGTGTGGCAGGAGAGCACCGCCGTGGGCACCGGCACCGGTTCAAACCCCATGGTCGCCAGGACCGGGGCCACCGACCCCATCCCCGCCCGGCCCAGACAGGCCAGGTCATGTACGCATAAAACAACAGGTGGCGCGATCGTTTTCACAGTTTTTCCCTCTTTTCCGCAAAGCGGCTCCTCCCGCCCCGGCCGGTCCACAATGGCCGGGCGCTCTTTGCCGCCTTCTTCCTCACGGGCCGTTGCCGCGGCGCGGGCGGTCCCATGCAGTTCATTATACCACACTGCCCGGATAAAAAACAGCGGTTTATGCCGCCCGCCGGACCATCCCTGCCCCAAACGCCGCCGCGGGTATGGAATCCGCCGCCGCGGGGCACACTACTTTTGCACCGCCCCAGGGCGGCCAAAAGGAGGATACGCAGTATGAACAAGAACACTTCCGCCATGATGAGCGCCGCCGCTCCCGCCATGCTGGGCATCGCGGCTGTAGCCGCGGTGGGCGCGGCGGGCGCCGCTATGGCCCGCAGCCGCAAACCCGCCCGCCGCATGGCCCGCAAGGTGGCCAAAGGCGCCGAGAAAGCCGTCATGCAGATGGACAAGGTGTTGCGCCAATTCTGAACGGGCCCGCAGCAAAAACACGCGCCCCGGCAGGTCCGGGGCGCGTGTTTTTTATACATCCAGGATAATCCTTTTTACTTTATACCGATCAGGCGGTAGCGCGGGCGTTCTCGCAGCTCTTGGTCAGGGCGGTGAGGATATCGCCGTGGGCGTCCCGCAGGCTCATGGTGGCGCTGGCGGTCAGATCGGCCAGCGCGGTCTGCTCATCCGGAGTGAGCGCGTCAAACTTGGCCTTGTCCTCGTCGCTGGAGTTGTCGGTGATCTTCAGCGGGCGGCCGTTGGAATCGGAGCAGCTGGCCGCGAACCAGGCCTCCACCTCGTCGATGGTCTTGCCGGCGAAGAAGGCCTCAAAGGCGTTCATCTCGTCGGTCCAGGTGCCGCTGCCCAGCTGGTAGCCGTCGCCGCGCTGGCGCTTGGTCTGCCAGGAAGCGACCTCCTCCAAAAAGCTCTCGTCGGTGGGCTCGATGGTGCTGTCCACCACCGCGTCGTGGTCGGAATCATAGTTGTAGGCGTCCTGGCCGGGCCAGCCGGAGAAGTGGGGCATGCCGTCCCCATCGTAGTTGGGGGTGGCCACCTCCACCTGATCCACATACACGTCCAGCATCTTGCCGTCCGCGTCCAGCAGGGTGGCGGCAAAGACGGTGTTGAAGCTGTAGACCGGCACTTCCTGATCGTCGGAGCCGGGGCCCTGCCGGCCGCTGCTCACCACGCCCAGGCCCATGCCGGCGATCTGGTCGGCGGTGACCGCGATCCCCTTGCGGGCATCATAGGCGGCGCGGATGGCGGTGAGGATGTCGCCGTGGGCGTCCCGCAGGCTCATGGTGGCGCTGGCGGTCAGATCGGCCAGGGCGGCCTGCTCATCGGCGCTCAGGGCGTCGAACTTGGCCTTGTCCTCGTCGCTGGAGTTGTCGGTGATCTTCAGGGGGCGGCCGTTGGAATCGGAGCAGTTGGCGGCAAACCAGGCCTCCACCTCGTCCACGGTCATGCCCACAAAGAACTGCTCAAAAGCGTTCATCTCGTCGGTCCAGGTGCCGCTGCCCAGCTGGTAGCCGTCGCCCCGTTCCCGCTTGGTCTGCCAGGAGGCGATCTCCTCCAAAAAGCTCTCGTCGGTGGGCTCGATCACGCTGTCCACCACCGCGTCGTGGTTCTCGTCGTAGTTATAGCCGCCCTTGCCGGGATAGCCGGAGAAATGGGGCATGCCGTCCCCGTCGTAGTTGGGGGTGGCCACCTCCACCTGGTCCACGTTCAGGGCCACGATCTTGCCCTCGCCGTCAAACAGCGCCTGCACCGCCACGGTGTTGAAGCTGTAGACCGGCACTTCCTGATCGTCGGAGCCGGGGCCCTGCCGGCCGGTGCTCACCACGCCCAGGCCATGGTACAGATCCGCGCCCTCCAGGGTCTTGGAGTCCTCTTTCTCGGCGGGGGCCTCATAGGGATAGGCCTCCGGGTCCAGGGCATTGTTCACCGCGGCCACGGCGGCGTTGCTGGTGACGGTGGCGCCCGCCACCAGGTCCACCTCCACGCTGCCCGCCTCGGTCATGGCGGCGGCCAGGGTCTCCAGCGCAGCGCCGCCCAAATCGGGGGTCTCGTTCGGGCCGTCGAAGGCCACGGCGGTGATCTTGCCGCCCTCGGTGGTGACGGTGGCGGTGACCACGCCGCCGAAGCCGTTGGCTTTGCCGGTCAGGGTGACGCTCTCGCCGCCGGCGGACTGGGTCTGGCCGCAGGCGGCCAGGCTCAGGATCAGCGCTGCGCAGAGCAGCCAGGCGATCCATCGTTTCATAAGGTTTCGTTCTCCTCTCTTTGTTGCCGATCGCGGGGCGCTTTGCCCCGCCTCTTGTGTCATTGTACGTCAGGAATTTGTCAAAGCCTTGTCAGTGCCCGGCGGCGTTGGTATAATTAGGAATAAATTTGGCAACGCGGAGGGATATCCCATGGCGACGCTGCTGTTGGTGGACGACAATGAGCAGATCCTGCAGGTGCTGGACCGGTACGCCCGGGCTCAGGGCCACGACACGGTGCTGGCCCGCGCCGGCGGCGAGGCTCTGGAGGCATTTGCCCGGCAGGAACCCGACCTGGTGCTGTTGGATGTGATGCTGCCCGGGATGGACGGATTCGCGGTCTGCCGGGCGATCCGGCAGCGCAGCCAGGTGCCGGTGATCCTGATCACCGCCCGCGGTGAGGATGAGGACCGGATCCTGGGGCTGGACATCGGCGCGGACGACTATGTGGTAAAGCCCTTCTCCCCCGGCGAGGTGATGGCCCGGGTGCGGGCGGTGCTGCGGCGGGTGCCGCCCGCCAGCCGGCCGGAGGTGTTCCGCGCTGGGGCGCTGGAGATCGACCGGCAGACCTTCGCTGTGCGGGTGGCGGGCCAGCCGGTGGCGCTGACCCGCCGGGCCGCCGAGATCCTCTGGACCCTCGCCCGGCGGCCCCGGCAGGTCTTTACCCGGGAAATGCTGCTGGAGATGCTCTGGGGGCCGGACTATCTGGGTGACGTGCGGGCGGTGGACAGCCAGATCAAGCGGATGCGCGGCGTCCTGGCGGATCTGCCGGGGCGGGATTTCTCCATCCGCACGGTCTGGGGCGTGGGGTATCAGTTTGAATCGGGCCGGTAAGGGCAGCCGCCTGGCCCGGCAGATCGCCGGCCGGGCCGGGCTGCAGATGGCGGCGCTGAACCTGGCGCTGTTTGTGCTGTTCGGGGCGGTGTATCTGGCGCAGGGGGTGCGGCTGCAGCTGCTGGGCCCGCTGGAACAGGCCCGGGACCGGCTGGTGCGCAAACTGGAGGACGGGGAACTGGCGCTGGCCGCCCCGCCGGCGCAGGGCCTGCCGGAAGAACTGCGGTTTCTGCGCACCCTGGAGCGGGACGGCCTGGATCTCACGGTGGTGCTGGAGAACGACCGGGCGGTCTGGTATGACGAACAGGCCGACGAGATGACCGAAGGGGCGCTGGCCGCCCCGTTCGTGCCGGGAGACGAAGCGCCGGGCATCCGGCTGCGCACCGTGCCCGGGCACGGTTGGATGGCGGTGGCGGGCGCCCGGGTGGAGGACCCGGCGGGCGGCAGCGCGCTGGTTCTGGCGGCGCTGCCGCTGCGCACGCTGGGCAGCGCCTTGCAGCCCATGCTGGCCATGCTGGCCCTGAGCACCCTGGCGGCGGTCCTGCTGACCCACGGGCTCAGCCGGCGGCTGAGCCGGCAGCTGGTGCGGCCGCTGCAGGCGATGGAACAGGCGCTGGCCCGCTGGCGGGGCGAGCAGTACGATCCGCCCGAAGCCGCCCCCACGGCGGACGAACTGGGCGAGCTGCGCAACGCCATGGAGCAGACCGCCCGGCAGCTGGAACAGGCGCGGGACCGGCGCAAAAAGGAGGATGAGGACCGGCGGGTGTTCTTTGCGGACATCAGCCATGAGCTCAAGACCCCGCTGGCGGTGCTGCGGGCGCAGGCGGAACTGATGCGGGACGGGATGCTGGAGGCGGCCGAGGTGCCCGCGCAGGCCGAAGGCATGCTCACCGAGCTGGAACAGTTGCAGACGGTGGTACAGGACCTTCTGACCCTGGCCCGGATGCAGGCGCCCGGCTACACGTTGGAACGGCAGGTGTGCAGTTTGCGCGCGATCCTGCTGGACGCGGGCCGGTCGCTGACCCAGCTGGCCCGCAAACAGGGGGTACGTTTTGTGCTGGAGCTGCCCGATCCCGATCCTTTGCAGGACCGGGTCCTGACCCACTACGACCGGATGCGCCAGCTGGTGATGATCCTGGGCGAGAACGGCGTCAAGTACACCCGGCCGGGCGGCCAGGCCGGGATGCGGCTGGAATACGCTCCCGACGGCCCGGTGGTGCTGGTGTGGGATCAGGGCACCGGCATCCCGGCCGAGGAACAGGGCCGGGTGTTCGACCGGTTCTACCGGGGGGTGAACCGCACCGCCACCGCCGGCGAGGGGCTGGGCCTGGCCATTGCCCGCCAGCTCAGTCAGGCGCTGTGCGCGCCGTTGCGGCTGGAACGTACCGGCCCGGAGGGCAGCCTGTTCAGCCTGCATCCGCCGGCGGCGGGCCGCTCCTAGCCAGGCCGGCCCTTCCGGCGCCGCGGCGCACGGCGTTTGCCGTTCCGTATGGGCATTCCCTTGTCCGGAGGATGCAAAAGGGCGGCGGCATATCCTGCCGCCGCCTTTTTCACCCGCCCGCGCAAACCGGCGGGCCGGCCGCCTTGCCGGTCAGCCGGTTGGGCCGGATCGGCGGATCACCGCCGTGCGTCCTGTTCACGCTTTAACCGTGCTTTTGCTTCTTCCACACTTTCCCCCTCCCGGGTAAGGTAGCGGTCAACAAACGCGTCCTCTAACCTGGTATAGCTTCCAACGACCGCATCTTCCATTTTTTGATAGCTTCCAACGACCTTTTTGGCGATTGTTTCGTTGGTTTTTACAAGTTTGGATTTTGCCATTTCGCAAGGTCCTTTCTTAAATATGTGGGAATGCCGGCCGGGTGCGCGCCTGTCTTTGTCCGGGCGATCCGCGGCAGGCTTTTCCGATTCGGTTTCAAGCCCGAATGCCTTTTGTCAGAGGAACAAGACAAAGCAAAACAACGATTCCGGCAAGGCCGATCACAATGCCCATAACCATTTTTCCCCAGACCATGCTGAAACACATCCCGACCCCCAGGCCCAAAGCGCCCGCGATCCCGACAAGGACGGTCAGAACCGTCTTTTTGTCCACCCGGATCGGCGCCTTAAACTCTGAGATTCGCTGTTCAATGTTTCTCACCTCCTCAAGAGAAAAGCATCTGATTTGTTCGCAAAATCAGGTGCTTTAAAGCTCCATATCCTGTTTTCGCTGCTGTTGCTTTTTCCGGTTTGCTTCCCGCTGTGCGCTGTCCTGTTTGGATTTATTCAGAAAAGCAAGAATGGATTCTTTTGCCTTTTCCTGAATCTGCTGTTTACCAGCCTGCTTGACCTCCGGCTGCATCAGCTTCTTCTGGATTTTTGTCAGCGCAGACTGCATAGCATTTTTGATTTTGGAAATTACTCCATCCAGCCGGGCAGCGGCATACTCACGCTCTTTTGGCGGCGCTTTCCTTTCCGGCGAGAGTACCCAGTTTTTCGTTTCCTCCACCAACCGGATATCCTCCTAATCCTGTACACTGGAAAGTGCCAACAACCCAGTGGAAAGGAATAGCGATGAAAGAGCAAAATGGTAATCTATGAGTGCTGGGTTGTTGGCACTCTTTTTGTTTATTCTACTAGCTCTGGGGGTCGCCGACAAAAATTGGTTAAATACTCCCGACAAAATATGGTCGCGATCTCCCGGCGCCAACAATGTCAAGAAAACGCCGCCTGAATCCTTCTATTCATAAGATCACTAAACCACAAAAAAGCTACTAATTAGATACTAATTTTCAAATGCAGTCTCATTTGGTACAAATTGTCTTAATATCTGGTCTCTCCCTTGCTGGGGACCTGGACTTCCCGGCAGTATTCAGGGTACCGGATACGAATTGCTTCCAGCATATAGCCTGCATCCGATGTGCTGAACAGATCGTAGGGCGTTGCACAGCCGTCGGCGTTCCACCCGTTCCAAAGGTTGAATGCCAACCGCGTTATGCAGCTGCTGCCGCTGGTCTGCCAGCCTTTGTTCAGCCCCTCCGGCCGGATAACGTTTTCCTGAAAATCAAAGACATCCTCGATATGCTTTCGGGTTTCGCCGCTGATGCCCATCGTGTAAAAAAACGCCTTGTGGTAGGGATCAAGGCCGCCGGTCCGAGCGAGGCACTGCTCATAGAATTTCTCGTGTTCTCTGTTTTTGAATTTGATTGACATTTTGTTCCTCCTTTTGCTCTGGGTGTTGAACAGGATCCACCGGCTGGGAAAGACGGATGAATCCCGTTTCGCCACTGGTTCTTTTCCCGTTGAAAAACGCTGAAATCTCGCAGCGTTTTATCTTCTTCCCAGCCGGTAAATAATCTAGGGGGAGAGGTGTGGAGAGGGGGAGAAAACGAAAAAAGCGCCCCGGCCAACATGAGCCGAGGCGCTGCCTGAAAAAGGGTACACTTCCCCCTTGGATTTTGAAAGTTCGATTTTCAACAAAAAAGAGCCCGCGATGTTTATACCATCACAGGCTCTGACCGGTCCTATTGCAGGATATTGTGTGTTTTCTGATATAAAAAATCCACTGTCCAAATTTCTCTGGACAGTGGATATCTGGTGCACTTCCAGGGACTCGAACCCTGGGCCCGCTGATTAAGAGTCAGCTGCTCTACCAAGTAGGGCATCGGGGTACTTCTCAGGGCAGTTTTCCTTGAATTTATGCCACTTCAGCGTTATGGTCATTCGTTAGAGTTTTTTTCGTCTGTTCCTCGGGTTTGCAGATTTCCATGAATTGCTTGTAGCTCATTTTCAGGTGAATCGTAACCTGATAGCCCTTCCCGACTTCGACCTTCTCCAGCAGTTCGCTGAGAATGACTCGCTTTCGGGCGGTTGAGGCCATTTCAAATTCTTCCGCCCAACCACAGAACTGACGGTAGTACTCTTTGATCCGTCTTGTGGTTGCGGCTTCGTCTTCGATTTGTGCAAGCGTCATGGCATACTTCTGTCTTGCACTACTCAGTTCCGACTCTGCCTTTGCAATCAGCCTGGCCAGCATCTCCTGCGAGAAGCTGCTTTTCCCATCAATGCACCGAAGCACTTCGCTTTCGTACCGCTCCAAGGCGTGTTCGCATTCCCGCAGTTCTTTTTCCAATGCGTCTTTCTGTTTCTTTCTGCCTTGGTTTTCCTGCCGAATTTTCTGCTCCAGTACCTTATCTCGGGGTTCCCGTTGAATGGCCGAGAACAGTTCCCGCACTGCTTCCAGCACGATCCCGTCAACGCGATCCGCCAAATAGAGTGCTTGCCCATCGCAGTCCCGAAGTTTCTGTGCCCGCTGGAAGCAATTGTATTTGGGCTGCATATGGTGCCGAGCTGGCCCCGGTCCTCGATCTCATGCGCAAAGATGAACTCCATCTGCTCGATCCGCTCATCCAGTTTGCGGATATCTTCTCGCACCGCATAGCTTGGGTAGCGAGGTTTCCGGGGCAGCACCCCCACCTGAAAGAGATAGGTCACATACAGCCCCCGAAGACCGGGATAGTGTTTTTCGGGTTGCTCCATGATCACAGCGTACAGGCCGGGCGGCAGGATCTTTTCCCCAGCCGGTCTTTGAGATTGGGGATACAGGATGCGGCGGCGGATGGCCTCTGGGGTGTAGTTTTTGCCAAGGGTCTTGAACCGCACCGGCCGGGCTTTGCCTGGCGGCTGGAGGGTGATGTATTTTCGGTTCATCCGAAGGGTGTAGCCTTTTTCCTCCAGAGCTCGGACGAACTGATTCCATGTGAGCACTTCGCTCACCACTTGGTCGATATCCTGCTGGATCGCGGCTTTCCATGTGGGACGATCATCCCGTTCAGCCAGCCATTGTGGGTATGGCCGCCCTACTGGGTCCGACCGGTTCGCTTTAATGACAGACAGACCATACTGTTGACAAAGTGCATCGGATATTGCTCGAACTTCTGTGTAGTAGCTCTTGGCGGTGCTGTGATACTTTTTCCCGTCCTGGATCGCCACGGAATTCCAGACGACATGATTGTGGATGTGCCCCGTATTCAAATGGGTGCTGACCACGGCCTGATACTTTCCCTGCAAGAGCTGCTCAGCAAATTCCAACCCGATGTGGTGGGCCAGTTCAGGGGTCACCTCCCCTGCCGCGAAACTCTGCACCAGATGAAATCCCTGCACCCCGCCGGTCTTATGCCACATCTCCTTGACCTGACACATATCCTCAAAGGCGGTTTTGCAGGTGCAGGCAATGGCCGACTCAAACAGATCCTGCTCTGTCTTGGCCCGGTTGAGGGCATAGTCCACCGCTTCTTCCAGGGATTTTGCGTTCTGGCCACGGGACGTCTTTTTCTCATCCAGCACATACTCCACGCTGGCTTTCAGGCGGTGGACGGGGATAACAGACGTATACGCCATTTACCAGTTCCCCCTCACTTCCTTCCAGACTTCGCGGGCGATGCGGGTCATTTCTTCCACACTGGCCGCATCTGCTTCACCGTAGGTATTGGCAACGCGCGCCAACTGGTTGGCGTTGTTGCAAAGTCCCGCCACCTTACGCAGCAGGTCCGCATGGTGGGTACAGGGACGGGCACGGAGCTGGGCCCCCATGATGAGGGTGCGCAGGTATTCCTCCCTCGGCTGGCCGCTGAGCATGACCTGGGCTTCCAGGTATTCCAGCTCCCGTCGGTTCAGATGGAGCGGAATCACATGGTTACGTTTTCTCACCGCTCAGGGGCCTCCTTTTTCTTGTGGGGCGGTTTGACTGGGTACTCTAACTGCACCGGCACATCGCCAACCCGCACCAGACTGCAGTCCGGCACGTGGGCGGCGTAGCGGGCATAGCAATAGCCCTCCGCTTCCACCAGGATCCCCTCGCGGCTGTGTTCACCTTTGATCAGCAGGCAGTGCCAGCACGATTCAGACGGGTCGAACCACATATGGTCGCCGTTTTCGAACAGGAAAACCTGATCCTGCATAAAACCTTCCTTGCGGAAAATGGCATATTCTGCGTCCGAAAGGACGACCACCTTTTCCACCTGAAAGGGCGTCTTGGTCTTCTGCATACCGGGCGAGGCAGCGCACTCGATCAGTTCATCCACGTCGCTGCCTTTCCGGCAGAATACGGCGTACTGCTTTTCGTCCATTGATTCACCTCATTTCAGTGATGAGCATTGCGGGGATGGCTGCTGGGGGTTTGGGGTCCTCCCCAAGAGGGGTGCGTTTGGATATCCAAACGCTAAGTCAGCGGTCTTCCCGGCTGGCTTTTTTGCTTTTCTTGGTATGAGCAGGCGTCTGTTTCGCCTTCTCTTTCACGAGGCGGCTTGCTTCTGCCTGAATGGGGGATGGGTCGATCCCATTTTGACGACATCCCTCCACAATGCCTTGCAGATATGCTTTGGAGGGCGGCGCCGGACACTCCTTGTAAGGGGCGTTCATGGTATAAACCATGACGGTCATTTTCTGCCCGCTGCTGTCGGTCACCTCGATGGGTTCTTTCCCGTAAAGGCGGGGGTATCCCTCGTAGAAGTCCAGATGCCTTTCATCGGCTTCAGAGATGTTCCAGAGAACGCCATCCACATGGCTGCCCGACTGGGGCAGGATCGTGGCGACCCCGGCATAACCGCTTCCGCAGAAGGTCAGGCGGTGATCGTCCACACGGGCCACACCTACGACCTCGGCGTCCGGGCAGCGGAAAGCCATCTGGTCCAGGTTCATGTTGGAGCCATAAGCAAAGTATAACAGATTTTTCACCCCCTATCGTTCATCCCTGCGCCCGGTATTCAGGCTGGGATAGTTGGAACGATCATACCGCCAGGCCCGGTCTCCGGGCAGATTGGCAAGCAGATGCTCCCGCACATTTTTGTACTCCGGCCCGATCAGCCCGAGCCGCAGCAGGAACGTGCGGAAGGTGAAGGCCGGATTTTCAGATATTTGCGTTTTGCGCATCAGCGTTTTCTTCTGGTTGATGGCCTGTGCGGAGATGGCCAAAGCCAGCGTGATGTTCGCCCGGACTTTGCCTGCATGAAGAGTGCTTTCAAAGCATCTCCATTCCAGCGTACCGCGATAGAACACCGAATGCAGGTTAAGTGCATAATAGCGCGTCCAGTTGTAGTGCTCGTAGCTTCCGTCATTGCCTCCATACCACTCTCGCTTCAGCCGCTCCATGCTGATGTTGGTGGGGAGCTTGCGGATCTTCTCCAGCATGGGTTCCCGCACCTTCTGGCACCAGCGTTCCACTCTGGCCTCGTTCACATTGAGAGCTTTGAACAATATGTCCTCTTTGGAGTACATGATGGACAGAGCGTTTTTTAGGCTTTGCGGCGTATGGCGGGAGGCATCCACATGGACGTGCATCCCGCAGCTGCTGTTGACTACTGCCCCGGCATGGCGCAAGGTTCTCACGACTTCCTGGAGCTTGCCCATTTCCTCGTAGCTCAACTTTGGCGAGTTCATCTCGACCTTGTAGATGCCGTCTGTTGTCGAGACCTGTCTGCGGCCTTCCCGCATGGTGGCCTTGATGCTGCCGTCGTATACAAACCGCCATCGTTTCCCGTCCTGATCGATCACTTCCCACGGATCATAGGTCGTGGACTCGTGGGTCTGACGGGCACGGGTCCCGAACAGGGCTGCCACCGCTTCTGCTGCCCGCTGACGGGTCAGCCCGGTCATTTCGATCTCACATCCGAAGGGCTGCTCCTTCAGGTCAATGGGGCATCACCTCCGCATCCACGGCGGCCAACCGTTTCCCGATGGCTTCTACCACCGTCACTGTCACACCGTTGCCCGCCTGCTTGTACACCTGGCTGTCGCTCTGAATAGCGAGGATCTTGTCGATCCTGTCATCGGCCCAGCCTTGCAACCGCAGGCATTCTCTTGGCGTCAGCCGGCGGATTCGCCCGCCGACCAGGATGCCAGATGCCTCACGCTTGTGCTTACGGATTCCACCGTTCTGCTTTGCGGTCAGGCATCGGGCGATCTCCGTGGTATCGGGATCTTCGTTCAGGTCCACAAACCGAGGCGCTTCGATGAGCGTCCCCTGGGTCGCATCCGTGGTCAGGGTATGAGCGATCTTGTGACCCACCCGGCCGCGGCGGGTGTTCATCTGCGGATAGGCCAGGTCGATGCTGTCGCCCGGATAGGCCATCTTGTAGCCCTTCCGGGTGGCCTCCTTGACCGGGAAGCCCACCTGGTACAGCCCGGTCTTGCCGCCTACACCGCCTGCCTGGCTGGTGAGCGTGCAACTTACTCCGCCGGGGTCGTACACCCGGCTTCCCTGGGGTCCGCCATGGAGGCAGGCAAGAGGCGTTTCATTTGCTGTGGTGAAAGGAAGTATTTTTCCTCTACATCGCTCATCAAGATATCCGACAATGTACACACGGCGTCTGGATTGGGGGACGCCAAAATCCTTGCTGTTAAGCACCTGCCATTCCACATGATACCCCAGTCGCTCCAGCGTATCGAGGACCGCCGCAAACGTCCGGCCCCCGTCATGATTAAGCAGTCCGGGTACATTTTCAAACAGCAGATAGCGAGGCTTCCGGGCTTCAGCCAATCGGGCAAGTTCAAAGAACAGGGTCCCTCGGGGATCTCCGAATCCTTTCCGAGCGCCAGCAATGCTGAATGCCTGACAAGGGAATCCACCGCAGAGCAGGTCGAATTCCGGGAGTTCATCCGGGTCGATTTTTCTCGCGTCTGAGCTATACCATTCCTCCTCACATTCAAACAGGGCACGGTAGCTCTGCTGTGCGTATTTATCGCACTCGCAGAATCCTGCACATTCAAATCCGCCGGCAAGCCGCAGGCCCTCACGAAACCCGCCGATGCCGGCAAACATATCGATAAATCGAATGGTCTTATGCATCATCTCCTTTCTCTTTCTGTTTTCCTATCCGGCGGCCATAGGCCTCACCCCCCTTCCGTGTTGACAAAAGCCCCGCCTGCCGTGTTCATCCGCCACGGCCGGCAGGGGCTTCCCTACGTTTATTCGCTCATCTCTCCCTGCTCTTGCAGCACTTCACTCCTGGCGGTTTCCTCGCTTTCCTCCGATCCGTTCTGCCCGGTCTCATCGTCCGCAAGCGCGGCGTCAAACTCATCCTCGGCTTCTTCCAGTGCCTGCTCGATCAGGGTGACGATAAACTCTTTCTGGCTCAGTTTCCGGCCGTACACCTGTTCGTAACGGACCAGATATTTCTTTACCTTCTGATACAGTTCCTCGCTTACCTGGAATGCGATCGTGCGGGTAGCCATATTTCCCTCTCCCTTCCTGGCGTGATCATCCAGATACAGGTATACGGCCTGCTGGATGAACTGCGCGGTGGTGATCCCTTTGTTCTCCAATGCCTTTCGGATCCGCTCATGCAGTTCCTCCGGCATGGTCACGGTCAGTTTGCCCATGCTGTGTCCTCCTTTCCTTACTCGTTTCGGGCAACACAAGCATAGCCAAATGTCATGCACAAAGCTATCATCAAGACCAACAATCATTCGACGCCACAAACGTCATAAGCAACAATCGTCGAGAACCAGGAGCAAAAGACTTATCCCTCCATCAGCGCATCGAGGAATCCCATCATCCCGTCCGGCAGGTCTTGCTCCTGCGCCGGTGCCACGCCAACAGGTAAGGCACTCAGTTCCTCTTTCAGAACACGGCGCAGTAGCGATTCCAGTCCTTCAGCCCGATCCATTCGGAGGATCGCGCGGACGATAAATGCGCTCTTTTGCCCTTCGGGAACCTCTTGCAGCAATTGCCAGGCCTGCCTGTGCTCCTCGTTCTGCATATTGGGGCGGAACAGGAAATGTGGTCGGTTCATCGGGCGTCCTCACGGCCCGACATTTGGCCCAGGATCCGCTCAAAGCCCTCGGCGTTCACCTTGTCGTCCTCCAGCAGAAAAGCCCTGCAAAGGCCGTCACGTTCGCTCACGTTGCGCATGACAGTCGCCGCGCCGCCGCCCATCAGGATCACGGGCAGAGTTCGCAGGTCAAACCCCGCCTCCATCGCCGCCGAAATGAGCCGCTCGGTGTAAAGCCGGCCCTGCCGCTGGATCAGCTTTCGCGCCTCCGCATCCATGCTACAGGGCTTGCCGGCGAGGATCCGTTCCACCTGAGCGTCCGTCACAGACAGGCCGGTATCCCGCCGCACCTGCTCCTGGATCTCATCCATGCAGCGGATCATGCCCAGTTCCAGGCTGCGGCAGGTGGCTGCATTGGGGACATTGTTGTCCAGCCGCATGAGATCGACCGTCCAGCCGCCGATATCCATGAGGAGCACCGAAGGTTCGTCTTTCACCAGTTCGGGATGCAGGGCAATGGCGGAATAGCCCTGGGGGAACAGTTTCACATCCTCGATCTTTACCTGGTAGCGTTCGCCCTCGAAGCGGTAGGTCACCGGCTGGCCATTGCGCAGCAGATATTCGGTGAACGGCTTCTTATCCCGGCCATACCGGGCCAGGGGAAGCCCTGCCGCCAAGGTCACGGAGCTCTCCGCAGGAAGACCCCGGCAGCGAAGCTCCATTGCGATAGCTGCCAGGGTCAGGATGTAGTAGTTGTCGTTGACGGTCTTGTCCCGCAGGATCGGCTGACGGCCGGTGCCGCAGACGTAGTACCTTCCGTTGATTTGGAGGGTGTTTTTCAGGGTGTAGGGTTCGTGGGTATACACCGTCACACCGGCCGGGAAGGAGAAGTGCCTGGTTTTGATGGCGTAATAGCCGTGGTCGATCCCCATGATCATGGTGTTGCATCCTTTCTGGCATTTGCCTTGATTTTTTCGTTTTTTCCTTCGGCCCTGGCCCATCTTATCTGGCCTCTCCCATACCGGGAGCCGGAACTTCCCGGCAGTATTCGGGATAGCGAATGCGGATCGCTTCCAGCATATAGCCCGCATCCGACGTGCTGAACAAATCGTAGGGCGTCGCAAAGCCATCCTCATTCCAGCCGTTCCAGAGGTTGAAGGCCAGCCGGGTCAAGCAGCTGCTGCCGCTGGTCTGCCAGCCTCTGTTCAGGCCCTCCCGTCGGATAACATCATCCTGGAAGTTGAAGACATCCTCGATGTGATTCCGGGTCTCGCCGCTGATGCCCATGGTGTAGAAAAAAGCCTTGTGGTAGGGGTCGAACCGGCGTGTGCGTTCAAGGCATTGCTCATAAAACTTTTCGTGTTCGCGGTTTTTGAATTTGATCAACATTTCTGTTCCTCCTTCTTTGTTTATTCACGAGGATCCACCGGCTGGGAAAGACGATGAATCCCGTTGTGGCTTAGTGCTTGGTGCTTGTGCCATGGGCCCGGTGCAAAGTCACGCTCTGGGCGCATTGATATCTTCTTCCCAGCAGGTAAGAGTATCAGGGGGGAGAGTGTGAGAGGGGGGAAGGCAGCGTACCCTGCCTCAAGAGCAGGCAAAAGGCGCACCTCCCCCTGGGTGTGACGAGGATTTTCTGCCCAGGTCCGTTTTGGTTCTCGGGAAATAAAAAAAGCGCCTGTTTGGATAAATCCAATACAGACGCTTTCACAAACACTATTCACAGCATACCAGATGATGTTTGTAGCCATACAAATGGCTTTCTGTCGTCCCATTGTTGGCATCCGGCCTATCTCTGCATCAGTGACTACAGATTTGTGATACACTTTTAGATACGCTCACCCGTACTTCTCGCAGCACCCGGGCAAAAGAAAAAGGCGAGGAAAACTCCTCACCTTTTCTTTCCCGGTCTGCTTGCAGGATATTGTTGTGTAATAAAAAATCCACTGTCCAAATTTCTCTGGACAGTGGATCATCTGGTGCACTTCCAGGGACTCGAACCCTGGGCCCGCTGATTAAGAGTCAGGCAAACTTGTTTAACACCATCATTTTTATACATTATAAACATCACACAACACTCAACGTATTCCATTTTTAGGTCAACGTATCCCTTGTCAATTTCAACTGAAATGGGTTTTTATACATCCAGATTTTTCCTGCAACTAATCCTGCAACTAAATCTTTGGTTTCAATCCCTTTCACTGTATTGACCCTTATAAACTTGTGTCGAAATGTCATAATGCCTTTACCTTTTTCTATGTGTCATTGACTTTTTATTTTGGAGCTATATTCATAACATAGTAAAACAGATCAATCCATTGGGTTGTCGGATATTCGTTTTCTCTTAATTTATTAAGTGCTATGGCGAGTGTGTTAATGGCTTACCTTCATATCGGAGTGCTTCACCTTCATTGTTATAAGGCACTATATACATGGTATCCTCGATCACAAGCTCGTAATTACCAAGCATATAATTTTTATAAAGTTCTTCTACCTAGCAGTTCAATGGGTCTTGAGCCTCCATCATTGCACAGATTTTCAGAACATTCTCTGATTTATAATTCCCATTCTCACGCTCTCCTAAAGCCCATAAACCTACATTATTTAGGCTAATATCAGAATACTTCTCGTATTCCGTATTTTTTGTCACGATATTGGTTTCAAATTTTACGGTGTCTCCAAAGCCCTCCAAGACATCCACAAAATCACTGTAATAATATCTTCCATAGGCATATTCTGGCTTGTAGTTGATATTCTTTACATAAAGGAAATAACTTAACGAATTCTCGCTTTCATCCTCTACTCTACCGCTTCCGATATCAATATCGGAGCTCTCTACCTTATGATTTGGAATCATTGGTGTTGCAAACACAATATCCACGATTCCACTTACTCTTTGACTATGATCAACTGCTTCATTATTTGATTCGTCTTTCTCAAGGGCCCTACACCTAAACCAAAATCTGTATCCTCCATATTTACTTGCAACACTTTGGTTTTCATAGCTTATCCCACTTCCAATATCAATGTCCTTCGTACTTGCTGCAAAAGCTGTGGTCATACTCTATATCATGATCATTCCTACCATGACTGCTGCCAAAGCTTTCTTGATGTTTAAGATTTTCATAGTATCTCCTCCTATTATTTATTTATATCTTTAATATTTTTCATGTACTAAATCAGGTATTTCATTTTATGCTTTATGGTTACACACAAAGCAAGGAGGATATCTAGCAGTGCTTCTACACCACCAGATATCCTCCCTATGTTACTTAAACCTTACTTACAGGTACAGGCTTCTTTATTCCTGGCTGGCCTGGGCATCCTGAGCAGCCTTATCAGCAGCGATCTGCTCCTTGGTGCGACGGGTACGAGGAGTATGCTTCTTGTCAGGATCCATACCCTGTGCGATCAAAATCTTCTTCAGGGCATCCGAAAGTTCAACCTCCTGCATGCGTACACGCTTATTAGTAGACTCCTTCTTCTTAGCCATTCTCTCAACCCACTTCCAGTAGCTGTTTAAAGGCTTCCCATCGCACCGGAACACATGAGTTGCATCATCTGCATCAGACATCTGCTCTACACTGAAATCCTTGTCTTCCACCTTTTTATAAAGCACAACAGCCAGCTTCAATTCTTTGTGGTTCTCCTTCATAACTTGGAAGAACTTCTTAAATTCCTCTTTGCTGTTGATCTCTGCCACAAAGCAGTTTTCGTATGTAAAGATATGCTTGTCCTCAGTGCCATGCTTATAAATCTTCACCAGTTGGAAGGCATAGTACCCTTCACCAGAATAAACAAGCTTACTAAGCTTAGACATGGCATCCTGCTTAGAAAATGCTTCGGCCTTTTCGGAACTGTTAACATCACAAAATCTGATCATGGTGGTTTCCTCCTCAGTATTGGTCATGGTGTTGTTAGCGGTCATTTCAGAATTAACGGTCATGGTGGTTTCCTCCTCAGTAGTTTTAATGGTGGTGGCGGTCTCGTTATTGATCATGGTATTCATATCTTTTCTCCTTAAGTAGGTTTCTTATTTGGTGGCTCATCAACTTGGCCTTCGTTGATGTTTTGGTGCTGTGTCCTTTCGACATGCTTATAATAGCACAACCATTTTTCCTTGTCTAATTGGCATACGTTGCTTAAACTTATGTATACGTTACCTCTATTTTCTTAATACGTGGCACTTTCTTTAAGAGTACCTATCAAAAAATCATAAATTTTCAATTTTTTCATGTTTGGCGCTTTATACAATTGCCTTACCATTTTTCCTTATGTCGTTTATCACTTTTGTATAGTTTTCAAATATTTTTGTGTTTTATGCTTAAAGCACTTTCTTTCTGTCAGTGCCGAAACTCCTTCTAATGATTTCACATGAACTTAACAACAGTCACAGACATATAAACCTCTTACTGCCCATCCTTTGGTGATCTGGATGCCCTTCATAAAGGAAATATGCCAAATTGTCAAAACTCCAAGGCTGCAACTGAATTGGTTTCAATCTGCAACTAATTTACAGCCTTTTTGGGGCTTTTCTAGCCTGTTACAGCCACTAGATTGGTTTCACTGCATACGGCGCTGGCCGGCGGCAGTTGGTGCGGTACTGAACGGCAGCGGGGCGGCGGCAGCGGCAGCGTCTTGATGTAGCCCATGTATCCCTCATAATAGTGGTATCCGCAGCAGCGGAAATTGACTATTAGGAGGG
>CASFJO010000091.1 GCA_949295035.1 uncultured Gemmiger sp.
CGTCCATTTGGATGAACCTCCTTTTGCTGTAGTGCGGTTGGCGTTACCCGCTTCTATTTTAGCAAAAGGAGGTTCTTTTTTCCGTATCAACGCTCGTGCTATATTCGCCCACAAGCATAGCTTGTGGTTCTTATATGAAAAAAGGGAAAGGGCGGCGCTTTCGCGCCGCCCTCCCATCGGGAAGAGAAATCAGGACAATCCCACAGCTTATTTGCCGTAGTACGCCTGCAGGTAGAGTTCCTTGATCTCGCTGACCAGCGGGTACACCGGGTTGGCGGTGGTGCACTGGTCCTCGAATGCCTTGTAAGAGAGTTCGTCCACCTTGGCCAGGAATTCCTCCTCGGAGATGCCGCAAGCCTTGATGGTGAGCGGGCGCTCGGTGTCCAGCATGAGTTTCTGGATAGCGGCGATCAGGCAGTCCACCGCCTCGTAGGTGCCGGTGCCGATGTTGCACAGACCGCAGCGCTGAGCCAGTTTTGCATACCGCTCGTCCGCCACATATTCCTTGTACTTGGGGAACGCGGCGAACTTGGTGGGCCGCTTGGCGTTGTAGGCGATCACATAGGGCATCAGGATCGCGTTGGCGCGGCCGTGGGGGATGTGGAACTCGCCGCCCAGCTTATGCGCCATAGAGTGGTTCAGGCCCAGGAACGCATTGGTGAAAGCCATGCCGGCGATGCAGGAGGCATTGTGCATCTTCTCGCGGGCCAGAGCCTCGCCGTTGTAGGAGCGCTCCAGGTAGGTAAAGACCATCTCGGTAGCCTGCAGAGCCAGACCGTCGGTATAGTCGCTGGCCATGACCGAGACATAGGCCTCGATGGCATGGGTCAGCACGTCCAGGCCGGTGTCGGCCACAATGCTGCGAGGCATGCTGGCGGTGAACTGAGGATCGATGATCGCCACGTCCGGAGTCAGGCTGTAGTCAGCCAGGGGGTATTTGATGTTGCCGTTCTTCTTGTCGGTGATGACCGAGAAGCTGGTCACCTCGGAGCCGGTGCCGGAAGTGGTGGGGATGGCCACCAGTTTGGTCTTGGCGCCCAGTTTCGGGAACTTGAAAGCGCGCTTGCGGATATCCAGGAACCGCTGGCGCAGCCCGTCAAAGCTGGTCTCGGGATGCTCATAGAACAGCCACATGCCCTTGGCCGCGTCGATGGCGCTGCCGCCGCCGATGGCGATGATCACGTCCGGCTGGAACACCCGCATGGCCTCCACGCCGCGCATGATGCACTCCACACTGGGATCGCTCTCCACGTCGGAGTAGATCTCGCTGTGGCAGTACTGCTCCCGTTTGCGGAGGTAGTACAGGATCTTGTCCACATTGCCCAGTTTGACCATCATCGGATCGGTGACGATGAAGGCGCGGGTGATGCCCTCCATCTTCTGCAGATACTGGATCGAGTCGTTTTCAAAATAGATCTTGGGCGGCACCTTGAACCACTGCATATTGACCCTCCGTTTGGCGATACGCTTTTTGTTGACCAGGTTGACGGTGGTCACGTTCTGGCTGACGGAGTTCTTGCCGTAGCTGCCGCAGCCCAGGGTCAGGGACGGGGTGTTGGTGTTGTAGATATCGCCGATGGCGCCCTGGGAAGAGGGGCTGTTCACGATGATACGGCCCACCTTCATGCGCACGCCGTACTCGTCGGCGATCTCCATGTCGCCGGTGTGGATGACCGCGGAGTGGCCAAGGCCCCCCAGCTCCAGCATGGTGTTGGCAAACTGGAACCCTTCCTCCTTGTCTTTGCAGACAAAATAGGCCAGAACCGGGCTGAGCTTTTCTTTGCTGAGCGGATGGTCGCTGCCGGGATGGTCCAGCGGCGCGATCAGGATCTTGGTCTTTTCCGGCACGGTCAGGCCGGCCTGCTCGGCGATCCAATTGGCGGACTTGCCTACAACCGGGGCAAACACGCCCTTATTGGGATCGGGGAACATATACTTGGTAAGGGTCTCGGTCTCTTCGGGGCTCAGGAAGTAGCAGTTGTTCTTCTTCATGTAGGCCTCGAAATCGGCGGCGATCTCCTTCTCCACGATAACAGCCTGCTCAGAGGCGCAGATCATGCCGTTGTCGAAGGTCTTGGACATCATCAGATCGGTGCAGGCCTGGTGCAGATCAGCGCTCTTTTCAATGAAGCAGGGCACGTTGCCGGGGCCAACGCCCAGCGCCGGCTTGCCGCAGGAGTAGGCCGCCTTGACCATGCCGGGGCCGCCGGTGGCCAGGATGGTGGCCACGCCGGGATGATTCATCAGCGCGCCGGTAGCCTCGATGCTGGGCTTGTCGATCCACTGGATGCAGTCTTCCGGGGCGCCGGCTTTCAAGGCCGCCTCATAGACGATCCGGGCCGCTTCGGCGCTGCACTTCTGGGCGGAAGGATGGAAGCCGAAGATGATGGGGTTGCGGGTCTTGACCGCGATCAGGCACTTGAACAGGGTGGTGGAGGTGGGGTTGGTGGTAGGGGTAACGCCGCAGATAACGCCCACGGGCTCGGCCACTTCCACATACCCTTCCATGTCATTCTCTTCCAGAATGCCCACGGTCTTTTCGTTCTTGATGTCGTGCCAGATGTATTCGGTGGCGAACATGTTTTTGATGACCTTGTCCTCGTACACGCCGCGGCCGGTCTCTTCCACCGCCATCCGGGCCAGTTCCTGGTGTTTGTCCAGGCCGGCCAGGGCCATCTCGTGCACGATATGGTCCACCGTTTCCTGGTCCAGGGTCAGAAACTTCTGCAGAGCCTTCTGCGCCCGGGCGACCAGCCCGTCGATCATTACGTCTACTTCAGACTTCACGGTCTCTACGGGGGCGGTCTGCTTTACAGCTTTTTTCTCAGCCATTTTTTCTCTACCTGCCTTTCAAAGCTATGGGAGGTCGGGGTGACCTCTCTTCCCTTCTGTGCCCTTATTGTAGCACATCGTTAACCCTTTAACAAGCCGTGCATTCGACTAACATTGTCAATATTTTAACGCGATTTTGTGTAGATTGCCGATTCCCTTTTCAGCGGATGGTTTTTCTGTTATAATGAGAACACGGCTCCCGGCGCGGTGCGTCGGGAGAACATTTTTTTGATCAAGAGGTGACCGTTATGTGGACCCGTTCTTTGCTAAAGACCAACGCCAAAGCCGTGCTTTCCCATAGTTACTGGCGGGCGTTTGTAGCCTGCCTGCTGCTGGGGCTGGCCTCCGGAGGTGCCCTGCCTTTGACGCAACTCACCCGCATTCAGATCAGTCTGAACGGCGGATATATGACCCGGACCGCTCTGCTCATGATAGGCCTGTTTCTCATTCTGGGCGGGTTGTTTGCCATGGCGCTGAACATCTTTGTGGGATTGCCCCTGCAGGTGGGCTGCTGCCGGATGTTTATGGAGAATCGGGTGGGCAATCCGCCCTTCGGCACCCTGACATCGGTGTTCGGCAGCGGATACGTCAACGTGCTGAAAGGCATGTTCGTCTATTCTCTGATCATCTTTTTGTGGGGCGGTATTCCCATGATGGTGCTGATATTCCTGGCGCTGGTATACAACTCGTATCTTCTTCTGCTGCTGGCTTACCTGTGCGTGATCCCCATAATCTACAAGAGCATGCAGCTGGTGATGGTGCCCTATTTGCTGGCAGAGAATCCCTACATGAACAGCCGCCGCGCCCGGCAGCTTTCCGCCGCCATGACCCAGGGCGAAAAGGGTCGTATCTTTGTTCTCGGGCTTTCCTTTCTGGGATGGGAACTGCTGGGCGCCCTGCTCTGCGGCATCGGCCTCCTGTTTGTGAGCCCCTACGTGCAGGCCACCTACGCAGAACTCTACGCCGCGCTGCGGGCCAAGGCCTTCAGCCTTGGGCTGACCAGTGAGGAAGAACTGGGCGGCTTTGTGCGGTACTGATCGTTTGCTATACAGCGGCAGGCGCCGCGGCGGGGATCCCCGCCGCGGCGCCTGTTGTTTCTATCGGGTGTGGCAGTGATCTGCCTGATTGCCCGGGGCGGCATGCCCGCACCCGCTGCAACCGCCGCAGCAGCCGCAGCAGCCTCCCTGTCCCGCCCGGCGGCGACGCACCCCGCGCACCACCACCCAGACGCTGTAGTCCAGGATCAAAGCCAGGATCACGATAGTCGGCATAAAAGCACCTCCTTGTCACCGGCGGCATATTGGCTCAGGCCGCCTGCACAGAACGTTTGGAATAGGACGAATGTTTGTAGGGGTCCGGACGGAACAGCAGAAACAGCAGCGCCAGCGCCACCAGGATGCCCGCAGCCGACCCCAGGGTAAACGGACCGCCCAGCGCCAGAGAACCGATCTGGTAGACACACAGACAAACCGCATAGGCGAACAAATTCTGGAGCAGAATGGCAAACCAGAACCATTTGCGGGACTGCATCTGCTGGGCCATGGCGGCGATTGCCGCCAGGCAGGGGGAATCCAGCAGGTTGAACAGCAGAAAGGAGAAGCCCGCCAGCGCTGTGGGGAACCAGCCGGCCACCGCCTCGGCCACGGTGACCGGGTCTTCTACATCGCCCGCGGCCCGGGCCAGCACCCCCATGGTGGTGACGATGGCCTCTTTGGCGGTGAACCCGGACAGGGAGGCCGCCACCGGCTGCCAGCTGCCGAAGCCCAACGGCGCAAAGACCGGGGCGATGACGCTGCCGATCATTGCCAGCAGGCTGGCGGAGGTATCCTCCACCATGCCGAACCCATTGCCGGAAAAGCCAAAGCCGCCTAAAAACCACATGACCACGCAGGCCAGGAACAGAATGGTGCCCGCCTTGATGAGGAAGCCCCGCAGCCGTTCCCACACATGGAGCAGTACCGTGCGTGCCGAGGGCAGGTGGTACTGGGGCAGCTCCATCACGAAGGGGGCGGGCTTGCCGGAGAAGGGCCGGGTCTTTTTGAGGATGATGGCGGAGACAAGCACCGCCGCGATGCCCAGAAAATACATGGCCGGGGCGATGAGGCCGCCCGCCACATAGCTGCCGGTGGCGTAGCTGGTCATAACGCCGCCCATCAGGGCGATGACCGGCAGCTTGGCCGAACAGGGAATGAAGGTGGCGGTCATGATGGTGAGCCGCCGGTCATTGTCCTGTTCGATGGTACGGGAGGCCATGATACCCGGAATGCCGCAGCCGGAGGAGATCAGCAGCGGAATAAAGCTTTTGCCGGACAGGCCGAAATGACGGAACAGCCGGTCCATAACGAAGGCAATGCGCACCATATAGCCGCAGTCCTCCAGCAAAGAGAGAAATAGGAACAGGACAGTCATCTGCGGTACAAAACCCAGTACCGCGCCCAGGCCGCCAATCACCCCATCCACCACCAGGCTTCTGGCCAGCGCGCCGGCGCCGATGCTCTCCAGCCATCCGCCGACCCATCCCTGGATCGCCACCACGAACACGTCGTTGGTCCAGTCGGTGGCCCAGGTACCAATGGTGGACACCGAGATGAAGTAGACCAGCCCCATCACCGCCATAAAAATGGGGATGCCCAGCAGCCGGTTGGTGACCACCCGGTCGATCCGGTCGGAGAGGGTGAGTTTCGGCCGCTCTTTTTGACCGCCGCCGAGGCGATTTTTTGAATATACGCATACCGCTCGTCGGTGATCAGGCTCTCCATATCGGTATCCCGGGCGCTCTCCAGCGCCTGACGGCGGGCATCCACCGCCCGGGCGGCCTTGTCGGACAGGGGCACCTGTTCGACGGCCTTGCTGTCCCGCTTTTCCAGCAGATCGGCCATGTTCAAAGCGATCACCACCGGCACGCCGGTCTCGATCAGCTGGGTGGTGAGATACAGGTTGCGCTCGATGTTGGTGGCGTCCACCAGGTCTACGATCACGTCCGGCTCGCCGCTCAGCAGGTAATCCCGGCTGACCACCTCTTCCAGTGTGTAGGGCGAGAGGGAGTAAACACCCGGCAGGTCGGTGACCAGGATCTCCTCCTTTTTGCGTTTGCCGCGCAGGCGGCCTTCCTTCTTTTCCACCGTGACCCCCGGCCAGTTGCCCACATACTGGTTGGCACCGGTGAGGGCGTTGAACAGGGTGGTCTTGCCGCAGTTGGGGTTGCCGGCGAGTGCGATCTTCATTGCCACGGAATGCTACCTCCTTCTAAAATCAGCGGACTTCAACGCACCGGGCGTCATCTTTGCGAACCGACAGCTCATAGCCGCGCACCGTGATCTCCACCGGGTCCCCTAACGGGGCCACCTTGCGGATGTACAGGGACGTGCCCCTCGTGATGCCCATATCCATAATGCGCCGTTTATAGGCGCCGTCCCCCTCGATCCGGGTGACCACCACGGTACTGCCCACCTTTGCTTGGCCCAATGTCATGTTTTTGTCTCCTTTCACAGATAGATGCGCCGGGCCATCTCCTCGTTGAGGGCCACCCGGGAATCCCTGATGTTTACGATCACGCTGCCTCCCAGTACAGAAAGCACCGTGACCTGTGTTCCGGGCACAAAGCCCAGATTTTCCAGAAAGCGGCGGGTCTCGCCGTTGCCGCCGATCCTTTGGATGGTGCACATCTGCCCCACCCCCGCCATAGTAAGCGGCATACCTGATCATCCCTTTCCTGGTCTGTTCGGGTTGGCTCATCGGCAGAGCTCCCGTTCCGTAGGTTAGTATATACTAACTAATGTTAGATCTCAATAACCAAATGGCAGTTTTTCCCCATAAAGGAAAATTTGCCACGAGGGATTGTTGTGTGGTATAGTAGAAAAAACAGCCCGCGGCAGGCGGGCCTGCTGGTAAAGAGAGGGGCTGCGCCGTGCATACGAACGAATCCGCGGAAAATTATCTGGAGACCATCCTGATCCTGAGCAAACACCGGCCGGTGGTGCGGGCGGTGGACGTGGCGGCAGAGTTGGATTTCAAAAAGTCCAGCGTGAGCGTGGCCATGAAAAAGCTGCGGGAAAGCGGGCAGATCCAGGTCTCGCCGGAAGGATATATCACCCTGACCGAAAGCGGGCGGGATGTGGCGGCCCGCATCTACGAACGGCACCAATTGCTGAGCGCCTGGCTGGTACGGCTGGGGGTGGACCCACAGGTGGCGGCGGAGGACGCCTGCCGCATCGAGCATGTGATCAGCGCCGAGAGTTTTGAAGCGCTGCGCCGGCATGCGGGCGCGGCAAACTGAACGACCCAAAAAGCAGCCGGAAGCCGCAAGGGCTTCCGGCTGCTTTTTATGCGGGAAGATGATCTCGCACAAGGCCGCCGGCGTGCGGCGTTGTGGCGCGAAGTGAGGGCGTATTGTCAATCGGGCGCGCCGGCGCTTTCCTGAAAGGCCGCTTGCACCGTCTGGATAAACCGGTCGGCTATGGGGGTAAAGACCTGGTGTTTTTTCCAGATCAGATACATCCGCGTTTCCAGCACCGGGGCAAGCGGACGGAAGGCCAGTCCGCTTGCCGGCCCGGTCCCGATCAGGTGTTCAAAGGTAAGCAGATAGCCAAGCCCCTCCCGCACAAAGACCGAGCCGTTATAGGCCAGCCGAAAGCTGCCCTCCAAAAGCAGTTCGTCCTGCCGCCCGCCACACCACCGGGGAATATCGGCATGCCAGCTTTGTTCCGAACAGAACAGCGGCAGACCGCGCAGATCCTCAAAACAGACGCAGGGCTTTTGCGCCAGTGCGCAATCCGCCGGCATCACGACCCCCCACCGGTCACATTCGGGCATGGGCAGCGCGTGATATCGGCGGCGGTCCGGCTCCTCCACGATCACCCCGAAATCCAAAATTCCTTTATCCAGTTTTTCGGTGACCTGTTCGGTATCACCGCTGGTGATCCGGTAATGAAAACCGGGATACCGGGCTTTGAACCGCCGAATGCAGCGGGCCAGGTGCCGAATCTGCCAGGACTCGGCGCATCCGATGGCCACGGTGCCGCCCACGATATCGTCCACGGAAGAAAACTCCGCGGTGATCTTGTCCGCCATTGAGAGCAGGTCCTCCGCCCGCTTGCGCAGCAGCACCCCCTCCTCCGTAAGTTCAATGGAAAAGCTGTGGCGCACAAACAACTTTTTCCCCAGTTCTTCCTCAAGCCCCTTCAGCTGCTTGGACAGGGTGGACTGAGACAGGTGCAACCGTTCTGCCGCGCGGGACATATTCTCCTCCCGGGCCACCTCCAAAAAATAGCGCAGGGTACGTATCTCCATCGCTCTCTCCTCCCGTTTTGATCCCAGTATACCATAGTATGAAAAAAATTCATATCATGAATGGAAAGAATACCATTCGCGAAACAGCGTCGAATGCGATATACTGGCCTTGGAAACGAGGTGCGGAAAATGACGCTGACCCAAGAATACCTTGACGACTGGAAACGGGATCTTCGCCGGCTGGGCTGCGGCCCGGAACTGGCGGCTCAGATCCTGCAGGCGATACGGTTTCAACAGGCTGAACAAGCCACAGCGCTTCTGCGGCGGCAGCGGCAGACGCTTTTGGGGGAGCTGCATCGGGCGGGCGAGCGGGTGGACCTGGTGGATTTTCTGCTCTACACACTGAAAAATCAGCAGCGGAAAGGATGAGCGCGATATGGAACAGCGAAATCTGACAAACGAATGGGACAAGACCTTTCTCCAAAGCGACAAGGTGAAACACAGCAAGGTATGCTTTACCAACCGATACGGCATCACCCTGGCAGCCGACCTGTATATCCCGAAGGACGCCCAGGGCAAACTGCCCGCTCTCGCGGTGAGCGGACCTTTTGGCGCGGTGAAGGAGCAGGCGTCAGGGCTGTATGCCCAGGCCATGGCGGAGAAAGGGTTTTTGGCCCTGGCGTTTGATCCTTCCTTCACCGGCGAGAGCGGCGGCGAACCCCGGTACACCGCCTCCCCCGACATCAACACCGAGGACTTTCAGGCCGCGGTGGATTTTCTCTCTCTGCATGACCGGGCGGACCCGGAAAAGATCGGCATCATCGGCATCTGTGGATGGGGCGGCCTGGCGCTGAATGCCGCTGCGGCGGACACCCGAATCAAGGTGACCGCGGTTTCTACCATGTACGATATGTCCCGCATCAACCAAAAGGGCTACTTTGACTCGGAGGACACCCCCGACGCCCGGTACGCCAAATTGCAGGCACTGAATGCCCGGCGGCTGGAGGACGCCCGCAGCGGCCGCATCTCTCTTTCCGGCGGCGTGGTGGACCCCCTGCCGGAGGACGCTCCCTTCTTTGTAAAAGATTACTACGACTACTACAAGACTGCCCGGGGATACCATGCCCGCTCGCTGAATTCCAACAACGGCTGGAATTTGATGGCCGCGCTGTCCTATCTGAACCAGCCGATCCTGCAGCGGGTGAACGAGATCCGCAGCGCCGTGCTGGTGATGCACGGGGACAAGGCCCATTCCTGCTATATGGGCAAGGACGCCTATGCGGCCATGGTGAGGGACAATCCCTATGCCGACAACAAAGAACTGCTGCTGATCCCGGGGGCGGTGCATACCGACCTGTATGACGGAGGCGGAAAAAACGCCATCCCCTTCGGCAAACTGGCGGAATTTTTCCGCACCTGGATGAAATGATTGCTTGCAGCGCCCGTCCGGCCTTCCGCGCATTTCGGAACGCCCGGACGGGCGCTTTGCCGTTCCGCCCGGCTGCATTTGACGAATCCCGTGATCCGCTGTATACTATCTCTATTCGATATATCGGGAGGACTGTATGGAATATCTCATTCTGGGGCTGCTGCTGCTTGCTCCCATGACCGGTTACCAGCTGCAGCAGTTTATACGGCAGAATCTGTCGCTGATCTGCTCTCACAGCGCGGGCAGCGTGCAGGCGGCTTTGGCCAAGCTGGAACGGGACGGGTTCGCGACCTCCACCGAAACGGCGCAAGGAAAACGGCACAAAAAGACCTATTCCATCACCGAAGCGGGCCGGGAAGCGTTTTCCGCCTGGGTGGCCCGGCCGATGCAGGCGGGCAAGAACAAAAACATGGAACTGGCCCGGCTGTTTTTTCTGGGCATGGCCGACCCTGCTCAGAGAACGGCCGCCATCCGGGATTATCTGGAGCAAACGGTGCGGATGCAGGCGATGCTGGAGGCCATCCGGGAACGGTTCCGGCAGGCCCGATCCGGCCCCCTGTCCCCCGGCCGGGACTGGGAGCCTGTCTTTCGCTTTCAGGGATACGCCCTTGAATACGGCATTGCCGCCGCCCGGTTTGAACAGGAATGGTACACGCATCTGCTAACGCAATTGGAGGAGGAACCATGAAGATCCTGGTTTTGAACGCCAGCCCGAAGGGAAAAAATTCCGCCACGGTCCATACCGCGCTGTATCTGCAGGCGCTGCACCCGGAACACACCTTTACCGTGCTGCCGGTGGGGCAGCGGATCCGGACGATCGAAGGGGATTTTGCGCCGGTGCGCGCCGAACTGGAGAAGGCCGATCTGATCTTGTTCGCCTATCCGGTCTACACCTTTATCGCGCCGTACCAGCTGCACCGACTGATCGAACTTATCAAGGAGGACGGGGTCGATCTGACCGGAAAATTCGCCAGCCAGATCACCACCTCCAAGCATTTTTACGATGTGACCGCTCACCGGTACGTGGAGGAGAACTGCTGCGATATGGGTATGAAGGTGATTCGCGGCCTCTCCGCCGACATGGAAGATCTGCTGAGCGAAGAGGGCCGGCGGCAGGCCCGGGATTTCTTTGACCAGCTGCTCTTTTCCTGCGAGCATGGGCCCTTTGTTCCCCCGCCGGTATACGCCCCGGCGCGGAACAGGGAGACCTACCGGCCTGTTGTGCCCGCCGCGGAGAAACGGCTGGACAAGGACGTGGTGATCGTGACCAACTGCGCCCCCGAGGATGAGAGCCTGGCGGGAATGATCGAGGATTTCCGGGCCGCGCTGCCCTGCCGCAGCCGGGTAGTGAATCTTCGTCAGTTCCCCTTCGATGGCGGATGTCTGGGCTGTTTTGGCTGCGCCATTACCGGCAAATGCGTTTACAAGGACGGGTTTGACGAATTTCTGCGCACCCGGATCCAGACTGCCGACGGGTTTGTTTATGCCTTCTCCATCTCCGACCACTACACCCACTCCAGCTTCAAATGTTTTGACGACCGGCAGTTCTGCAACGGGCACCGCACCGTCACCCACGGCACCCCCATTGCCTACCTGATCCGGGGTGACTACCAACACGAGCCCAATCTGCGGATGATCGTGGAGGGCCGGGCCGAGGTGGGCGGCAATTATCTGGCCGCCGTGGCCACCGACGAGGCGGACACCACGGCCGCCATCCTGTCGGCGGCGGAAAATCTGGCCTTTGCCATGGAAAAGCATCTTACCCGCCCCGCCAACTTCTACGGGGTGGGCGGCATGAAGATCTTCCGGGATCTGATCTATGTGATGCAGGGACTTATGAAGGCGGACCACAAGTTCTACAAGGCTCACGGCATCTACGATTTTCCCCAGAAGCAAAAAAAGCGCATCTGGCAGATGCGGCTGGTGGGGGCACTGCTGGCGGTTCCCTCCATTCAAAAAAAGGCAAAAGGCCAGATGACCGCGGCCATGGTAGCCCCCTACGAAACGGTGGTCGAACAGGCCCGCGACGGGAAGGAGTAAGGGTATGATCTTCTATTTTTCCGGGACAGGCAATTCCCGCTGGGCGGCCCGGCAGCTGGCCCGGCGCACCGGCGACGAGGCCCGGGATATCATTGGGCTGGACGCCGCTCCTGACTGCAGGGGCGAAGCGCGCGTCGGGCTGGTATTTCCGGTTTATGCCTGGGGCGTGCCGGAACCGGTGCTCGCCTTTGTCCGCCGTCTGGGCCGGCCGGAGGCGTTCACCTTTGCCGTGGCCACCTGCGGTTCGGAGGCGGGGCACGCGCTGAAAAAGCTGACGGCGGTGTTTCCGCTGCGGAGCAGTTACAGCCTGGTCATGCCCAACAACTATGTGGTAGGCTCCGAGTCGGACGACGAGGCCACCGCGCGTGCAAAGCTGGATGCGGCCGAGGCGGAACTGGACCGTATTGCCGAAGAACTGCTGGCAGGCCGGCCGGTATATCGGGTGCGTGAGGGAGCGATGGCCGGCCTCAAGTCCGGCCTGGTGAACTACGGATTCAATCATTTTGCCCGCAGCACCAAGGGCTTCCGGGTCACCGACGCCTGCAACGGCTGCGGCCTGTGCGCCCGGAACTGTCCGGCCCGCACCATTGTCCTGACCGGCGGCAAGCCCGTCTGGGGCAACCCGTGCTACCAGTGCCTGCGCTGCCTCAACGAATGCCCCCAGACCGCTATTCAGTACGGCAAGGCCACCGAGGACCGGGGCCGCTATACCATCCGCCTGTACCGCGCGGACTGATACGAGCCAAAAAGCCTTGCGCGGCGGATGAACGATCCGCCGCGCAAGGCTTTTTGGCTTTATTTCAGCCCGGCTCCATCCCGGAACGCGTGGCCCGCCACCGGGCCCAGCGTGCGGTAGGTGTTATGGATGGGGTCGAATGTGAGAGGGCGCAGCTTGTCCGGATCGATCTTGCCGTCATCCCCCAGCACCGATTCATCGGCACTCACATTGACGATCTGGCCCACCAGCCGGCAGCTCTCCGGGTCGTAACTCACCAGGCGGCACTCCACCGCCATAGGCAGTTCGTCGATCAGCGGCGCGTCCACAAACTCGGAGCGGGTAACGTGCCAGCCGGTTTTGTCCAGTTTATCCGCCACATCGTTGCCGGACACGATCCCCACATAATCGCAGGCTGTCCGCTGGTCCGCTGTGGCCATGCTGACGGTAAACGCCTTGCGGGCCAGGATGTTGGCGGTAGTCTTGTGCCCGGCACTGATGCACAGAGACAGCTGATCGCCGTCACTGATGCCGCCCCAGGCCGCGTTCATCGCGTCCGGCACGCCGCTTTGGTCGTAACTGGCCAGAATAAATACCGGTTGCGGGTAGGTCCAGGGCTTTGCTCCAAAATTTTTGCGCATACAATTGCCTCCTGTCGCAGGGAACGGTGTGCCCGTTCCTTTTTTTCTATTGTACCACAACCGGCAACCCCGGTGCCGCCGCCTGCGGTTTGTGAAATTTTTCTCTCTTTACGCAGAAGGCGGTCTGCACGTTTGCTTTCCCCCGCAAAATTCAGTATAATTACTCCAAAAGATTTCCTGTTTTATTGTGCGTTTTGTGCAAGGAACCGTTCTATGGAAGAAAAGAAAGAAAAGCGAAACGGGATGCGCGCGGTGGCCGCCTTCGTGGTGGACAAGCGCTATCTGTTTTTTCTTTTGTACGCGTTTGCGCTGATCTTCTGCCTGTTTTCCCGAAACTGGGTCACGGTGGAAAACGACGTGACCGCCTACCTGCCCGCGGACACCGAGACGCGGCAGGGGCTGACGGCCATGAACGAAAACTTTCTGACCCCCGGCAGCGCCCGGGTGATGGTCTCGAATATTACCTGGGATACTGCGCAAAAGCTGTACGATACGATCGTGGCCGTTCCGGGCGTGGAACTGGTATCCTTTGACCATACCGAAGAGCACTACCGGGACGCTTCCGCCCTTTATGACGTTACCTTCAGCGCCGCGGCCGCCGATCCGGGCAGCATACAGGCCCTGGAGGAGATCCAGGCGGCTCTTGCGGGATATGACCTGCTGGTGGACAGTTCGGTGGGGTATGATGTGACCGAGATGCTGCATCAGGAGATGACCACCATTTTGTTGATCGCGGTGGTCATCATCGTGATCGTACTGACCCTGACTTCCCGCTCTTACGCGGAGGTGCCGGTGCTGCTGCTGACCTTTGGGGCGGCGGCGCTGCTGAACATGGGCACCAACTTCTTTTATGGCACCATCAGCTTTGTATCCGATTCTGTCGCCACGGTCCTGCAGCTGGCGCTGGCCATCGACTACGCCATCATCCTGTGCCACCGTTTTCGGACGAGCACGAATACAAATCCACCCGGGAGGCCTGCATCGACGCTCTGTCCAAGGCGATCCCGGAGATCAGCGCTTCTTCCCTGACCACGGTGTGCGGTCTGGCGGCGCTGGGATTCATGCGGTTCGGCATTGGCTTCGACATGGCCATCGTGCTGATCAAGTCCATCCTGTTCAGCCTTGTCTCGGTGTTCACCCTGATGCCCGGTTTGCTGATGGAGTTTTCCCCCTGATCGACCGTACCCGGCACCGCAAACTTCTGCCCGATATCACCCCGGTGGGCAAGCTGGCGGCACGTGGCCGTTTTGTTATTCCGCCGCTGTTTGCGGTGCTGGTGCCCGCCGGCAACTATGAAGCGGAAAAAGCCATTCTACAGGAGCTGGAAGCGCGGCCTGAGGTCAAAAGCGCCATGGGGCTGGCCAACGTGGATGCGCTGGAGGGGTATACCCTGGCCGACGCGCTGACCCCCCGGGCTTTCAGCGAACTGGCCGGGCTGGATTACGAGGTGGCCAAGGCGCTGTACGGCGCCTACGCGGTGGAACAGGATCAGTACGGCCAGCTGCTGAACGGGCTGGATGAGTACGCTGTGCCGCTGTTTGATCTGCTGGTATTTCTCAAAGACAGTGCGGACAGCTACCACCTGACGCTGGACGGCACTTCCGATACCGACGATCTGTTCAGCCAGATCGAGAGCGCCCAGCGGCAGCTGAAAAACGACCGGTACAGCCGTATGGTGCTGTATCTGAATCTGCCGGTGGAGAGCGACGAGACCTTCGCGTTTCTGGATACAGCGCGGGAGGTACTGGGGCGATATTACGACGGCGACTACTATCTGGTGGGCGATTCCACCAGCGCCCGGGACCTGGCCTCCTCCTTCATCACTGACAACCTGCTTATCAGCATCCTGTCGGCTCTGTTCGTCATCGCGGTACTGCTGTTCACCTTCCGTTCGGCCGCCCTTCCGGTACTGCTGATCCTGGTGATCCAGGGCAGTATCTGGATCAACTTTTCCATTCCTACCCTTACCGGGCAACCGCTGTATTTTTTGGGATATCTGATCGTCAACGCCATTCAAATGGGCGCCAACATCGACTATGCCATCGTGATCTCCAGCCACTATCAGGAGCAGCGGGCGCTGCTGCCGCCCGGGCAGGCGATCTGCAAAGCGGTGAACGCGGCATTCCCCACCGTATTCACCTCCGGCGGCATCATGGCGGCGGCCGGGCTGCTGATCGGCAACCTTTCCACCCAGCCGGTCATCTCCATTATGGGCACCTGCCTGGGCCGGGGCACTGTCATCAGCATCCTGCTGGTACTGGGGGTCCTGCCCTCCATACTGGTGCTGAGAGATCGGATCATCGAGCGCACCAGCTTTCAGTTCAAAGGGGTGGACTGGAATCTGCGCAGCGTCAAGGGGACCGTGCGGGTGCGTGGCCATCTGCGCGGATATGTGTCCGGTTTTGTGGATGGCGATCTGAACGGGATCCTGCACGGGCAGCTGAATGCGACCCTTTCCACCGACGGGCAGATCACTCCGGTGGAAGAAGAAGGAGGCGAATCGCATGAAGTATGACCGGGCTTTGCATATCCTGGGCCTGGCGCTGGCATTCCTGCTGCTGCTGACGCCGGTGCGGGCCGAAGAGGGAGGAGAACTGCGGATTTCCACAACAGACCAGCTGCTGGCGTTTGCCGAAGCCTGCCGTACAGACAGCTACAGCGCCGGCCTCACGGTATATCTGGACGCGGATCTGGATCTGACAGGCCTGAACTGGATGGGAATCCCCATCTTCTGCGGCGAGTTTGACGGAGGCGGGCACAGCATCATGGGACTGTCGGTGACCGGCGACGGATCACGGCGGGGACTGTTTCGCACCCTGACCGAAACGGCCTGGGTCCACGACCTGACCGTTCAGGGCACCGTGGCCCCGGCGGGCAGCCGCAGCCAGACGGGCGGCATCGCAGGAATCAACGCGGGACGGATCACCGGCTGCGTCTTTGACGGTTCTGTGACCGGCGCCGAGGCCGTTGGCGGGATCGCGGGCCGCAATGAGGTGGCCGGTCTGCTGGAAAACTGCCGGATGTCGGGTATTGTTGGCGGCGGCCATTTTGTGGGCGGGATCACCGGCGAAAACGCCGGGGTGGTGCGCGGCTGCACCAACACGGCAGCGGTAAACACAACCGAACAGGAAAACCGGATCTCTCTGTCAGATATAACGCTGGATACCCTGACCGGGTCCGAGTCTGCCCGCACCGTGACCGACGTGGGCGGGATCGCCGGCTTAAGCACAGGGGTGATACGCAGTTGCGAGAATCAGGGCGATGTGGGATACCGGCAGATGGGATATAACATCGGCGGCATTGCGGGCAGCCAGCGCGGTTATCTGGAGGGCTGCGTGAACCGGGGCACGGTGCAGGGCCGCAAAGAGGAGGGCGGCATAGTCGGGCAGTTGGAACCGGCTGCGCGGGTGGAATATTCGGAGGATGCGCTGCAAAAGCTGCAGGGGCAGCTCAACGAGTTGAATCAGACCGCCGGGCAGGTTTCGGGCCATCTGCAGAGCGGTACGACCGGTGTGAGCAACGGTCTCGCTTCGCTGCAGGCGCAGGCCCACAGCGCCGGGCAAGCCGCCGCGGCACTGACGCCTCAAGCGGGGCAGAATTGGGAATTGCCCGATCCGGACCGCATCCAGGCGGCCAAGAACGACCTGACAGGCCGCCTTACCGATATGAATCAGACGCTGGCAGGGATGTCGGCCGCGGTCCAAAATTCCGCAGACGCACTGACCGCCGATCTGCAGGACCTTACCAACCAGATGAACGCCATCAACCAGACGATCAACCACGCCGGGGAAAATCTTGGCTGGCAGTTTTCCGATGTATCAGACGCGGATACGGAAGACGATCTGACCGCCAAGGTGGAAAATTGCCGCAATGAAGGCGAGGTCTTTGCCGACTGGAGCAGCGGCGGCATTGCCGGTGCCATTGCGCCGGAAAATGACTGGGACACCGTAGAAAACGTGGAATTTTACGGTGAACGCTCGCTGCATCTGTATGGAGAACTGCGGGCGGTGCTGCTTGACTGCGAAAACCAGGCCAAGGTGTACGCGGGCAAGCAAAACGCAGGCGGCATTGCCGGCTGGGCGTCCATGGGACTGATCCGCGGTTGTGTGAACGAGGGCGATCTGAATGGCGAGTTTGCCGATCAGGTTGGCGGGATCGTGGGGCGAAGCGCGGCTTTTGTACGAGACTGCAGCGCCAAGTGCCGTATTGCCGGAAACACCCAGGTGGGCGGCATTGCCGGACGCGGCACAGTGGCGACGGGATGCCGGGCCATGGTGCTGCTGAAAGGGGCCAGCGAACAATACGGCGCGGTGTTTGGCCTTCAGGACGCCGACACCACCCAGGGAGAACCTCTTATTGAAAATTTTTACCTGCCGCCAGGACAGGACCCGGGCGCTGTGGATGGGGTGAGTTACGCGGGAAAGGCCGAGCCTTTGTCCCGGGAGGCGTTCCTCGCGCTGGAAGGGCTTCCGGAGGTGTTTCAAACAGTGACCCTGACCTTTATGGATGGTAAGGAAACGATCGGCATCTGTACGCTCCCCACCGGCGGCGCGGCAGACCCGACACAATTTCCCCCGGTCCCTGATCATCCGGATGGCTGTTCAGGCCGTTGGGAAGGGCTGGATACGATCGATCTGAACGAGGTGACCTTTGATCAGGTCTTGCCGGCGGTATACGACGAGCCGGAAAGCGTGCAGGTCAGCGATGCCGTGCGGGAGGACGGATCCCCCGTGGCGCTGGTGCAGGGCGAGCCGACCAACGCCGACACGGTGGAACTGGCTGCATCCCGGCAGGCGCCGAAAGACAAAAGCGGGCAAACCTGGCTGGAAAGCTGGGACCTGAACCGTTCTGGCGGGACAGAAGAGCTGACCATCCGCTATCTGCCGCCTGCAGGAAAAAGGTTGGACCGGCTGCAGGTGTGTGTATGGGCGGATAACGCATGGCGGATAGCGGAAACCACCGTGGACGGCAGCCGCCTGGTTTTTTCCCTGCGGGAGGAGGAAACTCTCTTTGCGGTGATCCAGCTGCCCCCGCTTTGGCCGCTGTACACGGCGGCAGCCGCGGCGGCGCTTGCCATACTGACGCTGGCCTTCGGAGTACGCCGACGCCAGAAGATCCGGGCAAGGCAGCACTGAATCCCGCTGTTGCTCTGCTGCGGAGGCATCTTCCGCCGGGGACCTTGTTGTGTTTTGTTTTCGCAGTATGATCCGGATCCGCAGAATTTGTTGCGTGGACTTTTGGCGGATCATCCGCCCGCATGAAGGCACAAGGCACCCCGTCGGCTTTCTCCCGAGCCCCCGCTCACTCTGACTCCGCTGCCTTATCACTTGGGTATTTTGTGACAAAACGCATCCCCCGACAGAGCCTGTGGCTCTTGTCGGGGGATGCGTTTTTCTTGGCTGTATCGAAGGATCAGACCGGATGCGACTTGTTGGCGAAGTTCACATGGTCGCCGTCCACACCGGCCAGCTTATTGTTGCGGGTCTCAAAGAACTTGGGCGCCACCTGCGGGAACATCGCGTAGGTGAGGGCGTCCTCTTCCTGAATGGACCACTTCTCGGCCTCTTTCTTGAGTTTCTCCATCTCGGGCTGCAGCAGATCGGCCGGACGGCAGGTAATGGGCTGTTCGTCGCCCAGGATCTGCTTGGTAAACTCGGGGCTGATGGGGGCGGGAGTACGGCCGTAATCGCCGTGTACCAGGCCCTTAAACTCCTTGGTGACCATCTTGTACCGCTCGCCCAGGATCACATTGAACACGGCCTGGGTGCCCACGATCTGGCTGGTGGGGGTAACCAGCGGCGGATAGCCGGAATCCTTGCGCACGCGGGGGATCTCCTGCAGCACGTCGTCCAGCATGTCTTCCTTGCCGGCGTCCTTCAGCTGTTTGAGCAGGTTCGACAGCATGCCGCCCGGCACCTGATACAGCAGGGTGTTCGCGTCCACGCCCAGCATCTTGGGACTCAGCTGGCCGCTGGCCAGATACTTCTCACGCAGCTTGGCAAAGTGGGCCCGCACCACGTTCAGCTTCTTCAGATCCAGGCCGGTATCGTATTCGGTGCCCTGCAGCGCCGCCACCAGGCTCTCGGTGGGCATGTGAGAGGTGCCCAGCGCCAGCGGGCTGATCGCCGTGTCGATAATATCCGCGCCGGCCTCGATGCCTTTCAGAATGGACATGGAAGCAAGGCCGGAGGTGTAATGGCTGTGGATATCCACCGGGATGGAGATGGTAGCCTTCAGTTCCTTCACCAGTTCGGAAGCGGCGTAGGGGGTCAGCAGGCCGGCCATGTCCTTGATGCAGATGGAGTTTGCGCCCATCTCTTCCAGGGTCTTGGCGTACTTGGCGAAGTACTCATTGGAGTGCACCGGGCTCAGGGTGTAGCTGATGCAACCCTGCACATGGGCCTTCTCCTTGATGGCGGCCTTGATGGCGGTCTCCAGGTTGCGGGGATCGTTCAGCGCGTCAAAGATGCGCAGGATGTCGATGCCGTTGGCCACGGATTTCTGCACAAAATACTCCACCGCGTCGTCGGCGTAGTGGCGGTAGCCCAGCATGTTCTGGCCGCGGAACAGCATCTGCAGCTTGGTATCGGGCATCTCCTTGCGAAGAATGCGCAGACGGTCCCAGGGGTCTTCATCCAGGAACCGGATGCAGGCGTCAAAGGTAGCGCCGCCCCAGCATTCCACCGAATAGTAGCCCACCTCGTTCATCGCAGGGAGGATGGGCCGCATCTCGTCCATGGTCATGCGGGTGGCGATCAGCGACTGATGGGCGTCGCGCAGGGCGACTTCCGTAATCTTAACAGGCTTTGCCATGTGATTCACCTCGCGTTTCTCTTAGTTCATGCTCACGAGCAGATCGCCGGAGTTGACGCTGTCGCCCTTGTTCACATGCACGCCGGCCACGGTGCCGTCCTGCGGGGCAACGATCTCGTTCTCCATCTTCATGGCTTCCAGGATCAGCAGGATGTCGCCGGCCTTCACAGAGGCGCCGGCGGCTACCTTCACGTCCAGGATGGTGCCGGGCATGGGAGCGGTCACCTTGACCGAGCCGGACGCGGCGGGCGCGGCAGCCGGGGCGGCGGCGGGAGCAGCGGCAGGAGCCGGAGCCGCAGGAGCGGCAGCGGGGGCAGCAGCGGGCGCGGCAGCGCCGCCGGCCTCTTCCACTGCGACGCTGTAGGTGGTGCCGTTAACGGTAATGTTGTAGTATTTCATGAGAATGGCCTCCTTTTAATCGGTTCGATCCATGTATAGCGGTTGACGGCGATCAAAGCGCCATGTTGCCATGCTTCTTGGGCATACGCTGGGTGCGCTTGGTGGCCAGCATATCCAGGGCGGCGGCCAGGGTCCCGCGCAGCTGAGCGGGGGCCACGGCGAAGTCCGCCACGCCGGCGGCCAGGGCCGCGTCGGCACCGCAGTTCTCGGCAGCGTAAGCGGCGGCTTTGGCGGCGGTGGCGTTCACGATGTTGTCGCTGGCATCCAGCTCGTCCTTGTACAGAACGGTGACCGCGACCTTCGGGTCCACAGCGGACACCGTGCAGCCCTGCACCGCGATGGTCAGATCGGCGTTGGCCAGAGCGGTGTAGACCGGCCCCACCGCCTTGCCGGTGAGCACAGCCACACGGGCCGTGGTAGCGTCGGCATAGGTACCGGCCAGGCGGGCGGCCTCGCGGATCGCGCCGGCCACATCCTCACTGACCGAAGCCGCGAAGCCCTCGCTGTTGACCAGGGTCACGACCGGCAGGCTGAAAGCGTCGCACAGACGCACAAAGCGGGCGGCCTTGGAAACGCAATACCGGCACAGAGCCCCCGGCTCGGTGGCCACAACGCCTACGGGATTGCCGGCCACGGTGGCCAGCGCGGTATACACGCCCTTGGCAAAACCGCCGAACAACTCCACAGCGCTGTCGGCGTCCACCACAGCGGCGGCAGCGCCGGCGGCGGAGTATTTGTTCAGGTCCAGAGCGGCGGCAGGTTCGGCCGCGTCAAACATAGCGGGAGCGGACAGGTTATTGGCAGGCAGCATAGCCACCAGACGGGCGGCCAGCGCAACAGCTTCAGCGCTATCCTTGGCCACGACAGCAGCCACGCCGGCCTTGGCGGCCAGTTCAGCGGAGCCGGCCTTCTCCACCTTGTCGCCGGCGGCGGCGCTGGTGAAGGGAGCGGTAAAGAAGATCTCGCAGCCCTCGGCGGCGATGCACACATCGGCAGCGGCGGCAGCCAGTGCGCTGGACGCGCCGCAGACGCCGGTCACGACCGCCAGCTGAGGCACAACACCGGAGATCTGAGCGATCTTCTCCGCCCAGCGGGCCTGCGCGGTCAGCACGCCCAGCCCTTCGGCCAGGCAGGCGCCGGTGGAGTCGTAGAAGGTGACCACCGGATTCCCGGTCTTGGCGGCCATATCCAGCACCTTGACGCACTTGTCCACATCGGCCACGGTGACGGCCTCGCCGTCCTGACAAATGGCATACACCGGCTGCCCGTTTGCACTGCCGAACGCGGCACTCACCGCGCTGCGGGCAAACAGGACCGTGTAGGCGCCTTCGTCAAAAAACGATGCAAGGATCTGCTCTTTGCCAAAAGTTTTAGAAGCCATAAACAGCCCTCCTGCTAAAAATAATCCAAATTGGTTCTATTATACTACTTCGTCAAATGCCTCACAAGAGGATTTTGACAATTTGCGGCAAAACAAACAAAATTCATCCGCAGAAATGAAAAAGCCGGTCGTTGGGGATCGGATCCGGGCAGCCCCGGAACCAGGCCTCGCGCCACCGGAGCAGTTCCGGCTGATCGGCCAGCGCAAAGACGGATGCGCCCGCGTTCTCCCCTGCCGCTACGGCGGCGCGGACCGCGCCGTCCAGCAGGGACGGATCGCTGACCCGCACTTCCAGGACCCGGGTACAGCCCGGTTCCACCGCGAACAGGCAATGGCCACGGTACTCTGGCCCGTCCAGGATCACATACCCCCGCACATCGCCGGAAAACCGGCCCTGCACCAGGCTGTCCAGCACCTCGGGCTCCTCTACCGGGATCATCCGGATCATCGCCTGTCCCCCTTTCGCGGGGCGGGGCAGCCGGTGCGCGCGGACCGTTTGGCGCTTTCAGAGCGGGCAGCAGCCCGCGCCTGGCTGGCCTGGGTGCGCGCCCGGGCCTGGCCCTTTACGGCAGCGGCGCGCAGGGCGTTGACCTCGCTGCGGGTGAGTTCCCGGTACTGGCCAGGCTGGAGCATCCCCAGCTTGACCGCGCCCATGGCGCTGCGGCGCAGCCGCACCACCTCCAGCCCCACCGCCTCGCACATGCGGCGGATCTGGCGGTTTTTCCCCTCTTTAATGGTCATCTCAAGCACCGTGCGGCCGGGCTCGTCGGTGACCACATTGATCACAGCCGGCTGGGTGCGGGTACCGTCATCCAGCACGACCCCTTCGCTCAGGGCCACTACCTGCTCCTCGGTGGCACGGGGATGCACCGTGACCCGGTACAGCTTGCTGACCCCGTGGGAGGGGTGCATCATCAGGTTGGCAAACGCGCCGTCGTTGGTCAGCAGGATCAGCCCCTCGCTGTCCTTGTCCAGGCGGCCCACCGGAAACACCCGCACCGGGTAATCTGCCACCAGATCCATGACCGTTTTACGGCCCAGTTCGTCGCTGGTGGTGGTCACATATCCCCGGGGCTTATGCAGCATCAGGTAACACAACTCCTGCTTTTTCTGCAGCCAGACCCGCTGGCCGTCCACGCTGAGCACATCCCGGCCCGGGTCCATCTTGTCTCCGAGACCGACCGGATGACCGTTCACCTTGACCCGCCCTTCCCGGATGATCTGCTCGGCCGCCCGGCGGGAACAATACCCCTGCTCGGACAGCACCTTCTGAATCCTTGTCAATGCCATAGTTCTACTCCGTCCTTATTTCGGAAAAAGGGGCGGAAAGCCCCGCCGGCAAGCTGGATACGCCTGCAAGCCGGTCATTCGGTCGCTTCTCCGCCCGGATCTTCTTCCTTGTTCTTTTTGAGCAGTTCGCTGAGTTTGTCTACCAGTTCCGGCACCATATTCAGCGCCCGGTCCACGGTGCTGGCATGGTCGGCCAGCTGGATGGTGCGCACGTTGCCGTTCTGGATGACCAGAAACGCGATGGGCGCGATGGAGACCCCCGCCCCGCCGCCGCCGCCGAACAGATCCTTGCTGGTTTTGCTGCCAATGTCCGAGCCGCCGGAGGCAAACCCGAAGGTGACCTTGGAGATCGGCAGGATGGTCACGCCCTCCGCCGCCTGGATCGGGGCGCCCACGATGGTGTCGGCGTCCACCATTTCCCGGATCTTTTCCATTGTAACGCCCATCAGGCCCTGAATCGGATGTTCCGCCATAAGGAGACCTCCTTAATTTGTTTGAGTTTCGGCCAGACGCCGCAGACGGAAAAAACCATATACGGCCGCTGCTACCATTATAAACACCCGGGCGGTGATTTTACAAGAAAAATGTTCTTCGCCCGCATGTTCTCCCAGATAATCCGCCACCGGCTGCACCTGATCGCACTGCACCCGCACCAGATTCTGCAAAAGGCCGGTCACATTGCCCCAGGCCGCGCAGAACGTGCCGTAACGCAGGGCGGTATCGGCGGCGTCCTCGCCCTGAATGGGCCAATAGAGCCGTACGGCGTGCACCCGCAGACCCGCCAGGATGCGCCGGCCCACCGTGCCCACGGTGGGCAGCAGATCCAGGATACGCCGCAGCGGCATGCCCGCCGCCGTGAACTCCTTTTTCCCCGACGTGCCGTTTTGCGCCGGCGGGGCGGACGGTCTTTGCGGGGGCGGCTGTTCCGTCCGGGCCGCGTTGGGCCCCGGCGCGGCGGCAGGGGTGTCCGGCCCCGGCACAGGCGTTTTGCCCGCCGCAGGGTTCGGGTCCGCTTTCGCTGCGGCCCGGCGGCGTTTGCGGCGTGGTTTTCGTTTTGGCCGGGGCGGGGGTTCGGGCCAAAGCTGCCGGGTATAGAACAGCACCCCCAGCCGCACAGTGAACTGCCCGCCCGCATACTCCAGCTTTATGGTGATGGGCACGGCAAGCGCCAGCACAAGCAGGATCAGCAGCGCCAGCACAAGCAGGATCAGCAGCGCCAGCACAAGCAGCCCCAGCGCCTTGAGCGCCACCAGCAGGGCGGCCATCTCAGCCGTTCGCCGGCTCTTCGTCCGGCAGCCGGCCACCGTTGTCGGCCACCTGTTCCAGCGGAAGGTCGTCCCCGTGAAGGGGCGGAAGCTGGGTCAGGCTCTCCAGACCAAAGGTGCGCAGAAACACATCGGTAGTTCGGAAGCTCACCGGGCGGCCCGGCAGATCCAGACGGCCCGCTTCCTCGATCAGACCTTTTTCCATCAGGGTGGAGACGGTGGAGGAGGAATCCACGCCGCGCACCTGCTCAATAAACGAGCGGGACACCGGCTGGTTGTACGCGATCACCGCCAGGACCTCCAGTGCCGCCTGCGACAAAGGCGTATTGCGCCGGGTATCCAGCAGCTTGCGCACCGGCTCGCCGAAGCGGGGCTTGGTGGCCAGCTGCCAGCGGTCTTCCATCTGCAGCAGGGTCAGCCCCCGGTCCCCTGCGTCGTAGTCGTCCCGCAGCGTTTGCAGCAGCCGTTCCACCACCACCGTTTCGATCTCCAGGATCTGGGCGATGCGGGCGGCGCTGACCGGTTCCCCGTGGGCAAAGAGCATAGCTTCCACCGCGGCTTTGTATTCTTTCAGGTCCATCTTTTTCAGCCCTCCCGCTGTGAGGTTTTGGTGCGGCGCACCGCCAGCGTGCCCTCGTCGTCAATGGTGATCCGGCCCGCGCGGACCAGTTCCAGCACCGCCAGAAAGGTGGCCACCGTCTGGCCGCGGCTGTCCCGCGGGGTAAACAGCTGGCGCAGCCGCTTCACCTTGCCGGTGATAAGCCCCCGCAGCACATGCACCACCCGGGAGGCCACCGAGACGAACGGCGCGGCCACCAGCGGTTCAAACTGTTCCTGATCCGGCGCCCGGCGGCGAAGGCTGCGGCCCATCAGGCTATTCCAGGCCTGCTCCAGCAGGGCCGGATCGTGCCGTAGGGTATAGGTGGCGTCCTGTTCCACCTCCATGGGCGTGCGTACCGCCACAAAGGCCGTGCCCGCCATGCGGCCCAGCTTGCCCGCGATCTTTTTGCACAGGCTGTATTCGATCAGCTGCCCGGTGAGCTCCTCCCGCATACGCTCCGCTTCCGGGCTGCGGGGCAGCAGCAGAAAACTCTTCATCTGCACCAGGCGGGCCGCCATTTCGATAAACTCGCTGGCTGCTTCCAGGCGATCCTGCTGCAGGCTGTTAATGATATGGGTGTACTGGTCGATCAGCTCCAGAATGGGGATCTCGTAAATGCTCATCTTGTTTTTGCTCACAAGATAGAGCAGAAGATCCATCGGGCCCTCGAAATCTTCCAGCTTAAAGGTTATGGTTTCCATGCGACCCCTCTCGTTTGCAAAAAGAATCAGAAAAACCGGCCCACGAACCCGGTGGACCAGAGAAACAACCCTGCCAGGCGGGCGTCCAGCCAGGTCAGCACCGGGTCAAACACGCCCAGGATCAGCAGCAGAAAGATCGCCAGCATCAACAGCCGTTCGTGCCGCATGACCCGGAAGTACAGTTTCTGCGGCAGCACCACCAGAAGGATGCGGCTGCCGTCAAAGGGCGGAATGGGCAGAAGATTGAAAACCGCCAGATTCAGATTCAGATAAAACAAGGTCTGGAAAAACAAAAGCGCGATCATCGGCGGCAGCCCCGCGCCGCCCCGCACAAACCCCGCGCAAACCTGCATCCCCACGGCGCTGATCCAGGCCATGGCCAGGTTGGAAACCGGCCCCGCAGCGGCGCTGAGCGCCATGCCCCATTTGGGATTTTGGAAGTAGCGCGGGTCTACCGGTACCGGACGCGCCCAGCCGATCCCGGCGATCAGCATGCAGATCGAGCCCCACACGTCCAGATGTGCGCGGGGAGACAGGGTGAGCCGCCCCTGCCGGCGGGCTGTGGGATCGCCCATCCGGTCAGCCGCCAGCGCGTGCGCAGCCTCGTGTACCGGCAGCACCAGCCCCATTGCCAGCAGCCGCGTCAGGTACACCACCAGCATCGCATTGTCCATCCGCCGACCTCCCCGCTTTTATATACCGTTCTATTATAGCGGTTTGCCGGCGCAGTGACAAGCAAAAAAAGCTTTTGCCGGATTTTTTCAAAAAACTCTTGCAATTCGCGGAAATTTCTGATAGTATAATTTAGCGACTTGATTACGAGGAGGTGCAGCAAATGGCAAAGTGTGATTGTTGTGGTAAAGGCGTCGCTTTCGGCATTCAGGTGTCTCACTCCCATCGTCGGAGCAATCGTACCTGGAAGCCCAACGTGAAGCGCGTGAAGGCGATCGTTGACGGTTCTCCCAAGTATATTTACGCCTGCACCCGTTGCCTGCGCTCGGGCAAGGTCACCCGCGCGATCTGATCCGGCGTAAACCGAGAGAAATGGACCGGCTGCCTGTACGGCGGCCGGTTTTTTCGTGCGGCTCTTTAGAAATCCGCCCCTGCCTGGTGCGAAAGCGTTCGCGCGATATGCGAAAACCCCCGGAAACGATGGCTTAACAGTGATAAGGAACTAAATCACTTATCAACTGTTAGCTGACGGTTTTCGGGTGCATACGAAACTCCCGTCTGATTCCTAACAGGAATTAGGCGGGAGTTTTTCTTGTTAACAGAGTTTATATTGGAGGATAACATTATGAAAACATTACTTTCCTGTGAATTTAACATGGATA
>CASFJO010000092.1 GCA_949295035.1 uncultured Gemmiger sp.
CCCGCCCACCGCCGGGGACGGCGCGGCGCTGGCCCGCCGCCTGATCCGGGAGGAGGGCCTGTCCCCCGCCGCCGCCGCCAAGGAGGCCGCGGCGCGCACCGGCGCCAACCGCCGGGCCATCTACAAAGCCCTGCTCAGCGAGGAGGAAACCGAAGAATGACCAAACTTATCGTCGCGTCGGACAGCCACGGCAGCGCCGTCACCCTGCAGGGGGTGCTGGACAAGGAGCGCGACGCCGACGCCCTGATCTACCTGGGGGACGGCGTGCGGGACCTGGAGACCGCCTGCGGGCCCTTCCCCCGCCTGCGGGTCTACGCCGTGCGCGGCAACTGCGACCTGGCCGCGCCGGAGCCCCCCGAGGGGCTGGCCCCTTTTGACGGGGTCAACGTGCTCTACACCCACGGCCATCTCTACGGGGTCAAGGGCGGGCTGGAACGGTACTGGTACGCCGCCCGGGAACGGGGCGCCCGGCTGGCCCTGTTCGGCCATACCCACATCCCCGTGTGCGAGGAATCCGACGGGGTCACCCTCTTCAACCCGGGCAGCGTGGGCCGGCCCTGGCGGGGGGACGCCACCTACGGCGTGATCCTGCTGGACAAGGGCAAAATCGTCGAGTGCCGGCACGAAACAGCCCCGGCACTCTGGGAATGAGCGCCCCGCTGGTATACCTGCCCCGGGTGGACAGCACCAACACCTGGGCGCGGGAGCATATCGCGGAACTGGCCCCCTTCGGGGCGGTGTACACCACCTGCCAGACCGCCGGCCGTGGCCGCCTGGGCCGGGCCTGGCTGGGCGTGGAGGACGGCGGCCAGCTGTGCATCACGGTGGCCTTTGCCCCGCCGCTGGCCGACCCCGCCGGCCTGCCGCTGCTCACCGGGCTGGTGCTGGCGCGGCGGCTGGAGGCGCTGTACGGGGTGGCCTGCCAGGTCAAATGGCCCAACGATATCCTGCTGGGCGGCAAAAAACTCAGCGGCACCCTCTGCGAAGGGGTGCCCGGCGGCTGGCTGTCCGGCACCGGCATCAACCTCAGCCAGACCCAGGCCTGCTTTGACCGGCTGGAACTGCCCCACGCGGTCAGCCTGCGCACCGCCGGCGCCGCGGTGGACCCGGGCGCCGATCCGGCCCGCCTGGCCCGGGACCTGCTGGACAACGGCTTCGCCCCGGTGCGGGAGGAGTTTGCCACCCGGGGCATCGCCCCCTTCCTGGAAGAATACCGGGCCCGCTGCGTGAACCTGGGCCGGAAGGTCTGGTTCGAGGGCGGCTCCGGTATTGCCCGGGACATCGACGAGGCCGGCCGCCTGGTGGTGGACACCCCCGACGGCCGCCGCCTGGTCTTTACCGGCGAGGTCAGCGTGAAAGGCATCTACGGCCGGGTGTGAGCGGGGCGGAGCGGTTTTCCACAAAAAGCCCCCCGGCGGTGGAAAACCCGCCCGGCGGGAAAAATCACCGGAAAAGAAAAAAATCGTTGACAGGAACAAAAAACTGTGCTATTATAACTCTTGCACTTGAAAGATGCGCTGGTAGCTCAGTTGGATAGAGTGTCTGGCTACGAACCAGAAGGTCAGGGGTTCGAATCCCTTCCAGCGCACCAGTCGTCACGGGCTTCGGTCCGCGCCGCAAAAGCCCCGGTCAAAAGACCGGGGCTTTCTTTATCCCCGCGCCGTTCCCCGCCCGGGCCGGAGTTTGCGCTTCGCAGCCTTGCCCGGCCTTTCCCGCGCCGGATGCTTCGCATCCGGGATTTTTGTTTGCAGGCAAAAAAAGTCCCCGCTTCCCTCTTGTTCTTGCCGCCGCAGTTTACTATAATAAAGAAAACGCCGGCCGCGGCCGCCCTGCAGGCCCCCGCCCCGGGAGATAGAGAAAGAGGGAAAGTCAATCATGCTGGATATCAAGATCACCCGTACCGCCCATCCCAAGGCCCGGCCGCAGGACGAGACCAAGCTGGGGTTTGGCTCCATCTTCACCGACCACATGTTCCTGATGGACTACGACGCCGGCCAGGGCTGGCACGATCCCCGCATCGTGCCCTACGCGCCCCTTACGCTGGACCCCTCGGCGCTGGTGTTCCACTACGCCCAGGAGTGCTTCGAGGGCATGAAGGCCTACCGCTGTGACGACGGCCACGTGCAGCTGTTCCGCCCGGAGAAGAACGCCGAGCGGATGCAGTCCACCCACGACCGGCTGTGCATCCCCCGCATCCCGGTGGAGGATTTCGTGCAGGCGGTCAAGGCGCTGGTCAAGGTGGACGAGGCCTGGGTGCCCGGCGCGCCGGACACCAGCCTGTACATCCGGCCCTTCACCATCGCCACCGAGGCGGTGCTGGGGGTCAAGGCCAGCAGCAAGTATCTGTTCGCGATCATCTGCTCGCCCTCCGGCGCCTATTATGAGGAGGGCATGGCCCCGGTCAAGATCTATGTGGAGGACGAGTACGTCCGCGCCACCCCGGGCGGCACCGGCTACATCAAGTGCGGCGGCAACTACGCGGCCAGCATCATCGCCGGCGAAAAGGCCCACAAGATGGGCTACAGCCAGGTGCTGTGGCTGGACGGCGTGGAGCGCAAATATGTGGAAGAAGTGGGCAGCATGAACATCTTCTTCAAGATCGGCGGTGAGATCTACACCGCTGCCACCGTGGGCACCGTGCTGCCCGGCATCACCCGCATGAGCTGCATCGAGCTGCTCAAGGAGTGGGGCTACACCGTGCATGAGGGCCGCCTGGCCATCGCCGACGTGATGGCCGCCGCCAGGGACGGACGGCTGGAAGAGGTGTTCGGCACCGGCACCGCCGCCGTCATCAGCCCGGTGGGCAGCCTGATGTTCGAGGGCGACACCGAACAGGTGGCCGACGGCAAGACCGGCCCCGTCACCCAGAAACTGTACGACACCCTGACCGGTATCCAGTGGGGCCGCCTGCCCGACGAGCGCGGCTGGACCGTTCGGGTAGAGTAAACCGACCGTTTTTTGCCGCCGCCCCGCGCGGCCCGACCGACAGGAGGTACTTCCCATGGCCAAGACCCGGCTCAAAAGCGGCGAGTTCGCGATGAAACTGGAGCAGGACCCGCCTCTGTGGACCGACCGCAAACGCATTTTCGGATTGCCCATCAGCTTTACCCGCTACACCCTCACCGCCCGCAAGCTGCTGCTGAACACCGGCCTGCTGAACCTGCGGGAGGAAGAGGTGCTGCTCTACCGGGTGCGGGACGTGAGCCTGACCCAGAGCCTGATCGACCGGCTGTTCGGGGTGGGCACCCTCTGCGTGGATTCCAGCGACCTGAGCGTGCCGCACCTGCATCTGCGCCATGTGAAGAACCCGGATAAGGTCAAGGCGGCGCTGAGCCAGTGCGTGGAGGAGGCCCGGCGCAAAAACCGCATCCGCTCCACCGAGCTGATGGGCGCGCCGGACGAGGGGGAGGACGGCCTGCCGGACGATCCGGACGGCGACGGCGTGCTGGATGACCCCGCCGATGAGGCCGGCGCCGAGGCGGCCGGCGACTGAACAAACGGCAAGCGGGCGCCCCGCGGAGACTGCGGTTTCCGCGGGGCGCCCTTGTTTGCGGGGCAAAACCATGCTATACTACTAGATAACTGACAAATACCGGGCGCATCCGCGTCCGCAGAACCGGAGGTTCCCCGTATGAACGAGCAGATGATCTACGCGGTGGGCATGATCGTGGTATTGGCGATCGCCGCCGCGCTGGTGGTGTATTTCACCGGCCGCGACAAGTCCGGCGGCGAAAAGGTGGCAAAAGGCGGCGTGGGTGGCGACGAAAAGGCCGGCGCCGGCGCGGTGGTGGGCCGGGTGCGCCGGTACGCCCGGCTCAACAGCTATCAGGTGGTGGAGCCCGCCCGCTGGGCCCGGGACGGCAAACTGGCCGAGTTTGACTGCGTGCTGGTGGGCTATTTCGGGGTGCTGGGGGTCCGGTGCATGGGCTACAGCGGCCGGGTGTTCGGCGGCGAAAAGGAAAAGACCTGGGTGCAGACCAAGGGCGAAAAACGCTACGAGTTTGAAAACCCGCTGGAGCGCAACGCCAAGGACGCCCGCGTTCTGCGGGAGGTGCTGATCGGCGCCGGGCTGCGCAATATCCCGGTGGAAACGGCGCTGGTGTGCACCGGCGGCAAAAAGCAGGAACTGGCGCTGCCCCGCAGCACCCCCTGCTACACCCCCCAGAGTTTTGGCCGGTACCTGAACAGCAGCCGGTTCGATCAGGACAAAAAGGTGGACGTGGAAAAAACCGCCGACCTGCTGCGCCAGGCCGTGGCGCAGGTGGAACAGCGCTGATCCCGGCGCTTTAGCCGCAGCGCCCCTGCCGAGACCGCTCGGCGCGGGCTTTTTGTCCGGAAAACTGGAACAATTCTTACCATGTGTACAAATTTTGCGGCGCAGATCGGCCGGTCTACAATTTACAATTTGTTCACAGCGCCGCTATATTTTACACGCATCTTATGGATATACTAGAATCACAGGAACGGCGGAGCCGCAACCGCCGTCCTGTACATGATTCCTCCTCACACCAAAGCGATACCCCAAGAAAGCGCTCTGTGAACCGCAAGCACAGGGCGCTTTTCCTTTGGCCAATATGGGGGACCAGTCCCCCATACCCCCATTTGACGGGCCGGAATACTCCGGCCCTGGAGATATTTTATAAAGAAGGCCCACGCAAACTTTTTGAGTTTGCGCGGGCCTTAGTCAGAATATTTTCAAAAAAGAAAGGCAGCCGATATCCGGGGCTGGGGTGAAACCGGCGGATGTATAGAAGCGGACCGTCTTTTCGGTGTTGTCGGTCATCAGGATTTTCTGGTAAACATGTCGGTAGTCTTCCAACACCTGCCGCAGCAGCGCGGTGCCGATGCCTTTCCGCTGATAGGCGGGCAGTACCAGAATATCCTGAATATACACGATCGAATACCCGTCCCCCACCACGCGGATAAGCCCCACCAGCGTTTCCCCCTCATAGGCGGCCAGCACCTTTAAGGAATGGCGGAACGCATTTTCCAGCATCGCGGGCCGGGCAGTGTAGCTTGTCCATCCTACCTGCTCATACAGCGGCAGAATCTCCTCTTCCCTGTAACCCCGGTATTCCCTGATAACCACCGGCCTGACCTCCTGAATGATTTTATTCCCCAGGGCCGAATTGTTTCGGCCCTATATTCCGGGGGGGTATGGGGGGATAGGTCCTATCCCCCCATATTGGCAAGTATTTCCCCGCCATACGGCACCCCCGCCCGCAAACACAGGTCCGGTTCCACCCGCAGGCCGGGGCGGCGGTTTTTCTGGGCTTCGCACAAAAACAGCCAGGGCGGACGGCCCGGCTCCTTTTTCACAAATCGCAGCCGTTTCGGCTCCAGCCGCGCGGCCGCCAGCAGCCCGAAGGCCTGGGCCAGCCGGTCCGGCGGCAGGCAGAAGGCGAACCGGCCCCCGTCCCGCAGCAGCCGGGCGGCGCAGGCGGTCACATCCGCGAAGGTCGCCGTCTGTTCATGCCGGGCCGCCGCCCGTTCCGGGTCGGGGCTGGGCCGGCCCGCCGCGAAATAGGGCGGGTTGCAGGCCACCAGATCAAACGCCGGGCCCTCCCCCGCCCCAAACTCGCGCAGATCGCCCCAAACCGCCCGGATATGCCCCGCCGCCTCGGGCTGTTCAGCCAGCGCCCGCGCCAGCAGTTCATGAGCCGTTTCGCTGATCTCCACCGCCGCGCAGGGCCCCCGGTGGCCGGCGTCGTGCCAAGCCAGCGCCACGATGCCGCAGCCGCTGCCCAGGTCTGCCGCCCGCTGGGCCCGCCGCGGCAGACAAAACCGCGCCAGCAGCAGCCCGTCGGTGCCGATGCGGTGGGGCCCGGCCGTGTAGACCACCGTGCCGTTGTCCAGCCTCTCGGGCCGGGGCGGCCGCGGACTCACCGGCCGGCCGCCCGCATCGCCCGGCGGCAGGCTTCCAGCACGTCGGCCTTGTCCGCGCCGGTCACCATAAAGCGGCTGGCGTGGCAAAAGCGCAGCCCCGGGATGCCGCTGCGCCGGGCCAGCTCCTCCCCGTTCTGGCCGGCCCAGGCCGCCGGGAACGGGATCTTGCTCTTTTTGGTGCGCCGGTCGGTCACCGCCTGGGCCGCCCAGCCGCCCCGCTGGCTGGGATATACCACAAACAGCGCGTCGGTGCGGTAGAGGGCGTTCTTCCAGGGGGCGTAGCAGGGCAGGGTCACGATGCCGTCCTGCATGCGGGCGTAGGCCTGGCGCACCAGATCGTCCGCCCGGTTCACCGCCAGTGCTTCCCCGATCCGCTTTTCCAGGATGGTCTGGGCCGCCGCCACCGCCTCCCAGAAGGGCTCGTCCCCCCGGTCGGGCTCGTCCCACCGGGGATTGAAAGCCCCGATCGCGTCGGCCAGGCTGTCCTTTTCGCCGGTGTTGTCGTTCAGGTCCAGGGGCTGGATAAAGTTCTCGTCCATCAGCCGGGCCTGGTTCGCCCCCACCAGCTGGGTGCCCAGCAGCTGCCACAGCAGCCCGAAGGCCGCGTAGGGCACCCCGTTGGGGCGCAGGGGCCGGGGCTCAAAATGATGGTCGAACATGCCGCCTCCGATGTCGTACACGATCCCGTCAAAATCCTCCGGCACCTCAAATCCCCGGGTGATCCGGATATCCGGGCGCACGATCCGCAGCAGCGCGGTGGAAAATACGTCGTCGGCATGGAATTTGCCGGCATGGGTAAAGCCTTGGGCGGGGATCTTCATGGATATTGCCTCCTGTGGATAAAAAATCAAACGGTCATCCTATTATACCATAGAACCCCCCGGTGGAGAAATGTTCCGGTGCCCGGCGGCGTAGATTTGTGATATACTGAAAGCGATATCCCGCGATGAGGAGGACCTGTTTGATGAAAACCAAATCCCGCCGCGCGGCGCTGCCCGCCGTGCTGGCCTGCTTTCTCTGCCTGACGGCGCTGGCCGCTTTGGCGGTGCTGGGTGCGAGCCTGCTGCGGCCCGCCGCCCGCCATGCCCTCACCCTGACCCGGCCCACCGCCCTGGTGCTGGACGCCGCCTGGGCCGACAGCCTCAACGCCCTGCCCGACGCCGACGCCGTGCGCGGGGCCGTAGCCGCCGCGCTGGACGACGCGGCC
>CASFJO010000093.1 GCA_949295035.1 uncultured Gemmiger sp.
GAACCGGAAGCGGTCACCGCGTGGATGGCGCTGTCCCGCTGGGCCTGTTCGCGGAAAAAGAGCAAAAAGCCGGATTCAACGATCTGATCGGCGGTGGAAGGATCGGACTCCACCCCCTGCGGTTCATAGGTGAAATCTTCTTCGCTGCAAAGTTCCTTGACGGAATTTACCAGCATATAGGCGCGCAGATTTTCCATGCCGCAGCCCTCGTCAAAAAAGACCTGCAGCCCATAGGGGAAACCGGCCGGCCCGCTGGCAGCCGGCTGTTCCGGCGCGGCCGCGGCGGCCTTCGCGTCCGGCGCGGCGGGCGCATCCGACGCGGGCTCCGTCTGGCCGCCCGAACGAATTTGGTCGATCAGTCTATTAACTTTTTGCAGCAGGGTGTCGATATCTTCAGTGAGCGGTTGCTCATTTTCGATGCGCTCCAGTTCCCCGCGGAAAAAGTCGATGGTCTGGAACAGCAGGTCGAACAACTCCGGCCGCAACCCCTCAGGCACCACATCCATGGCCTTGTCCCGGATAATGGAGAACAGGTCCTCCGCCCGGTGCGCAATGGTCATCAGCGAGTTGTACTCCATCATGGCGGAGGAGCCTTTGATGGTATGCATGATCCGGAAAATGGTGTTGATGTCGTCTTCCGAGAAGCTGTCCTGCTGTTCGGCGGCCAGAACGATACTGTCCAGTTGTTCGAGCAGGGAACTTGTCTCGTACAAAAAGGCATCCAGAATGCTTTCGTTGCCGGTACTCATTAAAAACGGCACGCTCCTTCCTTGGCGTTGGACTTCCTATATTTAATTATCGACAGCGAATTTTGAAAAATTAAGAGCAACATACAAAATATCCGGGCGCCCGGGCCGCTACCGTGGCAATGCCCGCTATATAACGAGAGGTGGAGCAAACAATGGCAGAACTTTTAGGCGCGGCGAACCGCGTTCCGGGTTATGACGCGGCGAACAACAACCGCGCCCAGCCGGCCCCGGCGCGTCCCAGCGATCCGCAGGTACAGAATGTGCCGGACCCATCCCGGGTCACCCGGGCGGACGGGCGGACGGAACAGCAGGACGCGGGGAATGCGCTCCAGTCGGATGTACTGCGCTATGACTCCAACCTGCAGACGTTTCTTGAGCAGCTTCGTCAGACGCCGGAACTGGCGCAAGTGCTGGGAAAAGCGTTTTTGCAGCTGCGGGGCGTGGTGTCCACGCCGGGCCTGCAGCAGGGTGTCGCCCAGGAACTGGCCGAGTTTTTGCAGATGCTTCAGCTGGACGCTGATGGTTTTCGTCAGCTGTTCATGGAGCAGGTGCAGGCCGGCAATCGCTTTTCCGGCGCGCTGTTCTCTCTGCTGCGCCAGACCTATCATGTGCTGAACGGGGAGCAGGCGCGGATGGCCGTGCTGGAATTTGCCAAACGGTATATCGACTACTCTTCCACCGAGCATATCGGCAACAGCATGCTCAGCCTGCTGCGTCAGATGCCCAACTACCTGCCGCAGAGCTGGCGGGGCCGGCTGGAAGAGATGATCGCGCAGCTGGAGAACGGCCTGGCCGCCGGTGCGCGCACGGAAAATCTGGCACTTCTGCAGCAGGGGATCATCCCCTATCTGGGCAATTACGTGTCGCGTACCCATGACATGGGGGCGCTGCGTGCCCTGCTGAATCTTTTGGTCCTGAGCACCGCGCGGTACGAAAATGGCGCGGAAGGGCCGCTGTTGCTGTCGTTTCGGCAGCTGGGCAGCTTTGGCGGGCTGTTGGGCGGTCTGAACAATCTGGACGACGCCGCCGTGCTGAAGCTGTTGCAGGAGAACGATTTTGCCCGCGCGGCGAACGGCGCTTTCGCCCAGAATTTCGCCCATGCGGCCGATCAGGCCCTGAAGGGCGCGTGGGGGCCGGACGCGCGCGAATCTTTCGCGCAGATCATACAGGCTCTGCTCATCAACGAGAGCGTGTATATGCCGCTGAATCACATGTTCTTCCCGGTGAACTGGGACGGGAAGATGATGTATTCGGAACTGTGGGTGGATCCTGACGCCGAGGAGGAGAACCCCGGTGACGGGCAGACCGGCGACAAGATCCAGTTTTTGTTCAAGCTGGACCTGGAATCGCTGGGATTCCTGGAGATCACTCTGGCCGCGCGGGAAGAGCAGGTGGATCTGCACATTTACGGGCCGGAAAACGTCTCGTCCCACGAGGCGGTCATCGCCGAGGATATGGCGAGCATTTTGGCCCGCCACCAGTTGAAGGGGACCCGGATCCAGGTCTCCAAGCTGGAAACGCCGCTGACCCTGACGCAGGTGTTTCCAAATTTGTTTGAAGGGAAGCGGGGCGTCAATGTCAAAGTCTGAAGCATCCGCCGCCAGGCCCGCCAAACGGGCCGCGGCTCTGCAATACCGTCCGCAGGACGGCGCACCGGTGATCGTGGCTTCCGGAATGGGCCACATGGCCGAAAAGATCGTGGAGGTGGCCGAGGACAGCGGTGTTCCTGTATACGAGGATACCTCACTGGCCACGGTGCTCACTCAGATGGAACTTGGCCGGGAGATCCCGGAGGAACTGTACCAGGCGGTCGTGGACATCTATTTATACTTTTTGAATTTCGATCCCGCGGACCCGGAAAAATTCCGGCGGGAAAACAAGACCGAGTGACACAGGAGCGTGAAGCGTATGGCGGACAAATATTTGATTCTGGACAGCCACGGAAACGCGGTGGCGCACGGCGTTTCGGATTACCGCCCGCAAGGCGGCGAGTGGCGCATGGTCATCGACGACGGCGATCTGGAAGAGATCACAAAGCATACGGTGATCTGCCTGGTGGGGGATTCCGATGCGGTGCCCGCCATGGAGGGAAAGATCATCCGCCGGGAGGGCAATGCCGTCGTGCTGACGCCGGTGCGGCCGCTGAATCAGTCTGTGCGGGCCAACCTGCGCATCCTGACACGGTTTTCCAGCTATATCTACCCCCGCTCAGGGCGGTGGAAAGGCCGGGAGGCGATCGTCAGCCGCGATTTGAGCTGCGGTGGTCTGGCGTTTTTGTGTGCCCGCAAACTGGAGATCGGCGAGCAGGTACAGGTGGTCATCCCGATCACAGCCCAGCCGCTGTTGCTGGACATGAAAATTCTGCGCTGTTCTCAGGAGGCGGACGGGCAATTCCTGTATGCGGCGCAGTTCCTGGACATGGTGCGGGAAGAAGAGAGTATGGTGCGGGAAGCGGTGTTCAGTCAGCAGCTTCGGCGCGGCTGAACACCTGGAACTTCGGCATCAAAAATACAAATAAAGACCGGCCGGTACCAAGCCTTGTTAGGCTGCGTACCGGCCGATCTTTGTTTCTGAGAATATTTCCTGCGAGAAAAAGCACTATATCATAACAAATGAAAGGGGACAAAAGGAGATTATTGCTATTTTGTGAAAAATGGTGAAAATCCTAAGCTTTTATTGGCTAAACAGAAAAACCTATAAATTTTGCGGCATATTTCGCACAAATACTTGCAAAAAAGGACGTTTGGGGTTACAATAATGAAGATCAAAACCGTGTCGAAACATGGCTGTTTTATTGCTTGTTAGCCGAACGCTGTAATATTATATAAATTGGTCTTAAAGATCCCGCAGGCCTGTCTCCACAGGTTGGCGTGTCTAAATGATAAAGAAAGGATACTGAAAAATGGATTTTTTATCAAGTAACACAGCGCTGATGCTCCAGCGCTCCATGGATTATCTGTGGACCAAACAAAGCTGTATCCTGGATAACATCGCCAACGCGGAGACGCCCGGCTACAAAACCAAATACGCAACGTTTGAAGAGGCGCTGCAGCAGGCAGTGCAGTCCGCTGACAAAAAGAACGGTACGGCCAGCGGCATGCGTACTGCCATCGAACAGGCGCCGATCGCGGTGCAACAGGCGGAGGAGAGTACACGCCTGGATGATAACGGCGTGAATATTACCGAACAGATGGTGGAACTTTCCCGCAACGGCTATCAGATGCAATATGTGCTGGACGCGATCAACAGCGATCTCTCCCTGATGCTCGCCGCGATCAAAGGGTAAGGAGGAATAGGAAATGGCTTTTTTGAATTCCATGAGCGTGGTGGGGTCCGGTCTCACCGCACAGCAGCTGCGGCTGGACGTCATTTCTGAAAATATCACCAACCAGAACACCACCCGCACCGAGGGCGGCGGGGCTTACCGGCGAAAGATGGTTGTCTTTCAGTCTCAGGACAGCCTGACGCCGTTCCAGCAGGCTCTGGAGCGCGCACGCGGCGGCGGCCGTACCGATCCGGGCGGCGTGCAGGTAACGGCCATTGTGGAGGATCCCTCCGATCTGAAGCTGGTCTACGACCCCACCAACCCGGACGCAAACGCGGAAGGTTACGTGGAGATGCCCAATGTGGACCTGGTCAAGGAGATCGCCGACGCCATGGCGGCTTCTCAGGCATACTCCGCGAATGTCACGGCATTCAACGTGCTCAAGCAGGTTACCGCCAAGGGCCTGGAGATCGGCAAGTAATCACCCGCTTTCTACGCCGTCACAGAAAAGAGGAAACAGCCAAATGACAAACTTTCAAACCATCGCGCCTATCGAATCGCTCCGCGGCGTCTCCAGCACCCTGTCGGACATCAAGGCGCAGGGCGGGCAGCCCTCCATGTTCTCCCAGATATTCCAGTCCATGGTAGACAATGTGAAGGAAACCGACGCAGCCAGAAACGAAGCGTATTACGCTTTGGCCACCGGCCAGCTGGACAACCCTGCGGAGGCGACCATCGCCGCCTATCAGGCGTCCGTGGCGACCAATCTTTTGGTACAGATGCGGAACAGGGCACTGGATGCCTATAGTGAGTTGATGCGCATCAGTCTGTAAATAAAAACAGACTGATTTGTTTTGGGAGGAGAATATGGCAGATAAAATAAAACAGGCCGCCGCTGCGGTTTTGCAGCGGTGGAAATCCCTCTCCCGCAAGGTCAAGACCCTGATAGGGTGTGGCGCGCTGGCAATTCTCGTGGCTATCGTGATTTTGGCGGTCGTGGTGAGCAATCAGCCGTACGCCACCTTGTTTACCGGGCTGAGCCAGACCGATCTGACGGCCATTTCCACATATTTTTCGGAAAACGGCATCAGCGACTATAAGGTGGAGGACGACACGATCCTGGTCCCGCAGGCGCAGGAAGCCTCGCTGAAGGCCCAGGTCCTGGTGGCGGGATATCCCACCTCCGGTTATGGATACGACACCTATCTGGATAATGTGGGAAGCCTTACCACCGAGTCCGAGCGCAATCAGCTGACTCTTTATGGCCTGCAGGATCGTCTTGCCGCGGTGATCCGCAATTTTGCGGGGGTCAAGGATGCCGTGGTTTTTCTCACACCGGGCGAGGACAACACCTATGTTCTGGACAGCGGCAATGTAGTGGATGCCAGTGCTGCCGTCCAGGTCACCATGCAGGACGGAAAAACGCTGGATGAAAACCAGGTGGACGCGATCCGGAATCTGGTCAGCCGCGCGTTGTCCGGGCTGAATGTGGAGAATGTGGAGATTTCCGACTCCTACGGAAATACCTACTCCGACACCGGCGGGATCACCGATCTGCGGGACGCCTCCAGTCTGAAGCTGGCTCTGGAGGAAAAGTGGAACAACAGCATTCGCACCCGGATCATGCAGGCGCTGCTTCCGATTTACGGTTCGGACAACGTGCAGGTAAGCGTGAATACGGTGGTGGATGTGGACCGCACCTACACCGATTCCACCGACTATTCGCTGGAAGACTGGGCCCAGGGCAATGAGGACGGTATCATCGGTTCTCAGATCTGGGACGACCAGATCATACGGGACGAAGGGGAGACCGCCGGCGGCGTAGCGGGGACCGAGACCAACGCGGATGTGAATACATACGTGGAAGAGCAGATGGAGCCCGACGGGAACGAGACGATGTATTCTTCCTCGGGCCAGACTGACCGTCTGGTCGATACCACCAAGCAGCAGGTGGAGCATGTGGCCGGGTACATCAGCGATGTGATGGTATCGGTCACGATCAACTCCAATGTGGCCGGCGGCGCCAACGAGCAGGATCTGTACGATCATGTGGCCCGGGCCGCTGGTATCTCCAAGGCTGACCAGGAAGATAAGATCTCCATCCTGATCACGCCGTTCTACCAGACCAGTATTCCGGTCATTGCCGCGCCGGAAGGCATGGAAACCTGGATGCTGTACGCGATTCTGATCGGCGCGGGCTTTCTGTTCCTGTTCCTGCTGATCCTGATGCTCATCTACCGCCATCGGGCGAAGAAAAACAGGGATATGGAAGACGAGCCGGCGGTTGTGGCAGCGCCTGAACCCGAAGTTCCCGCGCAGCCGGATATTCTGGAAATGCAGACTGAAAAGAGCATGGAACTGCGCAAGGATGTTCGGCAGTTCGCGCAGGACAATCCGGAGATCGCGGCGCAGATGGTTAAAAATTGGCTGCGGGAGGGCAATCAGACAACATGAAAGAGACAGCAGTAGCCCCGGCGGCAGCGGCCGTACAGCCGACAAACGCCAAGCCGGCCAAGGAATTGACCCGCCAGCAGAAAGCGGCGGCCGTCATCATCTCTCTCGGCACGGAAAAGGCCTCGCAGCTGTATCAGTACATGGATCCGGAGGACGTGGAACAGATCACGCTGGAGGTCGCCAAACTCGGCTATGTGGACGCCGCCACTACCGAGAGCGTGCTGAACGAATACTACCAGATGTGCATGACCAACAAGGCCGTGACGGAGGGCGGGCTGGAATATGCCCGTGCCGTTCTGGAGCGGGCGTTTGGCGCACAGACGGCGGACATGCTGCTGGACAAGGTGACCAAATCGCTCAAGCAGCGTGAGTTCTCCTTCCTGAACAAGGCGGACGAAAAATCTCTCTATGCGGCGCTCCAGCATGAAAGACCGCAGACGATCGCCCTGGTGCTTTCCTATGTGGACCCGGAAAAATCAGCGGCGGTGATCGACGAACTGGACCCGGAACGACAGGTCAAGGTGGTGGAGAGCATCGCCAATATGGAAAGTGCTTCGCCCGCCGCAGTAAAGATCATCGAGGCCGAGATGGAAAAGCAGTTCTCCAGCATCATGACCACCAGCAACGTGAAGGTCGGCGGTATCGACTATGTGGCCGATGTGATGAACAACCTGGATCGTGCCAGCGAGAAGAGCATCTTCGATCGGCTGTCTACCCACAATTCCGAGTTGGCCGACGAGATCCGCAAGCGGATGTTCGTGTTCGAGGACATCGTCACCATGGACGACCGCTCGGTGCAGCGCTTTGTGCGTGACTGCGATCCCAAAGATCTGGTGCTGGCCCTCAAGGGGGCCAACAGCGAGGTGGCCAACAAGATCTTCAGCAATGTGTCCACCCGTATGGCCCAGAGCATTCGGGACGATCTGGAAGTCACCGTCAACGTCCGTATACGGGACGTGGAGGCTGCCCAGCAGCGTATCGTGGGCGTGATCCGGGACCTGGAGGAGAGAAACGAGCTGATCATCCTCAAGGGCGGAAAGGACGATATCATTGCCTAATATTTTTAAGAATTTTCTTCGGCCGCAGGTGGCTTCCTATACCTTCCCGCCGGCCGACGAGATCCAGATCGAGGAGGAGCCTGTCGTTCCGCCTCAGGAGGCGCCGCCGGCTGACGATCCGCAACCGGAGACGCCTCCGGCCGAGGAGACGCCTGATTCCGATCCTGCGCAGGGCGCGGCCGCCATGTTCTCCTATGCCCGTATACAGGCGGACGCTATCCTGGCTGACGCCCGGCGGCAGGCGGAAGAACTTCTGGAAGAGGCCCGCCAGCAGGCACAGCAGGAGGCCGAGGCATTGCAGCAAGAAGCCCGGCAGGATGGATTCCGGCAGGGGTATTCGGACGGTCAGCGCAAGGCGCAGATCGAAGCGCAGGCCCGGCTGGAAGAATTGCGCCAGCAGCAGGGTTCGCAGATCAAGACGTTTCTGGATCAGGCCACTCAGGCCCGGGAGGATCTGCTCACCAGTACACAGGATGAGTTGTGCGATCTGAGCATTGCGGTGGCCGAAAAGGTGATCCATGTCAGCTTGAAAAGCAGCCGCGATGTGATTTTGCGTATGGTCCAGATGGCCACCGAACGGCTGCGCCGCCGTGACTGGGTGCGCATTTACATTGGTGGCTGCGACACAAGGGAACTGGCTCAGATCACCCCCAAACTGATGGCGTCCCTGGGCGGTTTGTCCGACAATATCAAGCTGATCCCGATGGCCAACGATGAATCCGGGACCTGCATCATTGAGATGCCGGACCAGATCATAGACGCCAGCGCGTCCACACAGCTCAACAATTTGAAAGACATCCTTCACGGCGGCTGAGAGGAGGCGAGGGGCCTTGTTCGAGGATATGATCCAGCGGGTGCGGCAGGCGCAGACCGTCAGCTACACCGGCAAGATCGAGAATATCGTGGGCATGTCGATCGAGGCCTCCGGCGGCCGGGCGGCGGTGGGGGATATCTGCCGCATCTACAATGGAGATTCCGGCGGCCAGGTCATGGCCGAGGTGGTGGGCTTCAAGAATGACCGGATGCTGCTGATGCCCTATTCGGATATGAGCGGCATCTCGGCGGGCAACTTCGTCCGCAACACCGGCCGGCGTCTCAGCCTGGAGATGGGGCCTTTCCTCAAGGGGCGTGTCATCAACGCGCTGGGCCAGCCTATTGACGGCAAGGGCCCTTTTCCGGGCGGCATTCCTTTTTGCGTAGACGGAAGTTCTTATATCAACCCCATGGCCCGTCCTCCCATCCGGGAGCGGCTGGAATTTGGCGTAAAGGCCATTGACGGGATGCTCACGGTGGGCAAAGGCCAGAGAATCGGTATCTTTTCCGGTTCCGGCGTGGGCAAAAGTACCCTGATGGGGATGATCGCCAAACACGTAAAAGCGGATATCAATGTGATCGCCCTGGTGGGCGAGCGTGGACGAGAAGTTCTCGAGTTCATCGAAAAGGATCTGGGCCCGGAGGGCATGAGCCGTTCGGTCCTGGTGGTGGCCACATCCGACCAGTCCGCCATGCTGCGCAAGCGCTGCCCCTCGGTGGCGACCGGCGTGGCAGAGTACTTTCGGGACCAGGGGCTGGATGTACTGTTGATGATGGATTCCCTGACCCGTTTCGCAATGGCGCAGCGGGAGATCGGTCTGGCGGTAGGGGAACCCCCGGTGGCCCGCGGTTATACGCCTTCCATTTATTCGGAACTGCCCAAGCTGCTGGAACGCAGCGGCAATTTCCAGCGTGGCTCCATCACCGGTGTGTACACCGTGCTGGTAGAGGGCGACGATACCAACGAGCCCATCGCGGATACCGTCCGCGGTATTCTGGATGGACATATCGTGCTTTCCCGCCGGCTGGCAAACAGCAACCACTTTCCCGCCATTGACGTGAGCGCCAGCATATCCCGTCTGATGACCGATATCGTGTCACCGGAACATCGACAACTGGCGGCACGGATCCGTGATATCATGGGGGTATACGAGAAGAACTCGGACCTTGTGACCATCGGCGCCTATAAATCCGGTACCAACCCCAAGCTGGATTACGCGTTGAGCAAGATCGACGGCATCGAGCAGTTCCTCACGCAAGGGGTGGACGAAGGGGTTTCCTACGAGCAGGATCTGCAGCTGATGCGGGCGCTGCTGTAAAGGTGAGGTAGGATCGTGAAAAAGTTTCAGTTCTCTCTGGACAGTATACTGGGGTATCGCCAGCAGGTCCTGGAAAGTCGCCAGAACGAATATGCCAAGGCGCTGGCACAGCTTCGGGAACAGCAGGCACGGGTGGACGACGCCAAGGAACGCTATCGCCGGACCAACCAGCAGTTTCGGGAGCAGGCGGCCAACGGTATCACCGCGGCGGATGCGCTGGGGTTTGAGAATGGTCTGCGGGCACTGGAACACGAGATCGCCCGGGAGACGCGCCGGCTGGAAGAACTTCGGCAAAAGGCGGAGGAAAAACGGGCTCTGGTCGTGGAGGCGCACAAGGATGCCACCATGCTGGAGCGTTTGAAAGACAAGCAGTTGGACGCCTACCAGAAAGATCTGCAAAAGAATGATGAGCGGTTCATAGACGAGCTGATCTCCGCCACGCGGGCGGCAAAAAGCGAGTCTTGAACATATTAGATCCCGGGAAAGGAGGTGAAATACGATGCAAATGAGCGATATGCTTCTGCAGATGACCCTGATGAACACGTGGCAGACCCTGCAGGCAACCGTAACTTCCGGGCAGGACCCGGTGTCCGGCAGCGCCAATCAGCAGACTACCTTTCAGGACCTGCTGGATCAGCGCCGCAGCGAGTTGAGCAATTCGGTCGAAAAAGACGCGGAGTCCTCCCCGACCGATTCCGACAGCCAGCCGGTGGAACAGCCGCAGGACGGGAAAGAACTCGCCGCGACCGAATCCGATCTGACCGTTCTGGCCACAGGGCAGGTCTTGATGACCAGCCTGGTGGTCCCGATGGAAGAAGTGGCGGGCCAGCCGGACGGTTCGGCGTCCGCGGCAGTGCAGCTGGTCACAGCAGTGGACAGCGCGCCGCAGCAGAACGCCATGCCGCTGGCCGGTATGCCGGTACAGCAGGAACTCCAGCAGCCGGCACAGGCGCCCGTGGTGGACACGGCCGTCGCCGCGGATCCCCAGGCTGCCGTTTCGCAGCAGGCCGCGGAGGTGGTGCTCCCTTCCGGCGAGGCCGATACGGCCGAGGCTTTTTCTCAACAACTGGCACAGCCTGACGCAGGCCAGGAGCCAAAGAGTCAGTTGACCGAGCAGGCTGAGGTCCAGAGTTGGCATACACCCCTGTTCCGTGATGTGGAGGCCACTCCGGTACGGGTAGGCGATGCCCCGGTGGATATGACAGCCCCGGCGCAGGATGTGGAAAAAACCCTGAGCCAGTCCCTGAAAGGGGCGGTGGAACAGGGAGACCAGTTCCTGCAGATCCGCCTCAGCCCGGCCAATCTGGGCAATGTAGTGGCGGAGTTTACCCGCAGCCCGGAAGGCGCGCTTCATATTGTGCTTCACGCCGAGACCGAGCAGGCCGCCAAGCTGCTCAGCAATCACGCTTCGTCGCTGAGTCTGATGCTGCAGGACAGCACCCATACCGAAGTTCGGGTAGAAGTGCCGCAGCCGCAGCAGGAACAGACCGCCTGGCAGCAGGATCAAAACGGCGGCCAGCAACAGCGTCAGCAGCAGCAACAGCAGCAACAGCAGCCTCGTCGTGAGACGGAATCCTTCCTCCATCAACTCCGCCTCGGGCTGGTGCAGATGGAAACGCAAGCCGTGTAAAAGCGGTATGAGCAGGAGATGAAACTATGGCAAGCGATTATATGTCCTTTCCGCTGGACGCGCTTCAGACCACCAATCCCTATGCTTCCACCCGGGCGTCCAGCACGCCTACCACGGAAGAGCTGGAAAGCTGGGGGTATACAGTCGCAGACTCGGATGATGCGTTCGGTCTGGACTTTACAGATTTTCTCCAGCTGATGGTCCAGCAGTTGCAGAACCAGACCATCGACAGTGCGGCCGATACGTCTGACATGCTGAATCAGATGGTTCAGATGTCTGTGGTGCAGATGATGAGCCAGGTCCAGACCAGTCTGGACAACCTGACCACTGCCAGCACCATGACCTATGCGGCTTCTCTGGTGGGCAAGACCGTTACGGTCGGCGTCTACAATTCGGAGGGCAAGATCGAGGAGATCGTGGGCACCGTAGAGGGCACCGGCACCTATCAGAACACGCCGGTGATCTTTGTCGGCGGCGAGATGTACCCGTTGAGCAGCATCATGGCAGTCGGGACTTTGCCGGCTGTGCCGGATACCGGCGACAGTGGTGAGACTGGCGAAGGCGGGGAGACGGTCGACGGCAGTGAGCCGGTCGAAGGCGGCGAAACAGTCGATGGCAGCCAGCCGGTCGAAGGCGGCGAGACAGTCGATGGCAGCCAGCCGGTCGAAGGCGGCGAGTCCGCCGAAGGTGGCGACAACGCTGCCGGGAGCGGCGCCGACGAACAGGTCTGACGGCTGCTGAAACAAATGAAGGAGGCGTTCCCATGGTAGGACCGATTCAAGCAGCGGGTCCGGGCGGGATCTCCGGAAATGACCAGGCGCGCAGGACGCAGAACCAGCAGGAGGGCAGCTTTGGCGCTGTGCTCCAGCAGGAATTGCAACGTGCCCGCACGCCGCAGGTAGCTTTCTCCAAACACGCGCTCAGCCGCGCAGAGGAGAGAGGGATCGAAGTGACCCCCACACTGCTGGAAAAGCTGGGAGATTCGGTGGAACGGGCGCAGGCCAAAGGCGCGACCAATATCCTCGCGCTGGATCAGAGCCTGGCGTTTATCGTAAACGTGCCTCACGGCCGGGTCATCACCGCTTTGTCCGAAGCGGAAATGAAAGACAGCATTTTCACCAACATCGACGGCGCCGTGTTCCTGTAATCAACAGAGGGCAGGACCGAAAGGAGGCTCTGGGGACCGTGCGAATGACGGTTTCCCGGCGGCGCGCGAAATTTCGGAAAGGAAGCAAACAACTATGTCTATGACTGGCGCTATGAGCTCGGCAATCGCCGGCTTGAAAACGCACATGCAGGCGTTGAACGTGGTTGGCAACAACATCGCCAACGTGAATACCTACGGGTACAAGGCGCAGCGCATCACCTTCAAGGAAAGCCTGTACAACACCCTGAGTGCCGGCTCTGAGGGGACCAACACGGTGGGCAGCACCAACCCGCAGCAGATCGGCTACGGCTGTACCGTGGGTACCATCGACCTGGATATGAGTTCCGGCGATCTGAGCGCTACCGGCCGCGATCTGGACTGTGCCATCAAGGGCGACGGGTTCTTCCTGGTGGGCAATAAAACGATCACGATCGACAGTGCTGCGGACGTAAACAACCTGACGCTGACCCGCGTGGGCGATTTCGATTTCCGCGACGGCTATCTGACCGATGGACAGGGCAACGTGGTCTACGGCTTTTTGGCCAGCACTGTTACCGATCCGGATACGGGCGCTCAGGGGGCTGCCGGCACTACGGTGGGGGATATCAGCACCGCTCTTGTGCCGATCCGTCTGCCGATGCGCTCCACCGATCCCAATACGCTGGGGTCGGCAGTCTATGTGGGCATTGGGGCCGATGGCAAAAATATTGATCCCACCACCGACGTGGACGGTTATATCAACTACACCAACCTGTCCATTGACGCCAACGGCAAGATCATCTGCACCAATGAGGACACCGCGGAAGAAGTTGTGGTAGGCTACATTGCGCTGGGCACGGTGGAAAACCCCGCCGGCGTGCTGCATCAGGATGGCCCCTACTATCAGGCGGGCGCCGCGGCGGGCTCGGTTACGGTGAGCGCCCCCAACAGCGCGGTGACCGGCTATCTCAACAATGGCAAACTCCTTGACGCGGCGGGTGCTGCTCCGGATCCCAACAGCATGCTCCTCGCCAACAGCGGTACCGGCCTGATGACCTCCTTCCTGGAAGGGTCCGGCACCGATCTGGCCACCGAGTTTTCCAACATGATCGTATACCAGCGCGGCTACCAGGCCAACACCCGAATCGTTACCGTGACCGACTCCATGCTGGAGGAACTGGTCAATATGAAGCGCTGATACGCTTCTGAACAGGGCTTAGCCGCCTGAGGCGCGGGCCTCAGGCGGCGGCACTGCCCGAAGAAAGTGAGGGCTTTTCATGATCGAACTTCGAAAGATGAATAACGAGCGGTTTCTGGTGAACCACAACCAGATCGAGTGCATCGAACTGATTCCCGAATGCAAGATCGTGATGATGAATCATGATTACTATCTTGTACGCGATACAGTAGAGGAGATCATTGAGAAGATCGCCGAGTATAATGCCAAGGTTCAGGATATTCACCGGGAGATTGCCGTGAACGATCGGCGCTGAACGCGGCGAAACGGCAGGATGTGGAGATAAACAGAAGGGATCAACGGTATGAATGTTGTATATTTGATCGGTATTGTGCTGGCTACCGCCTTTACAGTGTTCGGCATCGTGTTCGGCATCAATATCAACCCTGGGCAGACGCCCATGTTCGATTTCACTTTCGCACCGAATACGCTATGGAACTTTGTGGACGTTTCCAGCGTATTGATCGTGTTGGGCGGAACGCTGGCCGTGGTGGTTGCGTGTTATCCCAAACTGGCCCGGTCGATTCCAAGCCATATCAAGATCATGCTGCGCGCCAAGGCGTTTGATCCGAACGCCTATGTGGAGCAGTTGGTGGAACTGGCCCAGATCGCGCGCAAAAACGGCTTGCTGGCCCTTGAAGAAAAGGCCAACGAACAGCCGGATCCCTTCTTTAAGCAGGCAATCATGCTCATTGTGGATGCCAACGACCCGGATCGGGTGCGCAGCATCCTGGAGAATGATATAGAACAAACGTCGGCCCGCCATCAGGAAGTGGTGGCCATGTATGAGCGGGGTTCCAACGCCGCGCCCGCTTTCGGCATGATCGGTACCCTGATCGGTCTGATCAACATGCTGAAAAGTCTGGATGGCGCCGATATGGACATGTTGGGCCCCAACATGTCGGTGGCTCTTGTCACTACGTTTTACGGCTCGTTTCTGGCGCACGTGATCTTCAACCCCATCGCGGCCAACCTGACCGCCCGGGATGAGGAAGAGATCCTTTGCCGGCAGATTGTGGTGGAGGGCATTATGGCAATCCAGTCCGGTGAAAACCCCAAGTTCCTGCGGGAACGTCTGATGACCTTCATGAACCAGCGCCAGCGGGATATGCAGGGCGAGGCGGAAAACGCCCAGTCCGCTGAGAAGAAGAAAAGACGCAGAGGCCGCAAATAAGCAGCCTGCGCCGGGAGAGGAGGTCAGGAGATGAAGAAAAAACGCGGCGGCAGCGGCGGCGCCAACTGGATGGATACATACGGGGACATGGTGACCCTGTTGCTGTGCTTTTTTGTAATGCTCTATTCCATGTCCACTTTGGACAAGGAAAAGTGGATCGCTCTGGTGCAGTCTTTTAATCCCAGCGCCGTGGCAGAAAACGCGACCGGAGGTAACGGTTCCTCAGATTCCACGGATGAAATGCTGGAACAGATGACGCAGGAGCAGGTGGATGCCGATATCGAAGAGCTGTATCAGGCGATGAAAGCCTACATCGAGCAGGAGCAGCTCACTATGCAGGTCAGCATCACCAAAGGCAGCGGTTATGTATTCGTGTCTTTTGATAATACCGTGTTCTTTGACGGTGACAGTTATGTTTTACGGGATGACGGAAAGGTGGTATTGGATCAGGTGGCGCAATCCATCGCCAGTGTGAGCGATTCGATCGACGAGATCCGAGTTTTGGGCCACACGGCGCAGGATGATCCGGTCACCCCCAACAATCCAAGGGTAGACCGTTTCCTGGCGACCAACCGCGCGGCGGTCGTTACCGTGTATCTGCAGGAAAAGAACATCATCGATCCGTCCCGGCTGGTCAGCGTGGGATATGGACAGTGGCGGCCTGTCGCCGACAACACCACCCTGGAAGGGCGCGCGCAGAACCGGCGTGTGGAATTGTTGGTGACAGGACTAAATATGGAAAACGGCATCGGGGATGACATTGCCCAGTACTATACCATGCGTTCCGGCGAGGGCAATGTCACAGGAGAGACGCAGGTGACCGACGGAATGACCGGCGGGCAGGCCCAGGCGCAAACCGGTTCCGACCAGGAGGAATAACCATGGCGGAAGTGTTGTCACAAAGCCAGATTGACGCGCTGCTCAGCGCAGCGCGCAGCGGCGAGATGAACCTGAACCGGTCCGACCAGGATACGGAGAAGAAGTACAGAAAATACGATTTCTACAGCCCCCGAAAGTTTACCAAAGACAGGCTGAAGATGATCAGCGGCGTCTTTGAAAACTATACCCGGATCATCAATTCGCGTCTGAACGGTTTGTTGCATACGACCAGTGAGATCTCGGTGGAATCGGTGGAAGAACAGCGATACTACGAATTTTCCAACGCCCTGTCCGACGGCGATGTGCTGACATTGGCGGATGTGGACGTTCAGGGCAAACGGGAAAGCGAAGAAACTCCTGTATTGATCCATCTCAGCACGGGTCTCGCGCTGAATATGATGGACCGGCTGATGGGCGGCCAGGGGGATGGAAGTTCCAAAGCGCCCGCCGGATACGGCTTTACGCCACTGGAACTAAAACTTTATGAGACCATCGTCAAGGACATGGTCTCCACGTTGGGCGGAAGCTGGGAAAATTACATCAATTTGAATTTTGTGTTCCGCCGCGTGGAATCCAACCCCACGCTGGTACAGCTGATCGGCCTGGACGAAACCGTGGTCATTATCGGCATCAGCATCAAATTCCCCAATGCGTCCGGACGGATGAATATCTGTTTGCCGGGAATGATGCTCACCAATATATTCGCCAGCATCACGGCCATAAATCAGATAGGCCGCGGCTCTGGAGAAAAAAATTCCGAAGAGATCATGGACATCCTGCGGGATTCGCAGCTGGAGATCACGGCGGAATTGGGACGCACCCAGCTGAAGTTGTGGGATATCTACTATTTGAACGTAGGCGACGTGATCGACTTGGGGCACTCCACCAAAAAACCCGTCAGCTTGTACATTGGCGGGCAGCCTTGGTTCAGCGGAAAGCTGGGAACCCAGGGAGGCAATATGGCAGTTAAAATTTGGGACACCTATCACGTCCAGACAAGAGAGGAGAAGTGAGGAGCATGGCTCAGAACATCTTTAATTCGATGGAACTGGACGCCATCGGCGAAATCATGAATATCAGCCTGGGGTCCTCGGCGACCGCGGTGTCCAATATGCTGGATCATCGGGTGGACATCACCACCCCCTCCGTCAGCGTGGTCAGTGCAGGCGATTTCAGTATCGGCGATCTGGAGCCCGCCATCGGCATTGAGATCCGCTACGTTTCCGGCCTGAAGGGCAGCAACATCATGCTGCTGAAGAAAAGCGATATCAAGGTGATCGTGGATATCCTGATGGGCAGCGAAACCCCGGATGAGGAGTTTGAACTTAACGATCTGACGGTCAGCGCGGTGTGCGAGGTCATGAACCAGATGATGGGTGCGGCCTCCACCGCCCTGTCGGATTTCCTGGGTTACCCTGTCAACATCTCCACGCCGCAGTCTTTTGAACTGGATGATATGCCCAAGTTCAAAGCCGAGCATTTCGGTTCTGACGACGAAACGCTGGTCGTGGTCCGCTTTATGTTGAGCATTGAAAATATGCTCAAGAGCGAGTTTGTCAACGTGATGCCGATGGATCTGGCCCGCGAACTGCTGGCAGGCTTCGAAATGAATTTCGGCGTTGTTCCTTCCGACGATAGCGCGGCGGCACAGCCGCAGCATGCTGCCCAGCCGGCGGTACAGCCGCAGCCTGCATCGCAGCCGGCAGCCGCGCCCCAGCCGGAAGCGGCTTCTGCCAATCGGGTGATGAGCCAGGATGAGATCGAGAAGATGCTCGGCGGCCTCACTGGCGGCGCGGCACAGCCGGCGCCGGCCGCGCAGGCTCCGGTCCAGCCGGCTCCGGTCCAGCAGGCTCCGGTCCAGCAAATGCCGGTCCAGCAAGTCTGGCAGACGTCGGAACCGAAACGGATCAACGCCAGCCCGGTTGCCCTTCCCGCTCTGGATGTGGAAGAGCGGATCGGCAAAGAGCAGGCGGACAACCTGGAAATGATCATGTCTGTTCCGCTGGAGATCTCGGTGGAGATCGGCCGTACGCGCCGGAAGGTGGAGGATATCCTTGCCTTCTCCAAAGGATCTCTGGTGGTGTTGGATAAATTGGCTGGCGATCAGGTGGATCTTTTTGTAAACGGACTGTGTGTGGCCCGGGGCGATGTGGTCGTGATCGATGATAATTTCGGCATCCGCATTACCGAGGTGCTCAAGCACGGCGAGCTTTTGAACCTGACCTGACCCGCGGCTGGATATCCAACGCGGAAACAACAAAACAGTAAAACAGTAAAGGGTGAAAATCATGGCTAAGATTCTGATTGTGGACGACGCGGCTTTCATGAGAAAGGTGATCCGGGATACGCTGACAAAAGAAGGCTATACCGACATCTACGAGGCGGTAGACGGGCAGGATGCGGTGGAGAAATACTCCGAGATCAAGCCCGATCTGGTCCTGATGGACATCACGATGCCCAATATGGACGGTCTGGAAGCGCTGAAAGCCATCCGCGCCAAAGACAGCAACGCCAATGTGGTGATGTGTTCCGCCATGGGCCAGGAGGCCATGGTGGTGGAGGCCGTACAGGCGGGCACCAAGGACTTTGTTGTGAAACCCTTCAAGAGCGATCGACTGCTTAAGACGGTCACTGCCATCGTGGGCAAGCCCTGAGAGGCATGAAGGATATACTGGCTTTGCTCTGGGCCCTGTTCGTCACCGGCCTGGTCCTGGTGCTGGCGTATTTTCTTACCCGGTACCTGGCCGGGCGCATGGCGGCGGGCGGTATGGTCCGGGGGCGGCGCCTTGCGGTGCTGGAACAGGCAGCGGTGGGCAAAGACCAGAAGCTGTTGCTGGTGCGCCTGGATGATCGGCTGTATTTCCTGTCGGTCACGCCGGGTGCGACCACGATCCTGCGGGAATTGACCGCGGAGGAAAACGCGGCCTGGCAGGCGGAACAGCCGCCGCTTTCATCGGAGGCTGGAAGTTTTGCCCAGGCGTTGCGCCGGGTGATGGAACAGCGCAAGAAGTAAGGAGGAAATGCAACTTGGACGCGCTTATCAATGTAAACGGCGAAAACGTCCAAACCCTTCAGATCCTGTTCATGACCACCATGGTAACACTGTTGCCGTCCATCGTGGTCATGATGACCTCGTTTACACGGTATGTTATCTCCTTTTCTTTTCTGCGTTCCGCCATGGGCCTGCAGCAGAATCCGCCCAATATGGTCTTGATAGGAATGGCGCTGTTTCTCACGCTGTTTACCATGTCTCCGGCCATCAGCGAGATACAAACTACCGCCTATGAGCCGTATATCGCGGAAGAGATCACCCAGGACGAGTTCTTTGAACGGGCGCAGGTCCCGCTGAAGGAGTTTATGGCGCGCAATACCGAGCCCAGTTCACTGCAGTTGTTCTGTGAACTGTCGGGGACGCCGGCTCCGGGCGATCAGGATGAAGCGGCGGATCTGCCGTTGACCACGCTGGTCCCGTCCTTTATGACGTCGGAACTCAAGCGGGCTTTTCTGATCGGTTTCTATCTGTACATCCCCTTCCTGCTGATCGACGTGGTGGTGGCCTCGGCGCTGATGTCCATGGGCATGATCATGCTTCCGCCGTCCATGATCTCCATGCCGTTCAAACTTCTCCTGTTTATCACCCTGGACGGGTGGCAGCTGTTGTTCTCCACGCTGGTGCAGGGGTTCAACTAGAAAGCAAGGGAGGAGAAAGACCATGGAGCCAGTGGATATTCTGCGGGAAGGCGTGGGCGTGGCGCTCAAACTTGGCGGTCCGATGCTGATCCTCAGCATGCTGGTAGGCATCCTGGTAGCGATCTTCCAGGCCGTGACCCAGATCCACGAGCAGTCTCTTGCCTTTATTTTGAAGCTGATCGTGGTGGTGCTGATCCTTCTGGTGGGTGGCAGCTGGATGCTGGAATCCCTCCAGGATTATTCCCGTTATCTGTTCACATTGATGTGAGGTCACGGGAATGGACTGGTCGGAACTGTATCTTTTTACCCTGATCTTCATGCGGGCCACCGGTTTTGTGATGATGAATCCGCTGCTTGGCCGAACAAGCGTGCCCAATCTGATACGGGCCGGCACAGCGATGGTCCTTTCCATCTTTTTGTTTGGGCTGGCGAATGAGTCGCCCGCCGTGCCTGCCACGACGCTGGAATTTGGGCTCAAACTGTTGCTGGAACTGGGCGTGGGCTTTGTGCTGGGCTTTGTGATGCAGCTGTTTTTCATGGTGATCGGGGTGGGCGGCGAAATCATCGACGCCCAGATGGGCCTGAATATGGCTCAGGTCTACGATTCCAGCAGCCAGGTCAACATGACGATGACCGCCGCGCTGCTGAACGTGCTGATGATCCTGACATTTTTTGCAGAGAACGGACACTACACCATGCTGCGGATCTTTCTTTCCGCCCAGCGCGTCGTGCCCTATGGTGAGGCAGCGTTTGGGCGGGAGGTGGCTTCGGGAGTGACCGAAGTATTTCTTTCCTGTATTCTTCTGGCGGTCAAGCTGGCGCTGCCGATCCTGGCGGCGGAGATGCTGGGCGAGTTGGGTATGGGCATTCTGATGAAAGCCATTCCGCAGATCAATGCCTTCGTCATCAACATCGAACTTAAGGTCATCATCGGTCTGGTCTTGTTTTTTCTGTTTCTGTTACCCATCAACGAGTTTTTGTTGGGGGTGGAGTCGCAGATGCTCAGGACCATGAGCCAGATACTGACCCGGATCGTGGCACCGGGCTGACCGGCAGGAGGTGATGCAGGGTGGCGGACGGACAGAAAACCGAAAAAGCAACACCAAAACGACGGGAAGACGAACGAAAAAAAGGTAATATCTTCTTCAGTAACGACGCCGTTTCGGTGGCGGTGCTGCTGACCGGATTAGCGATCCTGTTTCTTCTGGCGGGAAGCATGGCGTCCAGCATCCAGCGGTTTCTGCGCCAGTGTATCAGCATGGTGCAGGACCAGCAGGCTATTCCCACGCAGGGAGATCTGCAGGAATTGCTGCTGCAATTTCTCAAGGTGTTTTTAACAGCGGCGGGCCCGCTGTTGGCGGTCACAACAGTGGCGGGCATCGCGGCGACCTTTTTTCAGACGAAGATGCTGGTCACGGGCGAATCGCTGCGGCCCAAGTTCAGCCGCCTGAATCCCTTGCAGGGCCTGAAACGCCTGTTCTCTGTGCGCAGCCTGGTGGAGGCGCTGAAAGGCATTCTGAAGATCGGGGTGCTGCTGTACATTATCTACAATTTCCTGTCCGGCGTGGTGGACCTGTTTACCAAGTATCTGTTCACCGATGTGGTAACTGCCTGCAGCCATTTGCTGGACCTGGCATTTCAGATGGCAATGCAGATCGGCGTGGCCTTCGTGGTGCTTGCCGGCGCGGACTACTTTTATCAGTGGTGGGACTACGAGCGGCAGATCCGCATGTCCAAGCAGGAGATCAAAGAAGAATATAAACAAATGGAGGGCGATCCCAAGGTCAAGGGCAAGATCAAAGAGATCCAACGAAAGATCGCCCAGTCGCGCATGATGCAGAAGGTGCCGCAGGCAGACGTGGTCATCCGAAACCCTACCCACTTTGCCGTGGCGCTGCGCTATAAACCTGATAAGGACAGCGCCCCGGTGGTGCTGGCCAAAGGGCAGGATCACCTGGCGCTGCGTATCGTGCAGCTGGCGGAAGAAAGCGGCGTGGCCATCGTAGAGAATGTGCCGCTGGCCCGGGCGCTGTACGCGTCCGCCGAGCTGGAACGCGAGATTCCGCCTGAACTTTACGGCGCCGTAGCCGAGGTGCTGGTGTACATCTATCAGATGGGCAATAACAGCGGCACCCAAAACGGCAGTTAAGAGAAAGCGAGCAGCAAGGTACGTTATGAGACGAATTTTCGACAATGCCATATCCCTGATGGTAGTGGTCATCGTTCTGTTTCTGGTGATCCCGCTGTCAGCGCCCGTGCTGGACGTGTTGATCGTGGTCAACATCTCCCTGTCCATCATGATCCTCATGATCACGATGAGCATTTCGGAAGCGCTGGAGTTTTCCATCTTCCCCTCATTGCTGCTGGTAACGACCCTGTTCCGGTTGGGCTTGAATGTCTCTTCTACCCGCCTGATTCTGCGGGACGGAGGTCAGGCCGGCGTGGTGATCGGCGCGTTTGGTCAGCTGATCACCCAAGGCAATATCGTCATCGGCGTGCTGATCTTTCTCATCATCGTGCTGGTGCAGTTCATTGTTATCACCAAAGGCGCGGAACGCGTGTCGGAGGTGGCCGCCCGGTTCACACTGGACGCCATGCCCGGCAAGCAGATGGCGATCGACGCGGACCTGAGTTCCGGTCTGATCGACGAAAAGGAAGCGCGTCTGCGGCGTTACAAGATCCAAAAGGAGGCGGACTTCTACGGCGCCATGGACGGCGCCACCAAGATCGTCAAGGGCGACGCCATCATGTCCTTGATCATCACCGCGATCAACTTTGTGGCCGGCATTATTATAGGTGTGGTGCAGGGCGGCGGCGATATCCAGACCGTGCTGAGTATTTACTCCATCGCCACCATCGGTGACGGCCTGGTCTCTCAGTTGCCGGCGCTGATGATCTCCACCGCCACCGGTATGATCGTGACCCGGTCGGTGTCTGACGGAAGCCTGAATACCGACGTGGTCAGCCAGTTCAAGGCGCAGCCGCGGGCCATCCTGGCCACAGGTGTGATCCTGGTGCTGCTGGGTATCTTCCCGGGCACGCCCACGCTGCCGCTGCTTCTGGTAGGCGTTGCGCTGACCGCCGGCGGTCTCATAGGTGAGAACGCCCTGGAAAAGGAGAAAGCGCAGCAGCGCACGCAAGAGCCGTCCGCCGCGGAGCCCGCGCCGGAGTCACCGGCCGCCGGCGAAGCGGAATACTATAAGGATATCAACAACGTCTATTCGCTGCTTACGGTGGAACCCATCGAGATGGAATTTGGCTACAGCCTGATCCCGCTGGTGGATGAAGCCAGTGGCGGCAAGCTGATCAGCCGTATCGTGATCTTCCGCCGCCAGTATGCGCAGGATATGGGCTTCGTGATCCCGTCCATCCGTCTGCATGACGGTGCGGCGCTGGGCACGAACCAGTATGTCATCCGTATCCGCGGCGAGGAGGTGGCCCGGGGCGAGGTGCTGGTGGATTACTACCTGGCACTGGAGCCGTCCAATCCGGCAAGCCAGATCGATGGTATTGAGGCGATCGAACCGGCTTACGGTATCCCGTCCCGGTGGATTTTGCCGGAGAACAAAGAGATGGCCGAAATTTACGGCTATACCGTGATCACCCCGCTGACCGTTATGCTCACCCACCTGTCCGAGACTATCAAAAAACATGCCTACGAACTGTTGGGAAGAACGGAAGTCATGCAGCTGGTGGAACACCTGAAACAGACGGACCCGGATCTGGTGGCCGACGCTATTCCCAACAATATCACCTACGCGGGGCTGGAGAAGGTGCTGCGGGCGCTGCTCAAGGAGGGCATCCCCATCCGGGACCTGGGGCTGATCCTGGAGGCGATCGTGGACGCCGGCCCCGGCAGCCGGGACATCGACCTGATCACCGAACAGGTACGTGCCCGTCTGAGCCGGACCATTACCCGGCGCTTCTGCGAAAACGGGCAGCTGCGGGTGGTAACACTGGATGCGGAGGTGGAGAAAAAGATCCTGGCGGCGCTTACCAAGAGCGATCAGGGCGTCTATCTGGCGCTGGGGCCGGATATCATGCAGCAGATCATGACCCAGCTGGGGGATCTGCGCCAGAAGTTCCAGGAGCTTTCCCAGACCCCGGTGGTGCTCACCAGTCAGGTCATTCGGGTTTACCTGAGCCGCCTGATCGCCCAGTTCTATCCGGATGTGTATGTGCTTTCTTTCAACGAGATCACCAGCAACATTCAGATCCAGGCCATAGGCAATATCACCCTGCAGGCGCAGACGGTGCAGGTATAAAAAAGGAGGCGGGAGATATATGGATGAGACCCGGACGGCGACAGCCGTGTGCGATGACACTCCGTCTCCCGTCGATCGTGAACAGGCGGAAAAGCTGGACGATCATCAGCTCCTCCTTTTGTACCGCCAGACCGGCGACCAGGAATTGCGCTGGATGCTGGCCATGCGCTATACCCCGCTGGTGCGGCGGATCGCACTGCGGGCCAGTGGGTTGTACAGCAGCTTTGCCCAGCTGGACGATATTATTCAGGAAGGGCTTCTGGTGCTGCTCAATGCCGTGGATAAGTTTGATCCGGACAAAAACGTGAAATTTGAGACCTTCGTCTCAGCCCGCCTGAGGGGGATGATCGTGGATCTCGCCCGCCGGCAGGACTGGTTGCCCCGGCAGGTGCGGCAAAAATCGGTGCGGCTGAACCGGGCCATTGACGAGCTGGCCATTCAGCTGGGCCGTATGCCAAAAAATGACGAGGTTGCCCAGCACATGGGCCTGAGCAGGGAACAGTACGACGCGCTGCTTTCCGAGACTGCCATGTCCAGCCTGGTGTCGTTTGAGGCTATCCTGGACAGCTGCGGAAACGGCAGCGAAAAGTTTCTCCCGCCGGGCGAACAGCGCAGCAGTACCGAGGAAGAGTTCCAGGAACGGGAGCTGCATCAGGTGCTGGAACAGGGGGTCGCTTCTCTGCGGGACAACGAAAAGATGGTTTTGTCGCTGTACTATGAAAAGGAACTGAACATGAAGGAGATCGCGCAGGTGCTGGGGGTCAGCGCCGCCCGCGTTTCCCAGATCCACAGCCGGGCACTGCAGCGCCTGCGGGTCTATATGAAGCAGTATATGCAGGCGTAAAGACGCCGGAAGGAAGGAATGGCTATGACCAAAGGATTTTATCAGTTGACATCCGGTATGCTGTCCCAGGGCAGACGGCTGGACGTGGTGAGCAACAACATGACCAATCTGAGCACCGCCGGCTATAAGGCTGAAACCTATACCGACCGTACTTTCGAAGAAGTTCTTATAAGCCGAGTGGGCAACAAAGACAAGAGCGGCGCCACCGTGATCGGGGAGGAGAGTTATATCCTCGCGCCGGATCAGCTGTACGTGAACTACACCCAGGGTTCGCTGAAGCAGACCGGCCTGACGCTGGATTTTGCCATTCTGGGGGATGGATTCTTTGCGATCCAGACCGATAACGGGGTCGAATATACCCGTTCGGGCAGTTTCTGCCTGAACAACGCCGGCCAGTTGTACCTGGAGGGCCAGGGCCTGGTGCTGGGCTCAAACGGGCAGCCCATCACCCTAGCCACCGATAAGATCCAGGTGGACAGCAACGGCGCGATCTATACGGAGGACGGCGCGTATCAAGGCCAGCTGGGGGTCTACACGTTTGCGGATAATGGCCAGCTGGAAAAAGGGACCAGCGGCCTGTTCCTGGCGAACGGCCAGCAGGCACAGGTACAGGCCCAGCCGCAGATCAGCTGGAAGTACGTGGAAGAGGCCAACGTGGATATGCTGCAGGAGATGAGCCGTATGCTCACCGCCCAGCGGGCGCTCCAGAGCGGCGCGCAGGTACTCAAACTGTACGACGGGCTGCTTACCAAAGCCACCACCGAACTGGGCCGGCTGTAATCGGAAAGGAGCGATGATCCATGCTTCAGGGATTTTACAGCGCCGTAGTCGGCGCACAGCAGCAGATGCTGCGGATGGACGTTCAGGCCAACAACATCTCCAATGTCAATACCAACGGGTTCAAGGCGCAGGTGCCGGCGTTTCAGGCGCTGATGTACGGGATGCTGGACGGCATCGAAGGCGAGCAGCTGCCCCGGGGCACCGGTGCCCGCATGTCGGGAACGGCCACCAACCCGGACACGGGATCTATCCGGGAGACCGGGCGCAACCTGGATTACGCGATCATCGGGGACGGTTATTTCGCCCTGTATGATCCCCGCACCGGCGAGACCACCTATACCCGGGACGGCGCGTTCACCATGGCGGCTTTCCCGATACAGGGTGGCGGCGCCGAATCGGTGTTCTACCTTTCCGACGGCGAAGGGCGCCAGGTGCTGAATGCGAACAGACAGGCCATTCCGGTGACCGATCCGAATGAGGAACTGCCAATCGGGGTGTTCAACATCCAGTATGAGGATGGCCTGCTCCGCACCGACAGCAGCCGATTCCAGGCCACCGCCAAAAATGGCGCGATCGCGGCGGTTGACGCGCGGGTCGAGCAGGGCCTGCTGGAGGAGTCCAACGTGGACCTGGCTACCGAACTGACTCAGGTGATCGAAGCGCAGCGGTCTTACAGCTATGTGCTGAAAATGGTGCAAACCGCCGATGAGGTCGAGACAACTGTCATCGGGCTCACCAACGGCTGAATCGAGGAATAAACTATGAAACCTGTGAAAAAGTATGAGGACCTGAACGGCCTGGAACTGGATACCATCCGGGAGATCGGCAGCATCGGCACGGGCAATGCGGCTACCGCATTGTCCAGCATGCTGGGGTGCGCGGTGCGTATTCAGATGCCGGAAGTGCGGATCATGGGGTACAACGAGGCCATCGACTGGATCGGCGGGCCGGAGATCATCACTGCGGGCGTCCTGGTCCAGATGTCGGGCGAGGTCAACGGGATCATGCTGTCGGTACAGCAGATGGAATTCGTCAATCTGGTGCTGCAAAAGATGGTTGGCCATACAGTGGAAAATTATGAGCAGTTGTCGGATCTGGATCGTTCGGCGCTGGTAGAGGTGGGCAATATCATGATCTCTACCTTTATCAACGCGTTGTCCTCGCTGGCGGGCATCACCACGCGGCTCACCGTGCCGGCATTCGCCGTGGATATGCAAGGGGCGATCCTGACGGTGCCGATGGTGGAGTTTGGCGGCCAGTCCGACTATATCATGACCATCGGCGCGAACTTTATCTGCGATGGCACGGCGGTTCCCTGCCGGCTGTTGCTTTCGCCGGATATTCTTTCACTGAACTTTTTGCTGAAGAAACTGGGTGTTTTGGATGGATAACAAACTGGTGGTCGGGATCGCGGATATGAAGATGACCCGGCAGGACGGTATGCTCATCACATACGCGCTGGGCTCCTGCATTGGTGTCTGCCTGTATGACCCGACGATCCGATTGGCGGCGCTGGTGCATATCATGCTTCCGCTGAATATGGAAGCGGGCCGGAAATCCCCCATGAAGTATGCGGATACCGGCATCAGCGAGACCTTGAGCCAGATGGAAAAACAGGGCGGGATGCGGTCCCGGATCGTGGCCAAGATCGCCGGAGGCGCGCGCATGTTTGATGTGGGCGGTTCAGGCAGTCTGGGAAATATCGGGCAGCGGAATATTGAGAGCACCCATATCGTACTTCGGCGGGAAGGGATACGCCTTTTGCGGGAGGACGTGGGAGGCTCGGTAGCCCGGACCTTGTTGTTTGACGCGGCTTCCGGTCAGGCGTGTGTACGCAGTTATGGAAAGCCGGAACTGATTTTTTAAGATCCGTTGTTGGTTTAAGGTTTGAATGAATTTGCAGAAAGCGGGGATACGGCATGGCGCAAGAAGGAAAAAGCGGGATCTTGCTGGAGACTGGCACCAACGAGATCGAGATCATGGAGTTTACCATTGACGGTAATCTCTATGGGATCAATGTGGCCAAGGTACGCGAGATCATGATGTCGGCGGAAGTTAAACCGATGCCGCATACGCACCCGGCAGTAGAAGGGATCTTCAAGCCCCGGGACACGGTCATCACCGTTGTGGATCTGCCCAAGTATCTGACCGGCCAGGAGCACGAGCATAAGGAAAAAGACCTGTTCATCGTGACCAACTTCAATCAGATGCACGTGGCGTTCCGGGTGGACAGCGTGGTGGTGATCAGCCGCATCTCCTGGAGAGATATCCAAAAACCGGACAGTACCATTTCCGGCGGCGCCGACGGTGTGGCCACCGGCATTGCTCAGTGCGGCGACGACCTGGTGAGCATTCTCGACTTTGAACGGATCGTGGCGGAAATCGCCCCCGAGACCAGCATCCAGCTCAGCGAAGTGGAAGCGCTGGGCAAGCGCCAGCGCAACGCCAGCCCGATCTGGGTAGCGGAGGACTCGGTGCTGCTGTCCCGGATGATCCGCGAATCCCTGGAAAAGGCCGGGTACACCAATCTGCGGATGTTCCCCAACGGCGCCGAACTGTGGGATGCGCTGCAGGCCTGCGCCGAAGAAGGAGACGTGGCCGACAAGGTGGCCCTCATCATCACCGACCTGGAGATGCCGCAGATGGATGGGCATCACCTGACCAAATTGATCAAGAGCACACGAGACCTGCAGAAGATCCCGGTGGTGATCTTCTCCTCGCTGATCACCGAGGAGATGCGCCGTAAAGGGCGGGAGGTCGGTGCAGATGAACAGCTCAGCAAACCGGAGATCGCACACTTGATCGGCATTCTGGATGAACTGTTGAGCCGCAGCCGCGCAAATCAGAAAGGGGGAACAGGCCTGTGAGCAGCAAATATATCGTACGAGTACCCATCAAAGATCGGGACAACCATATCATCGGCTATGAAATTCAGTATTATGGGGAGAATCACGCTTTCGGCGGAGACGATAAGACTCCCGGTTCGGCGAACGATTTTGCCGCCGCGGATACCATTTATAACTTCCTGACACTGAATACCGATAAGATCCTGCGGGGCACGCTGAACTTCATGACCTTTACCACGACCCTGCTGATGAAAAAGTCGCCCCGCCTGTTCGATAAGGATGAGCTGGTCATCCAGATCGACGACAGCGTGATCATCCATCCGCTGGCCATGCACATGATCCAGCAGTATGCCCGGGAAGGGTATAAGATCGCGGTCAACGAGTTTCAGTTTGCACCGCGCTATCTGGCTATGCTGGACAGCATCGACTATATCAAGCTGAACTTCCAGACGATGCCGGAACTGACCCTGAAAAATATCATTGAGATCGCCCACAGCATGAACAAGAAATGTGTGGCCGTGGGCGTGGACAGTGAGCAGTTGTACCAGCAGGCCCTGAAATTGAATGTGGACGCGATGGAAGGCACCGTCGTGGCCGAGAAGATGACCCAGAAGACTCACAACAGCGGGTATCTGCAGAGCAATTTCTTCCGCCTGATGGTGGCGGTGATCCAGGACGAGCCGGATGTGGACGAGATCGAGAAGATCATCTCGGTGGACGCTACCCTGACCTACGGCCTGCTCCGCATTGCCAATTCCCGGTATTTCTCGCTGCGCAGCAAGGTCACCAATGTACGTCAGGCCATCATGACCATCGGCCTGAATGAACTCAAGCAGTGGGTCTATCTGCTCAGCGCCAGCAACGCGGAGAACCAGATGGACGAAGGCGCCGAAGAATTTTTGCGTCTTTCCCTTATGCGGGCGAACTTCTGCAGCAGCCTGATGAATTATGCCAAGGATATGCCCATCACCAAGTCGGATGCGTATCTGATGGGTATGTTCTCGACCTTGAATTATCTGATTGACGCGCCGCTTGAGGAAATCTTGCAGCAGATCCTGATTTGCAAGGAGGTCAAGGACGCGCTGCTGTATCACAAGGGCCGGTGCGGGATACTCTATGATCTGGCTTTGTGCTATGAGCGTGCGGATTGGTCGCAGATCGACAGCCTGGCCGGTGAACTCAATATCCAGACGAACCTGCTCACCAGCCTGTATTTCAACTGCATGGAAAAGGTGAATCAGATCTGGAATGAGATCACCCAAAGCATCGCCAGCGTGGAAGAAAAGAAAAAAGAGGAAGCGTAAGCGAACCATTCGACACTTTGCGGGATAGGTCGCCAGACGACAGAAAGGCGAAGGACGTGCCATGAAGTTGGAAAACGAGGGCCCTGCGCAGCAACCGCAGAAAACTTCCAATATCCTGGGAAGCACCGGCAATGACTATCTGTTTTTGTGGGACCTGCGCAGCGGCGCCATCCATATTTCCGGCAACATTCAAAAGCAGTATCCGATCCAGCTGGATGACGATAATACCTGTACCATTGAGGACTGGTATCGGATTGTATACGCAAAGGATTTGCCCGCGCTGCGCCATAGCCTGGAACAATTGTGCCAGGGCACTTTGTCGCAGTACGCGCAGGAATATCGGGTCATAGACCGAAAGGGCAACCGGGTTTGGGTCGCCTGCCGGGGCGAGTGCCGCTTGGATAAGCAAGGGGTGCCCATATCCCTGATTGGCCGCATTTCCGACACGCGTCTGAAAGGTCGGGTAGATCTGCTGACCGGTGCTTTTAACAGCACCGAACTGGCCGAGGATCTGGATCGGCTGCTCCGGGAGCGGAAACAGGGCTTTCTGCTGTTGGTTGGCGTGGACAACCTGAAACATGTGAACCTGCGGCACGGCCGGGAATATGGCAACCGTATCCTGCAAAAAACCGTGGATGTTCTGGAAGAGCTGGTCGGCCCGGGCAACCGCATCTATCGGATAAACGGCGACTGTTTTGCCGTAAACCTGTCGGAAAAAGACCGGGAAGCGGTCGAAGAACTGTACCGTGCGCTGCGGGATCAGATGGCGGATTCCTGTACCATTTCGGCGGGCGCTGTCGCATACCACGAACATCCCTCGGCAGATGCCGGGGCGTTGTACCAGTATGCGGAGGATACTCTGGATAAGGCCAAGCGGCAAGGCAAAAACAAGCTGGCCTTTTTCTCGCCGGAAGATTACGCGGTGCGCCTGTCCACCATTGAACTGCAGGAGGAGCTGGAACGCAGCGTTCAGAACGAGTTTGAAGGCTTCTCGCTGCGGTATCAGCCGCAGCTGCGGGCGGGGAATTATGATCTGTTCGGTGCCGAAGCACTGCTGCGCTATCATTCACCACGACACGGCAATGTGGAACCGTCCAAATTCATCCCGGTGCTGGAACAGTCGGGCATGATCCGCCCGGTGGGGCTGTGGATCCTGCGCAAGGCCCTGGATCAGTGCCGGCAATGGCGTGCCGCGGCGCCGCAGCTGCATATCAGCGTCAACATGTCCTATGTACAGCTGGATCAGGAGGATATCGCCCAACAGGTGCTGGATCTGCTTGAAGAAAGCGGCCTTCCCGGCGACGCCCTGATCCTGGAAGTGACCGAGAGCATGCAGCTGCAGGATTATCTGCGCTTTAATAAACTGTTCTACCGGTGGAAACAAGCCGGGATCGAAATTTCAGTGGACGATTTCGGTACCGGCTATTCCAGTTTGGGATATCTGAAAAATCTGGACATTGAGGAGATCAAGATCGATCGCTGCTTTGTGCGGGGCATCCAGCACAGCGCCTATAACTATCGGCTGCTGAGCAATATGCTGGAGTTGGCCAGATCCTCCCAGATCCGGGTCTGCTGTGAAGGGGTGGAGACGCAGGACGAACTGGAAGCTCTGGAAGAGTTGAAGCCCGACTCTTTGCAGGGCTTTTTGTTCAGCCGTCCGCTGACCAGCACCGAGTTTGAAAACACCTATATACGGCAGGAAACGCCGGAGTATGCGGGCTATGTGGCCCTGAAGCAGGAATTGCGCCGGATCTGGCACGGTGGCCGGGGGGCTGACCGGGAGGGGATCCCTCCGGAAGAAGCGATGGGTAATATCGTAGGGGCGCTGGATGAAGTCGTGTATGTGAGCGATCTTGTCACCTACGATCTGTACTATCTGAATCCGGCGGGCCGGCGGCTTACCGGCATCTGTGACTACAAGGGACTGAAATGCTATAAAGTGCTGCAAGGGCGGGACGAACCCTGCGATTTCTGCACCAACAGCCGATTGCGCCGGGACAGTTTTTACGTCTGGGAGTTGAACAACCAAAAATTTGGCCGTCGATTTATCCTGAAGGATAAACTGATCGCCTGGCAGGGCAAAATGGCCCGCTTGGAGCTGGCCAAGGATGTCACGGAACAGGAGATCGTAAGCCAGTCCGCCCAGACAAAGCTGGATTTTTCTCAGGCGGTGTGCGCCTGTACCCGGGCCTTGCTTGAGGAACCGGACAGGGCGTCGGCCACCCGGCAGATGCTGGCGGCGGCAGCCGGATTTTACCGGTCCGATCGGGTCTGTTTGTTTGAATCGGTCCCGGGCGGCGGATGGCGGATCGCCGGCGAGTGGTGCCGGGATGGCGTATCTTCCGGGGCGGACCCTCTGTCCGCCTGTCTGCTCACGTTGCCGGAACGCTGGATGATGGCTTTTCGTCAGAATGTGTCGGTGGTGATCGACGATGCGAAACGCCTCAAAGAGAGTGACCCCGGCGAGTGGAAACTTCTGCAGGCGATGCGGGCAGAGCGTCTGCTGGCTGTTCCCGTTTGCAGAGAGAGGGAACCGGTCGGCTTTTTGGCGGTGAACGCGCCCGGCCGCTGTGAGATGGACGGCGCCATGCCGCGCGCGCTTGCGCTGTTTTTATCTGCCCGCATGGCGGAGGAAACGCAGGAGCTGCCACACGAACCGCTGGAACAGCAGTATCGAAACGTGCTGCGCGATGTGAACCTCGGGCTGTGGTATATCCGTATCGACCCGGCGGGCAACCGGCATGAAATGTTCACCGACGGCACGATGCGCCGGATCATGGGGCTCGAAAAGCCGGTCTCCCCGCAGGAATGCTATGAATACTGGTATGGACGCATCAAGGATGGGTACTATCAGTATGTGGATCTGTCGATGGACGCGATGATCCGCTCCGGCCAGGTGATGCAGCTGGAATATCCCTGGCAGCATCCCACGCTGGGCGAGATCATGGTGCGCTGCACCGGCGTGCGCACACAGGACGCGGACGGAATGATCTGCCTGGAGGGGTGCCATCGCGGCATCTCCGATCTGGAACGCCCCAAGTATTTGCCGGACACCCCCACCGGCGAGGTGTTTGAGTTCAACGAACGGCGCGGCAGCATCTATTTCCATACCGGCCGCACGCTGCTGGACGGGGCCGACAGGAGCGAGGAGAACTTCCCGGCCTGCTGGTTGAAAAACGAGATCGTGCATCCCCATTTCGCCAAACGGTTTGCCGCGATCTTCCATCAGGTGCAGCAGGCGCCGGATGTGGAAGGTGAAGAATTTATGCTGCGCGGTAAGAGCGGCGGATACGAATGGTTCAAGCTGCGCACAAGACACCTTGGTACCAGCGTAAAAGACCGAGATACCATCCTGGTGCTGCTGGATGCCGCCGATCGGGAGCGGGTGCTGCAGCTGGAGATTTTGCGGCTGCAGGATTTTTATCAGGCGAGCCTGAGCGATTCCATCGCCTATGCGGAGGTGGACCTGGAGAGCGGACAACTCAAATCCGCCGGCGGTTTGTGGGAAGGGTACGAGCGTTCGTATGACCGGGACTCCGAAAATCTGTTCCAGTTTATGATGCGCCAGGCAAAGGACAACGTGCAGACCAACCCCGCCATTCAAACGTTGTGCGAGATGAAAAGCTGGAAAGATATCATGGCAAAGGGCGAACCGGTCCGGCGCCTGCGCTATCAGCGAAAGATCAACGATGAGTGGCGCTGGGTGGAATTGGTGGCTCATTATTTCCGCGAACAGTTCACCGAAAATATGTTTGCCTTGCTGTATCTGAAGGATATTGACCGGCAGGTGCGCAAAGAGCAGGCACAGCAGGAGGCGGCCAACCGGGACCCGCTGACCAGCGTTTATAACCGGAATGCCTTCGAGATGCTGGTGCGGGAATACATGGAGGATCCGGCCGGCGAAAAACAGGGGGCCTTGATCCTGATCGACATCGACAATTTCAAGGAGGTCAACGATCGGCTGGGCCATCTGGAAGGCGACGCGGCGCTGCGGTATGTGGCCAATCTTCTCAAATCCACCTTCCGTCAGCGGGATGTGATAGGCCGCCTGGGCGGCGATGAGTTTTTTGTCTTTTTGCAGGGACCCATCACCGAAAAGACATTGCATGACCGGATGGAACAGCTGTATACGGCTATGGATGAATATCCACGCACCCCGATCAGCTGCAGCGCCGGTATCGCCAAACTCAAAAGCGAAGGGTTCTCCTACAACGCAAGTCTGTACAAGGCGGATATGGCGCTGTATGAGAGCAAAAAGCGCGGAAAGCGCCACTATACGTTCGCGCAGGAATAAAAGCCTGCATCAAAAAACGCCGGGAACCGTGTGTACAGCGGTTCCCGGCGTTTTGCGTCGATCGCACAGAATCAATGCTCCTGCACATAGCGGGCCATGCGCTTGTCTTCCGTGCGGATGTGGGTGATCAAGGTGGCCACGGCGCGGTTCAGATCCCCCAGAGTCTTTACGGAAGGGCCTTCCTGGATCAGGACCTGCGCGGTCGCCGAAAGCTGGTTACGGTACCCGGTGTGGAACTGTTTGTGGGCGCCATAATTCGGGTAGTGCGCCTGGACCTGAAGGCGTTCCTCGTCCTGAAAATGCCGAACCACATAATCGTTCAAAAAGGTCACGGTACTTTGGATCTGCTCGCGCCCCTTGCCGACCGAGCAAGCATCCATCAATTGGTTTACCGCGTCAAAAAGATGGCGGTGTTCTGAATCGACCAAAGAGTTTCCCGTCAGAAGGTCTGCGGTGAACTCGTATTTCATGATGATCTCCTTTCAGATATAACATTCCCTCAATAAAAAACCACTCTTATTCTATTATATCTTGAAGAACGCAGAAATCAATAATAGTTCTCCGTATTTATTTATCTATTTTTTAACAGTCCAGAAGGATTTCTGCGTTATTTTTTAGGCCGCAAAACAAGGCGCAATCATCCTGGCCTGCCACAGATCGGGCCAAACGGCGATTTTGGTTGACATAGAAGGCCGCGGCGTGGTTAAATATTATCGTGTGCCGCTTTTTGGCGGCTTCAGGGCGTCACCGCCTATATCAAAAAAGGAGAGAGGAAATCTATGCCAAAAAAGCAGGATTACGGCAATGAGAGCATCACCAGCCTGAAGGGCGCGGACCGGGTACGCAAACGCCCTGCGGTCATCTTTGGCTCCGACGGGGTGGAAGGGTGCGCCCACTCGATCTTTGAGATCCTCTCCAACTCCATCGATGAGGCCCGGGAAGGTTTTGGCGCCAGGATCACCCTGACCCGCTTCAAGGATGGCAGCATCCAGGTGGAAGATATGGGCCGGGGCATTCCGGTGGACTACAACGCCAAGGAGGATCGCTACAACTGGGAGTTGGTCTTTTGTGAGATGTACGCCGGCGGCAAGTATACCGCGGGCGAGGACAACTACGAATATTCCCTGGGCCTGAATGGCCTGGGACTGTGCGCCACCCAGTACGCCAGTGCCTGGATGACCGCCGATATCTACCGGGACGGTTTTCACTATCACCTGGATTTCCGCAAAGGCGAAAATGTGGGCGGCCTGAAAAAGGAGCCGCTCACCCGCAAGCGCACCGGTTCGGTGATCCGCTGGATGCCGGATACCGAGGTGTTCACCGATATCGCCGTGCCCACCGAGTATTTTCTGGACACCATGAAACGGCAGGCGGTGGTCAATGCCGGGCTGACCCTGGTGTTTGTGGATGAGATGGGCGGCGAGCGCACCACCACCGAGTTTTGCTATGAAAAAGGCATCGAGGATTATGTGGAGGAGATCGCCGGGCTGGACGCCATGACCCCGGTGGTCTACTGTGAGTCCTCAGCCACCGGCCGGGACCGGGAGGACCAGCCCGACTACAAGGTGCGGATGACCGCGGCCTTCTGCTTTTCCAATAAGGTGCAGCTGCTGGAATACTACCACAATTCCAGCTTTCTGGAGCACGGCGGCAGCCCGGACCGGGCGGTGCGCACCGCTTTCGTGAACCAGATCGACACATTCCTGAAGAACAAGGGCATGTACAAAAAAGGGGAGAGCAAGATCACCTTCGCGGACGTGCAGGACTGCCTGGTGTATGTGTCCAGCAGCTTCTCCACCCGCACCAGCTACGAGAACCAGACCAAAAAGGCTATCACCAATAAATTCGTGGCCCAGGCCATGACCGAGTTTCTCAAGCACAATCTGGAGGTCTATTTCCTGGAAAAACCGGACGAGGCCCAGAAGATCTGCCAGCAGGTGCTGATCAACAAGCAGAGCCGCGAACATGCGGAAAAGACCCGTCAGTCGATCAAAAAGACCATGTCCAGCCAGATCGACATTGCCAACCGGGTACAGAAGTTTGTGGACTGCCGTACACGAGACGCCTCCCGCCGGGAACTCTACATCGTGGAGGGCGATTCGGCCATGGGCGCCGTCAAGACCAGCCGGGACTCGGAATACCAGGCCATCATGCCGGTGCGGGGCAAGATCCTGAACTGCCTCAAGGCCGACTACGACAAGATCTTCAAGTCCGACGTGATCACCGACCTCATTAAGGTGCTGGGCTGCGGTGTGGAACTGGGCGGCAAAAGCAAGCGGGATCTGGCCACCTTCGATCTGGCCAATCTACGCTGGAACAAGGTGGTCATCTGCACCGACGCGGACGTGGACGGCTACCAGATCCGAACCTTGATCCTGACCATGCTCTACCGGCTGGTGCCCACCCTGATCCAGCAGGGATACGTGTATATTGCCGAGAGCCCGCTGTATGAGATCAACACCAAAACCAAGACCTACTTTGCCTACACCGAACCAGAGAAGGCCTCCATCCTGAGCCGTCTGGGCGAAAAGGAAAAGCCCGTCATCCAGCGGTCCAAAGGTCTGGGCGAGAACGACCCGGAAATGATGTGGCTCACCACCATGAATCCGGAGAGCCGCCGGCTGATCAAGGTGATGCCCGAGGACGCGGAGGATACCGCCCGGGTCTTTGATTTGCTGCTGGGTGACAACCTGACCGGCCGCAAGGAACACATCGCCCTGCACGGGGCGGAATATCTGGACGATCTGGATCTGTCCTGATCGCGGGGAAAGGAGAAAGCAATGGCAAAAAAGAACGCAAAGCGCGCGGCGCCGGTGCGGCCTCAGCTGGGCGACCATGTGGAGATCCCGGGCGCCGGCGTGGTGCTGGAGACCCCCATCACCCAGACGCTGGAGACCAACTATATGCCCTACGCCATGAGCGTGATCGTCTCCCGGGCGCTGCCGGAGATCGACGGCTTCAAGCCTGCCCACCGCAAACTGCTCTATACCATGTACGAGATGGGGCTGCTCAAGGGCAACCGCACCAAGAGCGCCAACATTGTGGGCAGTACCATGCACCTGAACCCCCACGGCGACGCCGCCATCTATGAAACGATGGTGCGCATGGGCCGGGGCAACGAGAGCCTTCTGGTGCCTTTTGTGGATTCCAAGGGCAACTTCGGCAAGGCATACAGCCGGGATATGGCCTACGCCGCCAGCCGGTACACCGAGGCCCGGCTGGAGCCGGTGTGCGAGGAGCTGTTCCGGGATATCGACAAGGATACGGTGGACTTTGTGCCCAACTACGACGGTACCACCACCGAACCCACCCTGCTTCCGGTGACCTTTCCCACCATCCTGGCCAACAATACCCTGGGCATTGCGGTGGGTATGGCCTCCAATATATGTTCCTTCAACCTGGCGGAACTCTGTCAGACCACCATCGCCCTGATGAAAGACCCCGGTCATGATCTGCTGTCTACCCTGCCCGCGCCGGATTTCGTGGGCGGCGGTGAAATTTTGTACAACGAAGCAGAACTTCGCAAGATTTATGAAACCGGCCGCGGCAGCGTACGGGTGCGGGCGGAATACCGGTTTGAAAAAGACGGCAATATGCTCGAGATCACCCATATTCCTCCCACCACCACGGTGGAGGCGATTATGGACAAGATCGCGGAACTGGTCAAGGCGGGCAAGATACGCGAGATCAGCGATATGCGGGACGAGACCGACCTGCAGGGGCTGAAGCTGACCATAGACCTCAAGCGCGGCCAGGACCCGGACAAGGTCATGCAGAAGCTGTACAAACTCACCCCGCTGGAGGACAGCTTTGCCTGCAACTTCAACATTCTGGTGGGCGGTCAGCCCCGGGTGATGGGGGTCGCGGAGATCCTGAACGAGTGGGCGGCATTCCGGGCCGAATGCGTGCGCCGGCGCACCTTCCACGATCTGCAGGGCAAGCAGAAACGTTTGCACCTGCTCAAGGGCCTGGAAGCCATCCTGCTGGACATCGACAAGGCCATCCGCATCGTGCGGGAGACCGAGGAGGAGGCCGAGGTGGTGCCCAACCTGATGATCGGGTTCGGCATCGACCAGGTCCAGGCCGAGTATGTGGCCGAGATCAAGCTGCGCCATCTGAACCGGGAATATATCCTCAAGCGCACCGAGGAGATCGCCGACCTGGAGGCGGAGATCGCCCGCCTGAAGGAGATCCTGGACTCGCCGGCCAAGATCCGCCGCATCATTATGGACGAACTGGCGGCTGTGGCCAAGAAGTATGGCGGACCCCGCCGCTGCCGGATCGTCTACGACCTGCCCGACGAGGAAGAGGACCCTGGCGAGGACGCCATGCCGGACTACCCGGTCACGGTCTTTTTTACCCGGGAGGGATACTTCAAAAAGATCACTCCCCAGTCGCTGCGGATGAGCGGCGAACAGAAACTCAAAGAGGGGGATCGGATCATCACCCAGGTGGAGACCCGCAACAACGTCTGGCTGCTCTTTTTTACCAGCCGGTGCCAGGTGTACAAATGCCGCGCCGGGGATTTTGCCGACGGCAAGGCCAGCCAGATGGGCGAATATGTGCCCGCCGCGCTGGGAATGGAGCCGGATGAGACGCCGGTATTCATGGCGCTGACCGAGGAGTACAAGGGATATATGCTCTTTTTCTTCGACAACGGCAAGTGCGCCCGGGTGCCGATGGAAAGTTACGCCACCAAGCAGAACCGCAAAAAACTGCTGAAGGCCTACAGCGACAAAGCGCCGCTGGTGCAGGCTATGCAGATCACGGAGGAGACCGAACTGGCCATCCAGACCAGCGCGGGCCGTCTGCTGCTGGTGGGCACCGCCCAGATCCCCGCCAAGCAGACCCGGGATACGGCGGGGGTGGCGGTGATCACCCTGAAAAAGAATCAGACCATCACCTCCATCCGGCCGGCGTCGGAGCTGGAACTGGCCAATCCCCACCGCTACCGGGTGCGCACCCTGCCCGCCGCCGGCGCGCTGCTGCGCGCCGAGGACACCGCCGAACAGATGTCCTTCTGAACGGCGCAAAACCGGCTTTTCCCGTTGACGGAGCGGGATTTTGTGGTATAATACTACTGTATATTCCGCCGGTTTGCCGGCGGCTGTCAAATGCGCGGAAAAAGAGTTCCCGCCGCTTGAACATCCCTTTCAGAGAGCCGGGCCAGAGGCTGCGAGCCCGGCAGGGGCCGCGGCGGGTTGTCGCTTTGGAGCAGGGGCGGTGAGGTTTTCAGGTAGTCGTCCCCGTAGGCCTGCGTTAAAGGCTCTCGAGTGGCTGCCCGGTATCGGGCGGCAATTTGGGTGGTACCGCGGTTGTGCGTATGCACAGGCCGTCCCATGTAAAATGGGGCGGCCTTTTGTTTTGCCGCCCGTGACCAGACAGGAGGACGCAATGAAAGAACTGGAAAAACTGTACGATCCCGCTCAGGTCGAGGACCGCACCTACGCTGACTGGGTGGAAAAGGGATACTTCCACACCCAGGTGGACCGCAGCAAAAAGCCCTATTCCATCGTGATGCCGCCGCCCAATGTCACCGGCCAGCTGCACATGGGCCACGCCATGGACGAGACCTGGCAGGATATCCTGATCCGCTACAAGCGGATGCAGGGGTATGCCGCGCTGTGGGTGCCCGGCACCGACCACGCCTCCATCGCCACCGAGGCCAAGGTGGTGGCCAAGATGAAGGAGGAGGGCCTGACCAAGGAGGATCTGGGCCGGGACGGCTTTCTGGAGCGGGCCTGGGCCTGGAAAGAGCAGTACGGCGGCCGCATCGTCAGCCAGCTGAAAAAGCTGGGCTGCTCCTGCGACTGGGAACGGGAACGCTTTACCATGGATGAGGGCTGCTCCAAAGCGGTGCTGAAGGTGTTCCAGCAGCTGTATGACAAGGGCTTGATCTACCGGGGCAGCCGGATGGTCAACTGGTGCCCCCACTGCCGCACCTCCATCTCCGACGCCGAGGTGGAGTACGCCGAGAAGGAGGGCAACTTCTGGCATCTGCTCTACCCGGTCAAGGAGACCGGCGAGATGCTGGAACTGGCTACCACCCGGCCCGAGACCATGCTGGGCGATACCGCCGTGGCCATCAATCCGGACGATCCCCGTTATGCCCATCTGCATGGCTGCCATGTGATCCTGCCGCTGCTGAACAAGGAACTGCCTATCGTCTGCGACGAGCATGCCGATATGGAAAAAGGCACCGGCGTGGTGAAGATCACCCCCGCCCACGACCCCAACGACTTTGAGGTGGGCAAGCGCCACGATCTGCCGATGGTGCGGGTGCTCACCTATGACGGCCGCATGACCGGCGCGGCCGACAAGTCCGAGGCCGACGCGCTGCGTGCCTCCGGCCGTGCAAGCGCCGATGAACCCGAGGTGCTGGACTGTGGCAAATATGCCGGTATGACCGCCCAGGAGGCCCGGAAGGCCATCCTGGCCGACCTGGAGGCCGGTGGCTACCTGAAAGAGACCGAACCCCTCACCCACGAGGTGGGCACCTGCTACCGCTGCCACACCGTCATCGAGCCGATGGTCAGCAAACAGTGGTTCGTCAGAATGGAACCCCTGGCCGGCCCTGCCATCGAGGCGGTGCGCAGCGGCCGCATCCGGTTTGTGCCCGAACGGTTCGACAAGCATTACTATCACTGGATGGAGAACACCCGGGACTGGTGCATCAGCCGGCAACTCTGGTGGGGCCACCGCATCCCTGCCTACTACTGCGACGCCTGCGGCAAGGTCCATGTAAGCGCCGAGCCGCTCACCGTCTGCCCGGACTGCGGCGCCCCGGTGCATCAGGACGAGGATACGCTGGACACCTGGTTCTCCAGCGCTTTGTGGCCCTTCAGTACCCTGGGCTGGCCGGATAAGACCGAGGATCTGGACTATTTCTATCCCACCAACACCCTGGTCACCGGCTACGACATCATTACCTTCTGGGTCAGCCGGATGATCTTCTCCGCGCTGGAGTACACCGGCACCATCCCCTTCGACACCGTGCTGATCCACGGCCTGGTGCGGGACGCCCAGGGCAGCAAGATGAGCAAATCCCTGGGCAACGGCATCGACCCGCTGGAGATCATCCGGGATTACGGCGCCGACGCGCTGCGCCTGACCCTGGTGCTGGGCAGCACCCCGGGCAACGATATGCGGTTCTCGGACGAGAAGGTCAAGGCCAGCCGCAACTTTGCCAACAAGCTGTGGAACGCCGCCCGCTTTGTGCTCATGAACCTGCCCGAAGGGTTTGAGGCCGGCCTGCCCGGGGAACTGGACCTGTCCGACCGGTGGGTGCTGTCCCAGCTGAACGGTCTTTGCCGCAGCGTCACCGACAACCTGGAAAAGTTCGAGCTGGGCCTGGCTGCCCAGAAGGTGCAGGACTTTATCTGGGACGTCTACTGCGACTGGTTCATCGAGATCGCCAAGCTGCGCTTGAACTCCGGCGACGAGCGGCAGGCGGACAACGCCCGCAAGGTGCTGGTCTGGGTGCTGGACAAGGCCCTCAAGCTGCTGCATCCCTTCATGCCCTTCATCACCGAGGAGATCTACCGGGCCCTGCCCGGCAGCGGCGAGAGCGTCATGATCACCCGCTGGCCCGAGGCTGACCCGGCGCTGGACTTTGCCGCCGACGAGGCGGATTTCGCCAAACTCATGGACTACATCAAGGCGGTGCGTACCATCCGCGCCGACATGAACGTCCATCCCGCCAAAAAGACCAGCATGATCATCGCCACCGCCGACCCGGAGCCCTTCCGCCGCGGCCAGGTCTATCTGGCCAAGTTTGCTTTCGCCACCGATGTGACCGTTGTGGACGCCTACGAGGGAGATACCGCCGGCATGGTACAGGTGGTCACCCATGCGGCCCGTGGCTTCATCCCCATGATGGAACTGATCGACCGGGAGAAGGAACTGGCCCGCCTGAACAAGGAAAAGACCCAGGCCGAAAATGAGATCGAACAGTTCGGCCGTCAGCTGGCCAACGAGGGCTTTGTGAGCAAGGCGCCCGCCAAGGTGGTGGAGGATATCCGCCAGAAGCTGGCCCGCGCTCAGGACAAGCTGGCCAATGTGGAACAATCTCTGGCCGCCCTGGGCTGAGATCGACCCGACCCCGGCGACGCGTCCGGCCCCTCCGTGCCTTCCGCAAGGAGGAGCCGGGCGTTCCGCGTTGGCGGGATTCACAATAAGGAGCCATTATGCACACACATACCCGTACCCCCTGGTATCTGATCGCATTTCGGATACTGTTTACCATCGCGCTGGCCGCAACGGTGTACTTCATCTTCGCCAACTCGCTGGAGATCGCCCGGGAATCTTCCGCGCGCAGCCAGCAGGTGATGGCACTGATCAATGGCCTGCTTGCCAAGGTGGAACTGGGCCCGCTCAGCGAGCATACCGTACGCAAACTGGCCCATTTCTGCGAATTTTCCCTTCTGGGCTTCTGGTTCATGCTCTGTCTGCGGGTCTATACCCGCCATTTTGTACGGCATGTAAGCTGGCCGCTCTTCTTCGGCCTTCTCACCGCCGTGATCGATGAAACGATCCAACTGTATGTGCCCGGCCGCACCTCCAGTGTAAAGGATGTGCTGCTGGATTTCAGCGGCGTGCTGGCGGGGCTGTTCGTAGCGTTTCTGATCCTGCTGTTTTTCCGGCTTTGCGGTCTGGCGCTGCGCGGCCTGGAACGGGAAACGGCTGAATTGCAAAAGGAGAATCCATGACCGAACAACAAGCCATCGCATATTTTCACAGCCTGCCCCGTCTCTCCGGCGCGCCTACCCTGACACGGATGCAGGCGCTGCTGGCGGCGTTGGGCAATCCGGAGCGGCAGTTCCGGGCGGTACACATCGCGGGCACCAACGGCAAGGGCACGGTGGCCTGCCTAACCGCCTCGATCCTGCGAGCCGCCGGTTATCGCACCGGGCTCACCATATCGCCCTACGTGCTGGAGTTCCGGGAGCGGTTTCAGATCAACGGCGAGATGATCCCGTCCGAAGAACTGGCCGCCCTTGCAGAACAGGTGCGCGCCGCGGCGAACGCGCTGCCCGAGCCGCCGGTAGAGTTTGAGGCGGTCACGGCCCTGGCCTTTTTGTGGTTTGCCCGCCAGAAATGCGACATCGCCGTGGTGGAGGTGGGGCTGGGCGGCCGGTTCGACGCCACCAACGTGCTGCCGCCGCCGCTGGTGTCCGCCATTGCCTGCATCGGCCTCGATCATACGGAACTGCTGGGGGATACTTTGGCCGCCATCGCGGCGGAAAAGGCCGGCATTATCAAGCCGGGCAGTATCGTGGTGTGCTACCCCGATCAGCCCAGGGAAGCGCTGCGGGAACTGGTGGTGGCCGCCGGGGCGGCGGGCTGTGAACTTGTGGTGCCCGATAAAGAGGATCTGCGCCTGCTGAAAGGCCGCCCGCTGGAAAACCGCATCAATTACGGCGGCTACCAGGCGGCGCTGAACTTTCCCGGGGTGCATCAGGCCTATAACGCCACCATGGCGGTGGAGATCGCCCTGGCACTCTGGCGCAAGGGGCTGGATATTTCCGATGAGGCTATCGACAAAGGTCTGGCAGAAGCCCGTCTGCCGGCCCGCATCGAGGTAGTGGGCCGTGACCCGCTGGTGATCCTGGACGGATGCCACAATCCGGACGGCATGAAGGCCCTGGCCGCGGCTCTCATGGCGGAGAAGCTGCCCCGCTTCACTGCCATTTTAGGGATGCTGGCGGATAAAAGTGCCGCCGAATCCCTGGCCGCTATCGCGCCCTGCGTGCGTCGGGCCTATACCGTTACGCCGGACAGCCCCCGCGCGCTCCCGGCACAGAAACTGGCCGAACTGGCAAAACCTCACATCCCGGACGTGACCCCCTGCGCCAGCCTGCAGCAGGCGGTGGACCTGGCCCGGGCGGACGGCACGCCGCTGCTGATCTGCGGTTCGCTCTATCTGGCGGCTCAGGCTCGTCCGTATTTTGTGAAGTGACTGCCCGGTTTTGGCAAAAATCGCAGACAAAGACCCGTACACTGGGGATAGCCCCGGTGCGCGGGTCTTTTTGTTTGTCCGGCGCCGGCGGCCGGATGATGTGCAAGGAGGAACAGTATGGCAAAGGTAACCTTTTCATCGGCGGGGGATACCCTGATCGCCTATCTGAACGGCGAGATCGACCACCACTCCGCTCAGTATCTCCGGGATGAGATCGACTCGATGCTGCAAAGCCGGATGCCCCAGACCCTGATCCTGGATTTTTCAGCGGTAAGTTTTATGGATTCTTCCGGGGTGGGTTTGATTCTGGGCCGGGCGCGCCGGATGCAGGCAGCGGAAGGGCGGCTGGTGGTGCAGCAGCCCCCCGCGCAGATTCAAAAAATGCTGGAACTGGCCCGCGTGGCCTATGTATAAAGGAGGAAATCCCTATGAACACACGAAATCTTGCCCGCATCAGTTTTCCTTCCCGCAGCGCCAATGAAGCGTTCGCCCGTGGGGCGCTGTCCGCCTTTTTGTCCCAGGCGGATCCCACGGTCAATCAACTGGCCGACATCAAGACCGCCGTGTCGGAGGCGGTCACGAACTGTATCGTTCATGCCTACCCGGACCGTACCGGCGTTATCCGTATGACCTTGTCCCTGCTGGAGGACGGCCGGGTGCGCATCGTCATCGCCGACAGCGGTGTGGGCATCCCGGACGTGGAAAAAGCCATGGAACCCTTGTATACGACGGGCAACCCAGATGAAAGGGCGGGTCTTGGCTTTGCCGTCATGCAGAGTTTTATGGACCGGGTCAAGGTCACCTCGCAGCCCGGCCGCGGCACCCGCGTGATCCTGGAAAAGCAGCTGGAGACCAGAGAGTGAACGCTTATACATAACCGCGGCGGAGGAGGGGACAGGCCATGGCGGAACTTCCGGGCACACGGGAGGAATTTATACAAAACAATCTGGGGCTGGTCCATGCTTGTGCCGGACGATTCCGGGGCCGGGGAGTGGAGTATGACGATCTGTATGCCGCTGGCTGTATGGGGCTGGTCAAAGCTTACGATGGGTTTGATACCAGCCGGGGAGTGCAGTTCTCCACCTACGCGGTGCCGGTGATTCTGGGGGAGATCAAAAAACTGTTTCGGGACGGGGGCACCGTAAAGGTGAGCCGATCGGTGAAGGAACTGGGGCTGCGGATCAACGCGCTGCGGGAACGATATATGAAAAGCACCGGCAGTGAGCCCACCATCGGCCAGCTGGCAGGGGAACTGATGGTCAGCAAAGAACAGGTGGCGCTGGCCATCCGGGCCGGGCAGCCCGCGCTTTCCCTGACACCGGCTTCGGATGAGGAGAACGGACGGGAACTGGATATTCCGGTGGATTCCCCGGAAGAAGAACTTGCCGACCGGATCGGTTTAGCGGAAGTATTGCGCACACTCCCGGAACAGGACAGGCGGCTGATCCTGCTTCGCTTCTTTCAAGGCAAGACCCAAAGCGAAACGGCCTCCTGTTTGGGCACAACGCAGGTGCAGATATCCCGAAAAGAGCGAAAGATCCTGGCGCAGCTGCGCCGGCGCTTACTGGACGAATGACCGCGGCTTGTGCGATTCGTACGCAAGCGGAAACTTTTGGATAGCGATCTCCCGCGATTTACTTGGAATTTACACAAAAACCGGAAAATATACTGGGCACAACTCCGAAAGGATGACTTTTGCATAGAAATCGTAAAAAAAGTGTTGACCCCGCGTATGGTCTGTGCTATTATATGTGAGCACCCCGCGAGGGGGGCGGCGCTGAAAAGAGCGGCTCGAAAAATCTCAAAAAAGTGCTTGACAAAAGCGGGTTGATGAGATATAATAAATGAGCTGCCCACCCGAGAGGGCGCGGCGCACAGGACCTTGAAAATTGAACAATATCGAAGCTTGAACGGAACCCTTTTGAAGTGAGGAAACACTTGAAAA
>CASFJO010000094.1 GCA_949295035.1 uncultured Gemmiger sp.
GCCAGCACCAGCACGAACTCGCCCCGGGGGGTGTTTTCGGCGTAGTAGGCGGCGGCCTCGCCCAGGGTGGTAGGGCGGATCTCCTCATGGAGTTTGGTCAGTTCCCGGGCGATGGTGAGCGGGCGGTCCGGCCCGAAGGCGGCGCACAGCTCCCGCAGGGTGCCGGGCAGCTTGTGCGGCGCTTCATAAAAGAGTATGGTGCGTTTTTCGCCCTGCAATTCCGCGATGCGCTCGGCTTTCTGGCGGCGGTTGGTGGGCAGAAAGCCCTCGAACACGAACCGCCCGGTGGGCAGGCCGCTCACCGCCAGCGCGGTGACGCAGGCGGCCGCGGCGGGCACCGGCACCACCCGGATACCGGCGGCCAGCGCGTCCCGCACGATGATCTCGCCGGGGTCGGAGATGGCGGGCATGCCCGCGTCGCTGCACAAGGCGCAGTTCTCCCCGGCGGAGATCCGGGCCAGGATCTGCTGCCCCCGCTCTTTCAGGTTGTGTTCATAGTAGCTGACCAGCGGCTTTTTCAGCCCCAGATGGTTCAGCAGTTTCAGGGTGACGCGGGTGTCCTCGGCGGCGATGAAGTCCACGCTGCCGAAGGTGGCGGCCGCACGGGGGGTCAGGTCCTGCAGGTTGCCCAGCGGGGTCGCCACGATGTACAGGGTTCCGGCCATGGGCTGTTTCCTCCTTTTGGGGGCTGATCCGGGGGGATAGGACCTATCCCCCCGGACCCCCCGAAAATCCGGGGCCGAATCCTCGGCCCCGGGGAATTTGATCCGTACCCTTTATAATACGGCAGAATCCGGGGAAAAGCAATAAAAAAACGGAGGCCGGCGCGGGGCCGGTCTCCGGGGTATACGGCAGGGGTTCAGCCCCGCAGGGAGGCAAACATCTGCACGGCGATGGTGAAGTATACGGTGATGACGCAGGCGTCCACCAGGGTGGTGATGAAGGGGGAGGCGATGAGGGCGGGGTCCAGGCCGACCTTCTGCACGCCCAGCGGCAGCATACAGCCGATGAGTTTGGCGATGACCACCGCGGCCAGCAGGGTCAGGGCGATGAGCACCCCGATCATGGGATCGCCGTACATGAGCCAGATGCGCAGGCCGTTGACCACCGCCAGCACCAGGCCCACCAGCAGCGCCACCCGGAACTCTTTCCAGACCACGCGCAGCACGTCTTTGGGCTCGATCTCGCCCAGGGCCATGCCGCGGATCATCAGGGTGCTGGACTGGTTGCCGCAGTTGCCGCCGGTATCCATCAGCATGGGGATAAAGCTGACCAGCAGCGGCATGGCGGCGAAAGCCGCCTCGTAATGGGTGAGGATCATGCCGGTAAAGGTGGCCGACAGCATCAGCACCAGCAGCCAGGGGATCCGGTTGCGGGCGTGTTTCCAGACGCTGGTGGCAAAATAGCTGTCCTCACTGGGCTGCATGGCGGCCATGCGTTCAAAGTCTTCGGTGGCTTCTTCGATCAATACGTCGGTGGCGTCGTCCACCGTGACGATGCCCACCAGCATCCCTTCGCTGTCCACCACCGGCATGGCGATAAAGCCGTACCGGTTCAGTTCATTGGCCACTTCTTCCTTGTCGTCGGTGACCTGCACGCTGATGACGTTGTCGTCCATCAGCTCTTCCATGGTCTGGTCCGGGCCGGCCAGCAGCAGGTCCCGGGCGCTGACCACCCCCAGCAGCTTGTTGCGCTCGGTGACATAGAGGGTATACACCGTCTCGGAGTTTTCGCCCTCCCGCCGGATGACCTCCAGCGCCTGGGGCACCGTCATCTCCCTGCGCAGGCGGATATACTCCGGCGTCATGATGCTGCCGGCGGAATCCGCCGGGTAGTTGAGCAGCCGGTTCAAACTGTCCCGGGTCTTTTTGCTGGACCGGGCCAGCACCCGCTTGACCACGCTGGCGGGCATCTCTTCCAGGATATCCGCGGCGTCGTCCAGGGCCATCTCCTCCAGCGCGGCGGTGAGTTCCGCGTCGCTGAAGTTCTCGATCATCTCGCCCCGGGCCTCCTGCCCCATCCAGGCGAAGGCCTCGGCGGCCACGTCTTTTTTCATCAGACGGAACACCAGCAGCCGGTTCTGCTGATCCATCTCCTCCAGCGCCTCCGCCAGGTCGGCGGGCTGCATATCCTCGGTGAGCTGACGCAGCTGCTGGTATTGTTTTGTCTCCAGCAGATCAAGCAGCTGCCGGACGATCTCTTCGGTTTCCATCGGGCGTACCTCCTAACACAAGATTCTGTGCAGGACGCCCCGGGCGCCGTCAGCCGCCCGCCGCATCAGGCGGACGCCGCCGAACGCCGGCGCGCCTACTTCGTGGTTTTCCACTGGGGTCCATGCGGTGTTCCACCTGCCTTTTTTGTAATTTTGGCCCGCCCCATACAGGGGCGCGTCCTGTTTCAGTATACTGCCCGTTTGCGGAAAAAGTCAATCGCTGCCCCGGTTTTTTGCCAGATTTTTACCGGCGCCCGGTTTTTGCGCCGCTTTTTTTCATTTCTTTCCATATTTTTTCACAAACCCCTTTCTTTTGTTTGGATTTTCCTCTACAATAAAAACAAGATCCCCCCGGCGGGTGGGATACGCTTTATTTCGAGGAGGTTTTTTGGATGGACATTCGCGCAAAAGGTGAGTTGGGGCTTCGCCTTACCTGGATGGCAACGCTGGCTTTCGTGCTGTGCATTCTGGGGCAGACCCTGCTGCTGGGGCTTTTTCTGGCTCTGGTACTGGTAAAGGAACGGAATGAATGGCTTTCACGGCAGGTGTTGGCCGCGTTTTTGCTGGGCATTGTGGAATCCCTGCTCGGCGTGGTGGGCAGCGCGGTGAGCGTTGTGTACGGCATTCCTGTCCTGGGCAGCGTGTTCTCGCTGCTGTTCGGTTTTGTGTTCGGCGTGCTGGGCCTGGCGCTGCTGGTGCTGGCGATCCTGGCCGCGGTACATACCGCCGCGGGCAAAGAGGCCGGCGTTCCGGTGCTGGACAAGCTGGCGGCTTCCGCCTTCCACAAGGCCGAGCCCGTGGCCCCCGCGCCGCCGGTCGCTCCGGCTCCCCCGGCTCCCCCGGCTGAGTCCTGATCCAAAAACGCAAAAAAACAGCCGTGTCTGGGCGACACGGCTGTTTTTTTATTCAGCGGGCTTTTTTCGCAGCCCGGCCAGCGCCAGCCAGACCGCCGCCAGGCCGGCCAGCAGCGCGAACAGGGCGGGGGAGGGCTGCCAAAGAGGCAGGTAATAGTCCATACGGATGTTTTCGCTAAAGCCGTAGAGTTTGCCGGAGGTAAGGCTGCGCACCCAGCACAGCTGCCGCAGGGGCCAGGCGATGAGGGTGAGCGCCAGGCACAGCCAGGCCGCGGGCAGCAGCCGGCGCAGCGGGGGCCGGCGCAGCGCCAGGCCCGACCCCAGCGCCAGCGCGGCCGTGAGGCCGGCCAGCAGCGCGCCCTGATACCGCCAGCACCAGCCTGGCAGGTCGGTGCGGGCATAAAGGGCCCAGAACCCCGCCAACACCGCGAAGGCGGCCAGCGGCAGCAGCGCCCGGCCCCGGGGCATCCGCCAGCTTATGGCTAATTAGATGTAACAAAAGCTAAGAAAGGAAAAGCACAATCCAGACGGAACCGGCGGTGCGGTCAAGAAATATTGTGGAAACACAAGATTTCTGTTATAATGGGTGCAGAACACTTGACGATGGAAAGAGAGGCGTGAGCCTATGCACATAAGCTATCAGCCATTATGGAACACCTTGAAAGAGCGTGGCATGAGAAAAGAGGACTTGCGTCTTGCCGCCGGTCTGACAACCAACATGATTGCCAACATGGGTAAGGGCGAGCATATCAGCATGAAAACGCTACTGCGTATCTGCAAAGCCCTGAATTGTGGCATTTTAGATGTGATTGAGTTGGAGCAGGACGACACTAAACAGAAAAGGTAGTAAGGCAATATTAGCATATTATCAAATCGAATTCGTAAGCTCTATACACAAGATGCTAAGAAAGCGTAAATTCAAGAAGGACATAACGCAGCATCCTTAAAAAATCCAACCTTCAGAAGAGATCGGAAATTTTATAAAAAACACATAAGCTGGATATATATGGAGAGAAACACAAAATGGGAAGAGTTGTTGCAATATCAGGTGGTGATTTGAATTCGACAAAGCCGCTGAATCTTCATGCAATCAAATTATCGGGTAAAACCGATCCGAATGTTTTGTTTGTAGGAACCGCAAGCGGAGATGCCGATGGATATATCGCTTCAATTGAAAAGGAATACGAAAGTCTCGGCTGTCAAGTAAAAAGCCTTTGTTTGGTGACGAAATTGTATAGGCATGAGGATATTGATAATCTACTGTCGTGGGCTGATATTATTTATGTTGGCGGCGGTGATACCATTTCTATGATGCGTGTTTGGAAACAGCATGGATTAGACGAAAAGCTGAAAGGAATATATAGAAACGATGCTGCTGTGCTGACAGGGTTAAGTGCCGGTGCAATTTGTTGGTTTAATTGCGGATACAGCGATAGCGAGTCTTGCCACGGCAATGGGGACTGGCATTACTGTTGGGCAGATGGAATGTTAACCTTTTTCGATTACGCTTTTTGTCCTCATTACAACGAGGACGGGCGTAAGTCATTCGACAGCAAGCTAAAAGAAAAGGATCTGACCGGTTTGGCTATGGAGAATGATACTGCATTCGTTGAAGACAATGGTAATCAGTATTTTATAAAAAGTAATTCTTCCGCAAAGGCATTTGAAATCCGATATAGAAATGGCTTGATGGAGAAGAGACCTATAGAGTTTTTGTTATGATAAGGGCCAAATAATTATAATACAAGGTAATATCTACACAAAAAGTTGCCGTTGTAGGAACACCCGTTCCCACAACGGCAGCTTTTCATTTCCACGGCCTGCGCCGGAAGTTAATCCCGGAATTTTTAATCAGCGGAGATCTTTTGAACAGCCTTTTCAGGGTTGTTCTTTCCTCGTCTGTGAGCCGCTTGTATTTTAGCTGGAACGCCTTGCAGAAGATTTCCAGAAATTCCTGCACCCTGTCGCCGGTGGATTGCATGGCCTTTCGGACTTCCCTTATCAGTTCATCGGCGGGCGTGGTATCCGGCGCACTCTCCATGTCGTTCTCATGGGCTTTGCGTATATCGTGGAGGATAGCCGCCCTCCGATTCCCACCGGGACACGCTCTTGTTGCTGACTCCCAGCGCGTCCGCCAGTTCCTGCTGGGTCAGGTTCTTCTCTTTCCGGTATCGCTTGAGCCGCTCGCTGAATCCCTGTTCCATCTTCGGCCCCTCCTTTCTTCCGCCTTCATTCTACCGGAAATCTTGTCCCGCCGCCACCCCCCCGCCCGGGAATTTGCTCCCGCGCGCCGGAATTGCCAATATGGGGGGATAGAACCTATCCCCCCATACCCACCGGAACCCATGGCCGAATATCTTCGGCCATGGGGAAAAATATACACAAAGGCCCGCGCGGACCGATAGCCATCCACGCGGGCCTTATTTTTTTCTATTCCCATGGGCGGAGTATTCCGCCCATGATTTCCGGGGTCCGGGGGGACGTTGTCCCCCCGGATCGGCCCCCGATCCTGTTCAGGCAGTACGCCCCGTTTCACGGCAACAGGTTTGCAAAAGGTCACCGCCCCGAGCCGCTTCAGGGCGCTTCGGGCGCGGGATATATGGCCTTTGGCCACCCCGGCTTTGCCGGGCCCCCCGCACCTGCGCACCCGTCCGCTGCGTAAAGGGACGTCTGCGGATTCATCGGCCCTCTTTGAGGACCGACTCATCTCGCAGCCGCAGCCCTTACAATTCGATCTTGCCGAACAGCTCGAAATCGGCGGCGTCGTCGATGCGCTCGGTGCGGCGGGGGGCGGTGGGCTGGGCGTTCTCGTCCCGGGGCCGGTCGGCAAACTCGCGGCCGGGCACGCTGCTGCGGGGGCCTTTCGGGCCGCCCTTGCCGCCGCGCCGGTCATCCCGGCGCCCGTCCCGGTGGGGGCCGCCCTTGCCGGAACGGCGGTCGTCCCGGCGGTCGCCCTCACGGCGGGGTCCGCGGCTGCGGGGCAGCCGGTTGTTGGCGTCCGGCGCGGTGGAATAGATCACCACCCGGCGCTCGATGCCCTCGCCGGTACTCTCGCTGCGCACCCCTTCCATCTCGCTGACCGCGCTGTGCACAATCCGCCGCTCATAGGGGTTCATCGGCTCCAGCGCGAAGCACCGGCCGGTCTTGGCCACCTTGGCGGCGGTACGGCGGGCCAGGGTCTGCAGATCCTTCTCCCGCTTGGACCGGTATCCGCCCACATCCAGGCCCAGCTTCACATAATTGCCCTCCTGGCGGTTGGTCACCAGGCTGGCCAGGTAGCTCAAAGCCTCCATCGTCTCGCCCCGGCGGCCGATCAGCGCGCCCATGTTGTCGCCGTCCACCCGCAGCACGGTGGCCTCGCCCTGGCGCAGGGCGGTGATCCGGCAGTTCTCCGCGCCCATCAGGCGGAAGATGCCGGTCAGGTACTCGGCGGCGGCTTTCAGGTTCGGGCTCTGCTCCAGATCCAGCTCCTCGCCCTCGGCGGCGGGGGCCGGCGTTTCGGCGGGCTCCGCCGCCTGCTCCGGCTTTGCCGGAACGGCCGGGGCCTCTTCGGCGGCCTGCGGCGCGGGCGCCGGTTCCGCAGCGGCGGGCGCGGCAGCGGGGGCGGCGTCCTCCACCACCACCCGCACCCGGGCGGGGATGGTCTTGAACAGCCGGCGGGCCGGCAGGTCCACGATCTCCGGGGTCACGTCCTCGCCCAGCTGGGCATGGGCCGCGGCCATGGCTTCCTCAATGGTCTTTCCGGTGAAAAACAATTCCATAGCAGATCAACCCTCCTTCGCATCCTTCGGCAGCGGGGTGGTGCGCTCGTCCTTATACTTCTCGGCGTCCTCGGCGCGGGCCTTCTCCAGCCGCAGCCGGATCATCTCGGCCTCGCCCACCTCGCGGGTGACGGTCTCGCCGGTGTCCTTGTCCACCACCTTGACCGGTTTCTTCTTTTTGCGCTCGGCCCGTTTGGCCTCCAGTTCCGCCTGCATCTGGGCCTTCATCTTCTCCGGATCATAGATCTTCTTGGTGATCAGGGTCTGCACGAACATCATCAGGTTGCTGACGGTGTAGTACATGGAGAAGCCCACCGGGATGGTGAAGCTGATCCACACGAACATCAGGCTCATGATCCAGGGCATCCACTTCATGCTGCCCTGCATCTCCTGGCCGCTGGCCTTCATGGTGATGACGTTCAGCAGGAACATGGTCACGATGCTCAGCAGCGGCCAGATCAGCAGGGGATTCAGCGTCAGGGACGGGGTGCCCGCCAGGTCCACCCCGAAAAAGTTCATATTGAACCCCTGGATGGCGGTGACCTGGTCGGCGGTGAAGCCCAGGCTCTGGGCGGTGGCCGCGTCCAGCCCGCGCACCACCTGCATCAGGGCGCTCTGGCTGGTGTAGTTGGCGGCGTTCAGGGTGGCCAGGCCCAGCGCGTTGACCTGCTCAATGGCGGCGCTGATCACGTCGCTGCTGACCCCCACGATGTACTCCAGCGGCTTGGCCACCACGCCCACCACGCCCAGCATGACGAACATGTTCAAAAACATGGGCAGGCAGCCGGCGGTGGGGCTGTAGCCGTACTCCTCCTGGAGCTTCATGAGCTCCTCGTTCTGTTTTTCCCGGTTGTTGGCGTACTTTTTCTGGATCTCGGCGATCAGCGGCTGATACACCGACATCTTGGCCATGCTTTTCTGCTGCTTGATGGCCAGCGGGAACCGCAGGATGCCGATCAGCACCGTGAAGATCACGATCGACCAGCCGTAGTTTCCCACAAAGCCGTAGATAAAGCGCATGATGATGGCCAGAAGGGGTGAGAGCAGATAGAAAATGTTCATGCTTTGTTCCGTTCCGCCCCGCTTGCGCGCCGGAGCTAAGTATTTTTATCGAAGGACACGGGCCGCGCAACCGCCCGCGTCATGAGAGGCAGAAAAACAGAAAGGTTTTCCACAAGATCACGCCCGGCTGTGGAAAACTCACCCCCGCTTGTCCCGGTGCAGACGGCGGGCGGGGTTGGTCCAGCGGCCCTTTTCCGGCACCGGGTCATAGCCCCAGCGCCCCAGGGGATTGCAGCGCAGGATGCGCCAGGCGCCCAGCAGGCAGCCCTTGAGGGGGCCGTGGACCTGGATGGCCCGCAGGGTATACTCGCTGCAGGTGGGCTCAAACCGGCAGTTGGACCCCAGATGCGGGCTGATGTGCCGCTGGTAGAACCGGATCAGGCCGGTGAGGGCCCGGGTCAGCATACGGGCAGGCCGGCCTGCGCCAGCAGCTGGCGCACCACCGGCTCCAGCTGGGTGCTCTTGCACCAGGGGGTGCGGCCCCGGGCCACGAACACCAGGTCGTAACCGCCCACCTCCAACGGCAGGGTCTTGTACAAGGCCGCCCGGATCACCCGCCGGGCCCGGTTGCGCACCACCGCCTTGCCGATCTTTTTGGTGGCGGTGAGCCCTACCCGGGTATGCCCCAGGCGGTTTTTGTTTACATACAGCACCAGGCACGGATGCACGAAGCTTTTGCCCCGGCGGTAGGCGCGGGCAAATTCGGTGTTGCGGCAGATGGGGCGATAGCGCATAGACAACAAGCCTTCCCCGGGCGACCTTCACGGTTGCCCGTATATGGAAAAATAAGGCCACCAAGCAGCGGAGCCGGCCCGCGACGGGCCCGCCCTCTCCTCAGCGACCTTGCTTTTTCACCTTGCTCATAAAAGGGATCAGGCAGCCAGTTTGGCGCGGCCCTTGGCGCGGCGAGCCTTGATGACCTTACGGCCGCTGCGGCTGGACATGCGGTTCAGAAAACCGTGCACACCGCTGCGCTGACGCTTCTTGGGCTGATAGGTACGCTTCATCTTACACCCTCCAGTCACTGTGCCGGGACCTGCCCGGCGGGTTTGCCGCCTTCCACGCGGGAAAGACAGCCTTGCAAATTAAAAGTATAAACGACAGGCGCGCCGGCTGTCAAGCTTTTTTTCTTTGCACCCCGGTGAAATTTGCCGCGCCGGGGCAGGTTTTCCACAATCTGCACCGTCTTTGTGGAAAACCCGGGCCTTTGGCCCAAATTTTTTCGCGATTCGCCCGCAAAAGCCCGGCTGTTCGCCCGCCTTGACCCATGGGAACCGGTGGAAAACCGGGATACAATAAAAGGCGGAGAGCTTTCCTGTACGCGGCCGGCCGTTTTCGCGGCGCGGCCAGGACCCGCGCCGCCCCGGCGCTATTATAAATACCTTTTAATAAATTATTGTAGCGGCCGGTTTTTTGTTGCCCTGACGGCCTTTTTGTGCTATGATAGGTACATGTGCCACTGCATACAAAACGCCGGTCCCCGCGGGGGGCGCAAGGAGAAAATTGGAGAGAGTGTAAAGGTTTATGGATTCTTTCAACGACGTATTCCAGGCCGCGCAGGCCTACTGCAAGGAGCGCATGGTGGACGCCACCTACAACCTGTACATCGCCGGGCTGGAGCCGATCAGCTTTGAGGGTTCAGGCCAGGTGACACTGCGGGTGCGCAATGACTTCATCGCCAAGATCGTGCGGGAACGGTATCTTCCCATGCTGGAGGAGGCCTTCAAATCGGTGCTGGGCTTTGACGTGCTGATCGACCTGGTGGTGCCCTCCGAGAGCCCCGCCCCCGTGCCCGCCGCCACTCGGCCCGGCCAGAGACCCGCGGTCCCGGCCCAGCAGGAGGAACTGCCCAGCGGCAAATACGAGTTCACCTTTGAAAACTTCATCAAGGGCTCGTCCAATCAGTTCGCCTACGCCGCCGCCCAGGCGGTGGCCGCCAACCCCTCCGGGGCCTACAACCCGCTGTTCATCTACGGCCAGAGCGGATTGGGCAAGACCCATCTGCTCAACGCCATCCAGATCGAGATCCGCAAGAACCATCCGGATTTCAACATCGTCTACGTTCCCTGTGAAAAGTTCACCAACGAGATCATCACCGCCATCCGGGCCGGCACCACCGAGCAGTTCCGGTACAAGTACCGGGAGGCGGACGTGCTGCTGGTGGACGATATCCAGTTCATCGCCGGCAAAGAGAGCACCCAGGAGGAGTTTTTCCACACCTTCAACACCCTGCACGAGGCCCACAAGCAGATCGTGCTGGCCAGCGACCGGCCGGCCAAGGAGATCAAGAGCCTGGAGGAGCGGCTGCGCACCCGGTTCGAGTGGGGCCTGACCGCCGACATCCAGCCGCCCGACTTTGAGACCCGGGTGGCCATCATCCGGCGCAAGGCGGAACTGCTGCGGCTGGACATTCCGGACGACGTGACCGAATTTATCGCCAATCACCTGAAGAACAACATCCGGCAGCTGGAGGGCGCGGTAAAGAAGCTGAACGCCTACCACATGCTGGAAGGCATCGAGCCGGTGATCGGGGTGGCGCAGAACGCCATCAAGGACATCCTGAACGAGACCCAGCCGGTGCCCATCACGATCGAGAAGATCATCAGCGAGGTGGGCCGCACCTACAACGTGAGCCCCACCGACATCCGGGGCCCCAAGCGCAACAGCAACATCTCGGCCGCCCGGCGCACCGCCATCTACGTGCTGCGGGAGATCACCGGCATGAGCATGGAGGACATCGGCAAGGAGTTCGGCGGCCGGGACCATTCCACCGTGGTGTACGCCATCAAGGTGATGGAGAAGGACATCGCGGCCGACCAGCGCCTGCGGGAAACGGTGGAGGATATCATCAAAAACGTGAGGGCATGAGAGGTACAGCTGCGAGATGAATCGGTCCTCAAAGAGGGCCGATGAATCCGCAGATGTCTCCTTACCCAGCGAACAGGCGGGGAGGACGGCGGGGGCCCGGGCAAAGCCCGGGGTGGCCGGAACGGCCATTTATCCCGCTGCCGTACCGCTCGGGAGCGGCCCGGGGCGGCAACACCAACAAGCCCGCCACCCAACACGGGGCGCGCAGCCTTTCTTTAACGGGGGGCTACAGCTGCGAGATGAATCGGTCCTCAAAGAGGGCCGATGAATCCGCAGATGTCTCCTTCCCCAGCGGACGGGCGGAGAGGACGGCGGGGGCCCGGGCAAAGCCCGGGGTGGCCGGAACGGCCATTTATCCC
>CASFJO010000095.1 GCA_949295035.1 uncultured Gemmiger sp.
CAGATACCGGGCCGCCTCGGTGGCTGGCAGCAGGAACACGCAGCCCAGCGCCGCGCCCGCGCCGGCCAGCAGGGCGGCGCCGCCCCGGCCGCCCAGCACCAGCGCCAGGCCCAGCGGATGCACCGCCCCGAACAGGCTGGCCCCCGCCAGCACAAATCCGCCCGGCGCGGCGGCCAGCCGCCACAGTACCGGCGCGGCTCTGCCCGCCTGCAACCGCACCATTCTGCCGATCTTTTGCATCTTTGATCTCCTCCCCGCTGCATCCGCCCGGACCTTCCGGGACCCTTTTGCCCGGCCGGCGGGCATGTTCCGCCGGCTTGCGGCATAAGTATAGTGGGGGCGGCCGGGCGGATTTTGCCGCAGCCCGCAGAACCGCCCCAAAGACGCACAAACCGGCAGCTTCGGCCCAAAACTGCGGCGCGCGTTCCACAAAATCGCGCCGGCGAGCCGGACGGTTTTTGACACAGAAGGAAAAGTTTTTCCCGTTTTCTTGACAAAGACCGGGCAGTGCCGTAGTATAAGTAACGTTATGATGGCAAACTATGTGTAAAATAGAGAATAGAGGAAGGGAATACAGGAATGGAACGCAAAGACCTGCGCAATATTGCGATCATTGCCCACGTTGACCACGGCAAGACCACTCTGGTGGACCAGATGCTCAAACAGAGCGGCGCTTTCCGTGAAAACCAGCAGGTGGCCGAGCGGGTGATGGACTCCGGCGACATCGAGCGGGAGCGCGGCATCACGATCCTGGCCAAGAACTGCTCCACCGTGTACAACGGGGTCAAGATCAACATCGTGGACACCCCGGGCCACGCCGATTTCGGCGGCGAGGTGGAGCGGGTGCTCAAGATGGTGAACGGCGTGCTGCTGCTGGTGGACGCGGCCGAGGGCTGCATGCCCCAGACCCGTTTTGTGCTGCAGAAGGCCCTGCAGCAGAACCTGAGCCTGGTGATCGCGGTGAACAAAATCGACCGGCCGGACGCCCGCATCAAAGAGGTCATCGACGAAGTGCTGCTGCTTCTGATGGACCTGGGCGCCACCGACGAGCAGCTGGACAGCCCGATGGTGTTCTGCTCCGGCCGCGCCGGCACCGCCAGCTACAGCCCGGACGCCCCCGGCACCGACCTGAAGCCGCTGTTCGACACCATCCTGGAGTACGTCAAGTGCCCGGAAGGCGATCCGGACGCGCCTTTCTCGATGCTCTGCTCCAGCGTGGACTACAACGATTTTGTGGGCCGCATCGGTATCGGCCGCATCCAGAACGGCCGGTTGAAGGTTGGCCAGGAGGTCCAGGTGTGCGACTGGCACAACCAGGACGTGAGTTTCAAGGGCCGCATCACCAAACTGTATGATTTCAAGGCCAACGGCCGGGAGCCCATCGAGAGCGCCGACGCCGGCGATATCGTGGCCTTCAGCGGTCTGCCCGATGTGACCATCGGCAACACCCTGTGCGACCCCGCCCAGGTAGAGCCGCTGCCCTTCCTCAAGATCAACGACCCCACCGTGGAGATGACCTTCGCGGTGAATGACAGCCCCTTTGCCGGCCGGGAGGGCAAGTATGTGACCAGCCGCCAAATTCGGGACCGGCTGCACAAGGAACTTCTCAAGGACGTGGCGCTGCGGGTGGAGGATTCCGCCACCAGCGATTCCTTCCGGGTAATGGGCCGGGGCGAGATGCACCTGTCCATCCTGATCGAGACCATGCGCCGGGAGGGCTACGAACTGCAGGTGAGCCCCCCGAAGGTGCTGACCCATGTAGAGAACGGCAAGACCATGGAGCCCATGGAGCGGGTGGTCATCGACACCCCCACCGAGTACCAGGGCGCGGTGATGACCGCACTGGGCGCGCGCAAGGGCATTCTGCAGCAGATGGAGCCGATCGGCAGCCGGGTGCGGCTGGAGTTCCGCATGCCCAGCCGGGGCCTGTTCGGCTACCGCAGCCAGTTTTTGACCGACACCCACGGCGAGGGCATCCTGAACACCATCTTTGACGGCTATGAGGAGTGGCAGGGCGACATCACCTGCCGCAACACCGGCAGCCTGATCAGTTTTGAGACCGGCGAAGCGGTGACCTACGGCCTGTTCAACGCCCAGGGCCGCGGTACCCTGATCGTGACACCCGGCGAGAAGGTGTACGAAGGCATGGTGGTGGGCTACACCCCTACCGGCGAGGACATCACGGTGAACGTGTGCAAGACCAAGCACCTGACCAACACCCGCGCCTCCGGCTCGGACGACGCGCTGCGGCTGGTGCCGGTGAGCAAGTTCAGCCTGGAAGGCTGCCTGGAATTCCTGGCGCCGGACGAACTGCTGGAGGTCACGCCCGAGAGCCTGCGCATCCGCAAGCGCATCCTGAACCACGATCTGCGCATGAAGCAGCTCAAGGGCAAAAAGAACTGAGCATCCCCGCACACAGCGCCGGGGCCGCCCGCGGGCGGCCCCGGCTTTTGTTTCGGGAAAAAGGAGACGCGCCATGATGGAACACGCGGCAAAACCGCCCCGCTACGCCCTGTTGGACACCATCCGGGGGGTGACGGTGGCGAACATGATCCTGTATCATTTTCTCTATGACTGGTATGTGGTGCTGGGGCATGCGCCCGGCTGGCCCTGGCTGACCGGGGTGCGGGTATGGGAACGGCTGATCTGCGGCACCTTTATCCTGCTGGCGGGGGTCTGCCTGCATTTTGACCGGCGCCCGCTGCGCCGGGGCGGGATACTGTTCGGCTGGGGCTGCGTCATCACGGCGGTCACGATGCTGGTCCTCCCCCGGGAGGCGGTGCATTTCGGCATCCTGAGCTTTCTTGGGGCGGCCATCTTTCTGACCGGAGCGCTGCGCGGCGCGCTGGGCCGCGTTCCTCCGGCAGCGGGCCTGGCCGGCAGCGCGGTGCTGTTTGTGCTGCTGCGCCGGATCAGCGAAGGGCTTATCACCTTCGGCCCGGTGGTGCTGGCCCGGCTGCCGGCGGGCCTGTACCGCTGGTACGCGGGGGCGCTGTTGGGGTTCCCGCCGGCGGAGTTTGCCTCCAGCGATTACTTTCCGCTGCTGCCTTGGATGCTGCTGCTCTGGTGCGGCTGGTTCGGCTGGCGGCTGGCCGGCCCCCGCCTGACCGCCGGACGCGCGCTGTTCCGGGAATGGCCCGCCTTCTCCGCCATCGGCCGCAAAAGCCTGCTGCTCTACCTGCTGCACCAGCCCCTCTGCCTGGCGCTGGCCTTCGGGCTGAACGCTTTGGCTTGAGCCGATCTGGGGGGACAACGTCCCCCCAGACCCCGGAAATCGAGGGCCGAATACTCGGCCCTCAGGGATATTGTAAAAAGCAAGGCCCGCGTGAACTTTTTTGGTTCACGCGGGCCTTGTCTGTTTATAAAACCCCAGGGCCAAAGTATTTTGGCCCTGATTTCCGGGGGGTATGGGGGGATAGGTTCTATCCCCCATATTGGCTAAACTTTGTACACGCGGGGCCCGAAGATGGCGGTGCCCACCCGCACAAGGGTGGCGCCCTCGGCGATGGCCTGCTCAAAATCGGCGCTCATCCCCATTGAGAGCACCTCCATCTTCGCCCGGTCATCCCCGCGCCAGCGGTCGGCGGCCTCATCGAACAGCCGGCGCATGGCCGCGAACCACCGCCGCGCCTCCCCCGGCTTCTCCTCCACCGGCGGGATGGTCATGAGACCCCGCACCCGCACCGACGGCTGCGCGGCGGCCGCTTCCAGCAGCGCCCAGAGCTCGGCCGGGTCTGTGCCGCTCTTGCTGGCCTCCCCGCCGATGTTCACCTCCAGCAGGATGGGCTGCACCAGCCCCCGGCGCGCCGCCTCGGCCGCCACCTTGTCCAGCAGATGGGCGCTGTCCACCGACTGGATCAGATCGCAGCCCACCACCTGCTTGACCTTATTGGTCTGCAAATGGCCGATAAAATGGGCCGGTTTGGGCGCGTAGGCGTTCGCCGCCTGCTTTTCCACCAGTTCCTGCACCCGGTTCTCCCCAAACAGGTCGATGGAAAGAGAAGCCGCCAGCCGCACCGTCTCGGCGCTGCGGGTCTTGCTGGCCGCGCAGAGCAGCACCTCCTCCGGCTTGCGCCCGGCAGCCCGGGCCGCGTCGGCCATCCGGGCGCGGACCGTCTCCACATTCGCCTGCAGCGTTTCCCGTTCGGTCATGCCTGTGTACCTCCTTCCCCCTGCCGGCTGTGCCGGTCGGCCTCGTAAATGGCCCGCGCCCCGCCCACATAGGGCGGCCGGGTACGGGCCGCGGTGAGATGGGCCTGCCCGATGGCGGCAAGGCTCAGCCGCACCGGCACCGCCACCCGCCGCAGGTGCATCCCGATCAGGGTATCCCCAATGTCCAGGCCGGCGACGGCGCTCACCTGACAGACCGCGCAGGGCTCCCGGAACGCCTGCCAGGCCGCGGTGGCGAAACTGCCCCCCGCCTTGGGCTGGGGCACCACGTTCACCAGCTGTTCCCACCGGGTCACCGCCGCCCGCTCCAGGATCAGGCTGCGGTTCAGATGCTCGCAGCACTGGGCCGCCAGATACAGCCCCTTTTCCCGCAGGGGCTCCAGCAGCCCTTCCAGCACCGCCTGCGCGGTCTCAAAACTGGACCCGTGGCCGATCTGCTCCCCCAATATTTCGCTGGAGGAACAGCCCACCACCACGATGTCGCCGGGGGCGGTGTCCGCCGCCGCCAGCAGTTCTTCCATGGCCTGCCGGCTCTGCTGCCGGATGACCGCCAACTGTTCTTCGCTCATACGTTTCACCGCCTTTTTGTCAGTTCCGACATGAGAAACCCGCCCATCACCGCCACCGCCAGCACCACCCCGAATCCCGGGATGTTCCACCCGTCGCTCACCTCCAGCGCCGTGCCCAGCGCCCAGGCGGCCAGGGTACAGACCGCGCTCAGCACCGTTTTACCCATTGTCCGGCCCTCCCCGGGTGGCCTCCCAATAGGCCCCCATGCTCTGGCCGGGCTGGCCGGTCACCTCCCGGGCCAGGTAGGCCGCCAGTTCCGCCGGCGGCTGCCAGGCCAGGGCACGGGCCTCGGTGTCAAACTCCACCTCCGCGTACCAGAACTCCCCGGGCCGGCCCGCGTCCACCCGGTTGACCTCCAGGGTCAGCCCCCCGGGCAGGGCGTACCGGCGCTGTTCCTTTTCGATCAGCGGGCGGCCGATAAATGCCTCCAGCTCGCGGAAGGTCTCTGCGTCCACCCGGGTCTCGATCTCCTGGCGGGCCAGCCCGCCGCCGCTCTTGAAACAGAGCACATAGGCGGGCGGCGCGCCGTCCGGCTGCTCGCTGCGGATGCGCACGGTGGGCCGCACCGTGATATAGCCCTGCCGCATGGTGAAGCGGGCGGCCTGTGGCAGGCCCTGCGGCCAGCCGGTCACCAGCCATTTCCGTTCGATCTCCACTCGCATCGCCCCTTTCTCTGCCTATTATACCCCCGGCGGGCCGGAGCCCGCAACCGAAAAATGCTTGCCCTCCCGCCCCCGCGCGGGTATACTGGATTAGAAAAGATCACTCTACGGGAGGAACCGACATGATAACCACACGCCCCTGGCCCAGCTGCATCGTGACCCCCAAGGCGGAGGCCGCCCTGACCGGCGGGCATCCCTGGGTGTACGAGGACGAGATCACCGCCGCCCCCGACCCGATGCCGGAGAACGGCAGCCTGGTGGACGTGCGCAGCGCCAAGGGCCGGTACCTGGGCACCGGGTTTCTGAGCCTGCGCAGCAAGATCCGGGTGCGGCTGGTGAGCCGCAACGCCAACGACAAATTTGACGAGGCCTTCTGGCGGCGCCGGATCGAATACGCCTGGGCCTACCGCAAGGCGGTGATCGAGCCGGAACACTGGCATTGCTGCCGGGTCATCTTCGGCGAGGCGGACCAGTTCCCCGGCCTGACGGTGGACCGGTTCGGGGACGTATTGGTGGTGCAGATCCTGTCGGTGGGCATCGAGCGGATCAAAGGGATGCTGCTGCCGCTGCTGGCCCAGGTGCTGCGGGAGGACGGCCAGTCGATCCGGGGCGTCTACGAACGGGAGGACGCGGCGCTGCGGGAAAAGGAGGGCCTGCCCCTGTTCAAGGGCTGGTTCGGCGCAAGCGGCGGGGCCACCGAAAGCGGCATCGTGGAGAACGACATCCGGTACACGGTGGATATTGAGAACGGGCAAAAGACCGGGTTTTTCCTGGACCAGAAATACAACCGGCGGGCGGTGGCCCGCCTGGCCCGGGACCGCCGGGTGCTGGACTGCTTCACCCACACCGGCAGTTTTGCGCTGAACGCGGCGGCGGGCGGCGCGGCCCATGTGACCGCCGTGGACGTGAGCGAGAGCGCGGTGGCGATGGCCCGGGCCAACGCGGCGGCCAACGGCCTTTCCGACCGGATGGATTTTGTCTGCTGCGACGTGTTCGACCTGCTGCCCCGGCTGGAGGCCGAGGGCGCGGACTACGACTTCATCATCCTGGACCCGCCCGCCTTCACCAAGGCCCGCAAGACCGCCCACAGCGCCATGCGGGGCTACAAGGAGATCAACTACCGGGCGATGAAGCTGCTGCCCCGGGGCGGGTATCTGGCCACCGCCAGCTGCAGCCATTTTGCCACCGAGGCTATGTTCCGCAAGATGCTGCACAGCGCCGCGGCGGACGCGGGCCGGCAGCTGCGCCAGATCGAGGTGCGCCAGCAGGCGCCGGATCATCCGGTACTGTGGGGGGTGGAGGAGACCGAATACCTGAAATTCTTCCTGTTTCAGGTGGTGTGATCCCCCTTGACCGGAACGCGCAACTGTCCTATCATGAGAGGGTAATGCCCAGGGAAAGGCCCCGCGCCGCGCGGGGCCGGGCAGTGAGAATGGAGGGGTATCGTATATGGCAGCAAATGTGATGGAGGTATACGGCAGCAAGGTGTTCAACGAACACGTGATGAAAGAGCTGCTGCCCAGCGCCACCTATAAGAGTATGAAGGCCACGCTGCAGAACGGCCAGCCGCTGGATCTGGAACTGGCCAACGTGATCGCCAGCGTGATGAAGCGGTGGGCCATCGACCAGGGGGCCACCCATTTTACCCACTGGTTCCAGCCGCTGACCGGCATCACCAGCGAAAAGCACGACGGGTTTGTGAGCCCCCAGAAGGACGGCACCGCCATCATGGAGTTCTCCGGCAAGGAGCTGGTGCGGGGCGAACCGGACGCTTCCAGCTTCCCCAACGGCGGCCTGCGGGCCACCTGCGAGGCCCGGGGCTACACTGCCTGGGACCCGTCCAGCTACGCCTTTATCAAGGACGACGTGCTCTGTATCCCCACGGCGTTTTGCAGCTACAACGGGGAGACGCTGGATAAAAAGACCCCCCTGCTGCGCAGCATGAGCGTGCTTAGCATCCAAGCCTGCCGCATTCTGAAGCTGTTCGGCAAGGATGTGGAGTATGTTTCGGTAACGGTGGGCGCGGAGCAGGAGTACTTCCTCATCCGCAAGGAGGACTACGAGGCCCGGCTGGACCTGATCATGACCGGCCGCACCCTTTTCGGCGCGCCGCCGGCCAAGGGCCAGGAACTGGAGGAGCACTATTTCGGCTCCATCCGGCCGGAGGTCATGGGGTATATGCAGGAGCTGGACCGGGAGTTGTGGAAGCTGGGCATCAGCGCCAAGACCCGCCACAATGAGGTGGCGCCCTGCCAGCACGAGCTGGCCCCGATCTTTGACACCGCCAACATCGCCGTGGACCACAACCTGCTGACCATGGAGATGATGCGCAAGCTGGCCGGCAGGCACGGGCTGGTCTGCCTGCTGCACGAAAAGCCCTTCGAGGGGGTCAACGGCAGCGGCAAACACAACAACTGGAGCCTGACCGCCCCCGGCGTGAATCTGCTGGACCCGGGCGACACACCCAAGGACAACCTGCAGTTTTTGATCTTCCTGGCGGCGGTGATCAAGGCCGTGGACGAGTACCAGGATCTGCTGCGCGCCGCCGTGGCAAGCCCGGGCAACGACCACCGGCTGGGCGCCAACGAAGCGCCGCCCGCCATCATCTCCATGTTTGTGGGGGATGAACTGGCCGCCATCCTGGACGCCATCGCCTCCAAGAGCGAATATGTGGCCCCCGAGCAGGCCAAGGTGGATCTGGGGGTGGAGGTGCTGCCCACCTTCCCCAAAGACAACACCGACCGCAACCGCACCAGCCCCTTCGCCTTCACCGGCAACAAGTTCGAGTTCCGGATGCCGGGCAGCAGCATGAACATCGCCGACGCCAACGTGGTGCTGAACACCGCCGTGGCCAAGGAGCTCAAGGGCTACGCCGATGAGCTGGAGGGCGCGGAGAACTTTGACAAGGCGGTGGTCAAGCTGATCCGCCGCACCATCCGGGATCACAAGCGGATCATCTTCAATGGCAACGGCTATTCCAGCGAGTGGGAGGCGGAGGCCGAGCGCCGGGGCCTGTACAACCTGCGCAGCACCCTGGACGCGCTGCCCGCCATGCTGGCAGACAAAAACATGGCGCTGTTCCAGGATATGGGTGTGCTCAGCCCCACCGAACTGCGCAGCCGCTATGAGGTCATGGTGGAACACTACAGCAAGATTTTGCACATCGAGGCGCTGACCATGCTGGAGATGGCCCGCAAGCTGTTCCTGCCGGCGGTATGCCAGTTCGGCGGCGACACCGCCCGCAACCTGTCCGCCAAGCAGGGGGCCTTCCCCGGGCTGCGCTGCAAGGCGGAGAGCAAGCTGCTGCAGACGGTGAGCGCCCAGGCAGACGCCATCAGCGACGCCGCCGACGAACTGGCCGCCCTGGTGGCCAAGGCCGACAGCGTGGACGGCGGAAGCCTGGCCCGCGCCAAGGTCTACCACGACCAGGTCATCCCCGCTATGGACGCCCTGCGCGCCGCCGTGGACGCCGCCGAGGCGGTCTGCCCCCGCAGCGTCTGGCCGGTGCCCGGCTATTCCCGCATTTTGTTCTACACCTGATCGCGCACGATCGCACAGCCGCCCGCCGGATGGGGTCTGCCCCCGCCCGGCGGACGGCTGTATTTTGCGCGCAAAACCCCGGCAGGGTCCGGCGCTTGTGCGCCGGGCCCTGCCGGGGTTTTCTTTGAAAGGGGTATGGGATAAAAGCGTTTTATTCCTACGCCGCGGCCTGGCCGGCGATGCGGCCGGAGACCAGGATCTCGCTGATGGCGTTGCCGCCCAGGCGGTTGCCGGCGAAGATGCCGCCGGTGACCTCGCCGGCCGCGTACAGGCCGGAGATCACGCCGCCGTCCTCGGTGAGGGCATGCCGCTGCTCATCCACCACCAGGCCGCCCATGGTGTGATGGGTGCTGGGGGCCAGGTAGCGCACCGACAGGATCCCCTCCTCATTGAAGCTGCCGTCCTCATTGTAGTTGCCGATGGGGGCGTTGGCCGCGCTCTTGGGCACGTCCAGACTGTCCAGCTCACCGTTGAAGTAGGCGGTGTCGTACTCGGTGATGGTAGCGCGCAGCACATCGGCGCTGATGCCGGTCAGTTCAGCGGCCTCGGCCAGGGTGCAGAAGTACTCCTTGCCCTCCCGGTTGTTGGCGCTGGTGTTGTCGCCGCCGTTCTGCAGCTGGATGGTCAGCCCGTTCTCGCCGCCGTAGGTCAGCTGGCCCTGGCTGAGCACGTCCCGCTCGGCGCTCTCATCCACGAACCGCTTGCCCTCGTTCTCGGTGCCGGCCGGGCTCACAAAGATCACATTCTCGCCCATGCCGCCGGCCAGCTTGCCGTCGTCGGCCCAGCCCAGAGGCATCAGCTGGGTAAAGCCCATGCCGGTGACCGCCGCGCCCACTTCCTGGGCCATGGTGATGCCCTCGCCCTGGGCAAGGCTGCGGTTGGTGGTCAGGATATTGGCGCTGAGTTCTTCCTTGTTCCAGTATTCGTTGGTGCCCAGCACCATCTCGATGTTGGCGCCGTAGCCGCCGGTGGCCAGGATCACGGCCTTGTTGGCATGCAGGGTAACGGGGGTGCCGTCGTACATTTCGCAATTCACGCCGGTCACGGTGCCGCCCACGAAGGTGTTGATCCGCTGCCACATGCAGCCGATCAGGGTGTTGCAGGTGGTGCCCCAGTCAAAGAGAGAGCCCTGATCGGCCATCCATGCCTTGGTATCCCCGATCTGCTCCACGAACTGGCGCACCAGGTCGATGTCGCTGTAGATCCAGTAGCTGTGGTCGTTGCTCAGGCGCAGGCCGCCATAGTAGGTCTGGAAGATGTGCAGTTCCGGGGTGGAAAAGACGGTCAGATCGGTCTCGGCCACGCCGGCGGCGATCTTGGCGTCCGCCCAGTCCAGGTACTCCCTGATCTGGGCTTTCAGGGTCTGGAGGGTCTCCAGATACTCGGCGTGTACGCCCCGGCTCGGCAGGTCGTACTCCTCCACCGTCAGGGGCTCGTCGGTGTCCACCGTCTCGTCAAAGGGCTCCTCGCTCCAGTTCAGGATGGTGCGCAGGGTGTCCAGACGGCCCATATCGTTGGTGGCCTTGTCGTAGGTCTCGCCGTTGTATTCACACACACCGGTGGTGGCGTCCGGGCTCTCCGGGTCCCACACCTGGTAGTCTGCCACGTTCTGGAAAGAGCAGCCGGCCACCAGGGTGTTGCCGCCGGCGTCCGCCTCCTTCTCCACGATGCAGACGGTGGCGCCGTCCTGGGCGGCCTGCGCCGCGGCGGCCACGCCGGCGCCGCCGGCGCCCACCACCACCACGTCAAACGTCTTGTCGATGGCCTCGCCCGGGGTCACCTCATAGAGGGTCTTGCCCGCGCGCAGGGCGGCCACGTCGCAGCCGGCCTGGGCCGCGGCGTCCTCCACCGCGGCCAGGATGGCGTTGCTGGTAAAGGTCGCGCCCGCCAGCCCGTCCACGCCGGTGGAGGTGTAGTCCATGATCTCCTGCCCCACGATGTCAAAGGCCGGGGTGCCCACATGGTCGGTCTCGCTGCTGGACACCACCTGGATATCGGTGATGGCGTCCTCGGTAAAGGTCACGGCCAGCTCCACCGGGCCGCCAAAGCCCTCGCCGGTGCCGTTGTAGGTGCCGGGGGTGAAGGACAGTTCACCGGCCTCGGCCGCGTTGCTTTTTGCGGCCTCAATGGCGGCGGCCGCGGCGGTCTTGGCCGCGTTGCTGGTCAGAGTGGCGCCGGCCACGCCGTCGATCTCGGCGGACTGAGCCTCCAGAATACCGGAGGCCAGGGTGTCCAGCGCCGCGCCGCCGATGTTCTCGGTCTCGTCCGGACCTTCCACCTGTACGTCGGTGATCTTGTCCGCGTCCACGGTGATGGTGACGGTCACGCTGCCGCAGTAGCCGCGCTCACTGGCTGAATAGGTGCCCGGCGTATAGATCCCGGCGCCGGAGGCGGTATCGCTCTGGCCGCAGCCCACCGCGGCCAGCAGCAGGCAGCCGGCCAGCGCGAGGGCCAGAATGCGTTTGCTCATCTTCATAGGATAGCCCGCTCCTTTTCTTGCTTAACTCCTCTTGTCCGCCGGCCCCTCCGGCGGGCTCCGCCATGTATTGTAGCACATCCGCCGCCCGGGCGGGGTTAAGGGGGGATTAGGATTGTCAAGGAAATATCAGGAATGAGCCGGCCGTTTTTTCATCATTTTGTTATTTTTTTATCGTGTTTTGAACAAAAAGCGGCGCCCTGCCAAAACGGCGGGCCGCAAAATCTTAACTTCTTCTTAGCCGGTCACTCCGCCGCGCCGGCGGGATCAAAGGTATATCCCTCCCCGAACCGCTGTTTCAGATAGCGGGGATGTTCCGGATCGGGCTCGATCTTGGCGCGCAGATTGTGGATATGCACCACCACCGTGCGGGTATCTCCCAGGCTTTTCTCGCCCCATATATGCACGTACAACTCCCGCGTGGTGAAGCACTGGCCAATGTGTTCCATAAGAAAACTCAAAATGCGGTACTCGGTGGCCGACAGATGCGCCTGACCGCCGTCCGGCAGATGCACCATACGGCCGGCGGCGTCCAGCGCAAAGCCGCCGCAGCGGGTGGTGGGGCCGGCGGGCAGCTGCCCTTGCTGGCGGAACCGGCGCAGACTGGCCTGGATCCGGGCTTCCAGCACCTTGTTGTCGAAGGGTTTTGTAATGAAATCGTCCCCGCCCGCCTCCAGCGCCTGTACGATGGTATCGCTGTTGTCCAGGCAGGAGATGAACAGGATCGGGCAGGCCTGCCAGTTGCGCGCCCGGCGCCAAGCGGCAGGGGTCCAGCGGCCTGGGGCTTTCCATCACGCAGCAGATCGTGCTGCAGCATCAGGGCCGCATCACCCTGGACAGCCGCCCCGGGACGGGTTCGATCTTTACCATCCGGCTGCCCGCGGTGCGCCGACCGGGCGCGGCGGGATAAAAGCCGCGCACCATTCTGCCCACATAAAAAAACGCGCCGGCATACCGGGCCGCTCTCGCCCTGTATGCCGGCGCGTTTGTATTTGTACCCCGGTCAGGCAGTGAGTTCCGCGCCCATCCGCTGGCCGTATTTTTTCCGATATCCTTCCATGTTCTCGCTGTAGCCGGGCACCGCGCCGGTGTGCAGTTCCCGGCGAAGGGCGTGAGCGTCCAGCGTCTCGTTGCGCTTCATCCCCACCAGACGGGCCGCGATATTGGAACAGTGATCGGAGATGCGTTCCAGGTCGGTGAGCACATCCAGGAAGATGATGCCGCTCTCCAGCTGGCAGGCGCCGTCCCGCAGCCGGTCCACATGGCGGCGGCGCATGGTGGCGCAGAGCAGGTCGATGGTCTCTTCCAGCGGTTCCACCCGGTCCAGGCTCTGGCTGCCGGGTTCTCCGAATGCCTCGTTGGTCAGCTGCAGGATCTCCTGAATGGCGTCGGACAAAACCGCCATCTCCTCATAGGCGGCGGCACTGAAAGCCAGTTCTTTGTCCCGCATCTCCTCGCCCCGCTCCCGCACATTGATGGCGTAGTCCCCGATGCGCTCAAAATCGGTGATAAAGCTGATGAGTTCATTCACCTGCTGGTTCTCGTCCTCCGAGAGTTCATGCTCGCTGATCCGCACCAGATAGTTGCTGACCCCCACCTCCATCTTGTCGATGAGCGTCTCCCTCTGATCGATCTGATCGGCCGTCTCCTCGTCAAACTTTTCCAGCAGCGGCAGCGCCAGCTGCACGTTGCGGGCCGCCCGGCTGCCCATCTTGGCCACGGCGTTACGGGCCTGCTGCAGCGCCACCGCCGGGCTGGTGAACAGGCGCTCATCCAGCACCGGCATGGTCAGATCGGGCTCGCCGCCGGGCTTGTCCGGGATGGTGCGCTCAGCCAGCCAGGCCAGCACCCGGGTGAAGGGCATGAACAACAGGGTGATCACCACATTGAACAGGGTGTGAAAGTTGGCGATATCCCCTTTGTTCATCACGTCATACCAGAAGGGGAACAGCCCCGCCGCCCGCAGACCGTAGATGCCCAGCAGGAATACGATGGTGCCGATGATATTAAAGTAGAGATGCACCACCGCGCTGCGTTTGGCGGCGGTGGAAGCGCCCATGGAAGCGATCAGCGGGGTGGAACAGGTGCCGATGTTCTGGCCCAGGATGATGGGGATGGCGCTGCCCCAGGTGACCGCGCCGGTGGCGCTGAGCGCCTGCAGGATACCCACGCTGGCCGAGGAGCTCTGGATCGCCACCGTGACCAGCGCGCCCGCCAGCACCCCCAGCAGCGGGTTTTGCAGCTTGGAGAACAGGGTCAGGAACAATTCGCTCTCCCGCAGCGGATAGACGGCGGTCTCCATGGTGAACATGCCGGTAAACAGGATGCCAAACCCCATGAGCACCTGCCCGATGGTGCGCTTTTTGGGGGATTTGAAAAATACGAACAGGATAGCGCCCACCAGCGCCACCAGCGGGGAAAAAGTCTTGGGATTGATCAGGGTCAGCAGCAGATTGTCGCCGCTGATGTCCGCCAGGCGGATCAGCTGGCCGGTGACGGTGGTGCCGATGTTGGCACCCATAATGACCCCGATGGCCTGGGACAGCTGAAAGATGCCCGCGTTGACCAGGCCGATGCAGATCACGGTGGTGCCGGCGCTGGACTGGATCAGCCCGGTGATGATGGCCCCCAGCAGCACCGCCCGCCACACCGAGCAGGTAAGTTTTTGCAGCACCTTTTCCATTTTGCCGCCTGCGATCTTCTCCAGGCCGGCGCCCATGATGGACATTCCATACAAGAACAGACCGATGCCGCCGGCCAGATTGATCAGGTCAAATATCGTCATGCGCACGCTCCATTGTCCGCCTGTGGTACGGCCCCGCGCCGGTCACGCCCCGTTGCGCAATGCCCCATACGATTGTATTATACCAATCCCGGGGCGGCTTGCCTAGCGTTCCGCGCACTTTTGTTTTACATTTTCTTCACTTTTTCTTTACGTTTGGCCTGCCGCAGGCCAAAAAACCGCGGCGGCAGCCCCAAAAGAGGCCGCCGCCGCAGCGTATGGATACAGGCGAAATGGTAAAACTCAGATCTCGTACCAGCGGATCTCGTTGGCGTCCATATCCAGCTCGAAGCTGGAGCCGTCGCCCTTGTAGACGGTGGTGTGCTGCGGTTCGTAGGTGTTGTTGACCACGCAGTACTTGCCGTTCTTCACATAGGCGTGGACCTCCACGTTGAAGTTGGAGCTGAACCACTTGTGCAGCTCGTCCTCGCTGTGGCTGGCCCACAAAATGGAGCGGTACAGCACGCGGCTG
>CASFJO010000096.1 GCA_949295035.1 uncultured Gemmiger sp.
ACTAAACGAGGCCGTAATCAAGAACGAACTCAAGGAACTTGTGCGTGGGAGCGTAGAGGAAACTCTCAACGAGCTGCTGGAGACTGAGGCTCAAAAGCTGACCCAGGCGGCCCGGTACGAGCGTAATGAGCAGCGCCAGGGATACCGCAGCGGCCACTACAGCCGCAATCTTACCACCACTTCCGGGGATGTTACCCTCAAGGTACCCAAGCTCAAAGGGATCTCCTTCGAGACCGCCATCATTGAGCGGTATCGCCGCCGGGAGAGCAGCGTGGAGGAAGCCCTCATTGAGATGTACCTGGCAGGCGTATCCGTCCGGCGCGTGGAGGACATATTCAGCCAGATACCATCCAGTCCAAAGTTCCAGAGCGCACCAAGCATAATAACCGGGAACACAAGTGCTACGCACACTGACAGAATCGTTGCCTGCATTGGCTTTTCGATAGCAGCAAGAAAGCTCTGTGCTGAAATGGAAAACCATCGAACAAGATAGGTTAAACTAAACAGTTGCAGGGCTCGGGTAGATAGTTCAAGTAATCTGATTTCTTCTGCATCAACAAAGAGCGACGCAATGGTTCCAGAGAAAAAGAACATTATTGCAGTTGCCGTAATACTAACAACACCTGCTCCGATGTAGCCACATCGAGCGATCTTTTTTACTCTGTCATGTTTTTCTGCTCCCCAGTTGAAACCGATAGCGGGAGCAAGGGAATCGCTCATACCATAAATTAACGGCTGACACATATCGCTTGCGTACATCAGGACAGAGTATGCTGCAACTGCTGTTGTTCCGCCGCCTTCACCAAGAACCTTTATACCAAGTGTCATAAGGGAAATATTTATAAGGATCGAGGTGACTCGACCAGCAATATTATTAAGGAAAGTGGGAAAGCCACAAGCTGCAATCTCTCTCAACATTCCGGCACTGAACTTTGGTTTTACGAACTTCAATAGTGCTTTGCCACGAACAAATGGAATCATCGCCATGAATGAACACAAACAAAAAGAAATACAGGTAGCAAGAGCTGAACCAACTACATCCATCTCCAGACCAATCAAAAAGAAAACCAAGAGTCCAATAGTTGCCACATTGGAAAAAATATTGATGAACATACTTGTCTTAACATATCCGCTAATACGCAAATAGTTATCCATTGCAAAGAAAACTGTAGTCAGTGGGCTGCACAGCGCATAAGTACGAATATATTTGGATGCCGTATATAAAAGGTTATCATCTGCGCCCATGAGTCTTGCCAGCGGCTCAGCGGCAAAGAACATGATTGTTCCCATAATCACGGATGCAATCAGAATCAAAATAATCGAACAAGAGAAAATATTGTTTGCAGTCTTTTCGTCTTTTTTCCCAAGAGCGATGGAAATCGGCACCGATGCACCAACACCTACCAGATCAGCAATCGAGAAATTGATCATAACAATAGGCATTGCAATATTGACCGCCGCAAATGCGACTTCGCCCAATTTCTGTCCGATAAAAATACCTTCAAAAATGCTGTATATCGACATAGCGAACATACTGACCATGCCGGGCAACGCTACTGTGAAAAATAACCTCCACGGCGAAAGCGTAGAAAACATAGTTTTGGAATCCATTTTCATTTTTTGCTTATTCCTCCGAATACCAACGCTCAATATATTCCAGAATACCAGATACGAGCGGCTTTATTTCTTTCCCAGATGTATTGACGCAAAGATGATAGCCCGATGCCTCGCCCCACTTTTTATCAGTGAACATTTTTCTGTATGAAGCACGCCTTTTATCAATATCACGGCATTTGCGAAGCATTTCCCTGTCGGTCAGATTCTCATCTGCTTTAGCTCTTGCATGACAGCGTTTCAGCTTGGATTCTTCATCCGCACAAACGAAGATACTAAAAGGCTTCTGATCGGCAAGTATCACATCTGCAGCTCTGCCGATGATTACACAGCTTCCTTCGCTTGCGAGCTTCCTGATTAGATCATGCTGGGATGCCATGATTTGAGTAGATTGCATAATGGAATAATTGGGTCTATAAAAACCTCTTGCAATGGTAGAGGGATAAAATGCGCTGATATTCTGTCCCGCAACATTGGACACATAGGTTTTGTCCAGATTTTCTTTCTCTGCTACCATTTCAATGATCTGCTGATCGTAGCAAGGTACTCCCAATTCTTCTGCAAGACGCTTACCCAACTCTCGTCCACCGCTGCCAAACTCACGGCTGATCGTAATAATCCTCATAATTATTTCCTTTCTACATAAAAATTGCCCGATTATTTCAAAAGGCAATACCTTTCGTCCTAACCGGGCTCACCCGACATCTTCCAATCGACAGAGAGTCATTGACTCCTACACTACGGTGCGCTGTCCTCCGATGACAAGTATTATTCAGTTTCTAAAAACTTTCGCAGAAGTGAGCAGCGCTTCTGCGTTAACTCCACAAATTGCTTGTTTTCTTCATCACTTAATGCGGCAAAAACATTATTCTCCGCTTGTTTCAATGGCACAATAATCTGTTCTGCCATATCCTTACCCCTTTCGGTGAAGACGATATTTTTACTCTTCCGATTGCCAGGAATAGCCACTAACTCAATGATGCCTTGCTGCTCCAAACCTTTCAGTGCAGAATTGATTGTCTGACGGCTAAAAAACCAACAACTGCATAAATCCGCTTGTGTAACACTGTCATTCAAATCATATATGGCGTAGAGAATCCACAATGCAGCATCGGACAGATTGTGTCGGAGAGCGTAGGTATGGTAAAGATCATCTATCTCCTTATCACATTGATTAAGCTGTGAAGCATAATCGCTGTAACTATCCATTCCAACACTCATACCGTTACCTCCGAGTAAAGATTGTCCGTAATCGTACAAAATATATTATAATCCGAAATGGGATAAAAGTCAATAGGATTCACAAAAAAGTAACAAAAATTGCCCGCAGGATTTCTCTCACGGGCAAATTGTTGGTTAGCTATCAAGCGGTTTGTATTCAGTTACAGTTTTCAGATATGTTTCGGAATCACCGTTCAAAATGAGGTCAGCATACTCCAATGGAGCGTTGTAGATTAGATAGTCAAGCTCTGACCGCTGATACTTATTGTCGGCAACTTCGTTCTCAACAGCAATGGTATCAATCGCAATCATGCTGCCATCGGTGAATTTCAGTTCCACACAAGCAGTATCCATGTTAAACTCACAAGAAATCAAATGCGTCATATCCGCCCTCCTTAAATCATGCCGAAGTGCGTCAATGCCTCCTTGATTGCTTTTTCTTTATCCGGCGGGCATTGGGGCTGTTTAGCGTCCTCTGACTTCGGCTTATTGTAGTTTTCACGCTCGATGATACCGCACTTCTGCTTTACCTGTGCGATATATAAGCTGCTAACTTTCAAGCCGCTATGCTCCAGCACATAATCCTTGATTTCTTGGTAGGTAGCTTTCTTCTCCGCATCGGTCAAATCCAGCTCGTCCATATCCAAGTTTATCTCGATATGTTGCTTCGCATTAAGTTTGGACAATAAACATACCGTTTCCACATGTTCTGTATGCGGAAACATATCCACCGGGATGGCCCGGATCATCCGGTATCCCTCCCGGGCCAACAGGGCGATGTCCCGGGCCTGGGTAGCGGGATCGCAGGAAATGTACACCACCCGTGGCGGCGCCAGCCGGCCCAGCGCCGCCAGAAATTCCGGTGTGCTGCCGGAACGGGGAGGGTCAAGAAAAACCGTGTCCGGGGCGATGTGTTCGCCGGCCAGACGGTTCAGATACGCGCCGGCGTCGGCACAGACGAACCGGGCGTTTTGTATATGGTTTCGGCGGGCGTTTGCCTGGGCGTCCCGCACGGCGGCAGCGTTCAGTTCCACACCCAGGACCTGCCTGGCCTGGCCGGCCGCGGCAAGACCGATGGTACCGGTACCGCAGTAAGCATCCAGCACCGTCTCCTTTCCGGTGAGGTTGGCTTCCCGGATCGCCAGTTCATACAGGCGCTGTGTCTGGCGGGGATTCACCTGATAAAAGGAGACCGGAGAGATGCGAAACCGCAGCCCGCACAACGTATCCTCGATATATCCGGCCCCGAAGAGGATCCGGCATTTTTCTCCCAGTACCATACCGGTGGGGCGGGGATTGACGTTTTGCACCAGGGTGGTCAGCCCGGGGCAAAGTTCCCGCACGCGGGCCGCGAACCGCCGGCTGCCCGGCAGTATATCCGGCCCGGTGACCACGGTGACCATCTGCTGCCCGGTAAACAGCCCCTGCCGTACCTGCACGTGGCGGAGCAGTCCGGTACGCCGAGCCGGATCGAAGGCGGTGTAGCGGCATTCCCGCGCCGCCTGCAGAACGGCCTGTATGGCCTGTTCCGCCCGGCGATCCTGCAGCGGGCAGGTGGTGGCAGGCAGTACGCGCCGGCTGCCTTGCACATAAAGGCCGCATACAAGCCCCTGCCGCGGGTCTGTCGTAAAGCTGGCGGTCACCTTGCAGCGGTAACGCCAGGGGTCCTCCATCCCCACAATGGGCTGAACAGGCCCCCATTTTTCCAGCAGTCGGCGGGCAAACGATTGCTTGCGCGCCAGCTGTTCCGGATAGGGCATGGCGAGAAGCTGGCATCCGCCGCATCCCTTGCGCAGCAGGGGGCAGGATGATTTGTGCAGATCTTGGTTCATGGTTTCTCCTCATATTATGTAAGGGCGGGTCGGCGCCCTTTGTGCCAACAGCGCGTCCGGGGTACGGCTGCCCCGCTCGCCTGAAAAAGTTGTATATTGGTAGTGTAGCAAAATCCGTAAAAAAATGGTAGTGCCGGGCGGGGATTATTTTTCTGAAGTGGGGGACGGGTCGATGTTTTCCTGCTCGATCTGCGTGTACAGGTATTGCAGCGCGTCGCTCAAGGTGCCCATCTGGTCAATCAGCCCCTCTTTAACGGCGCGTTCGCCGGTGAGAACGGTGCCTACATCCATCACCAGTTCTCCGGTGCGCATCATCAGCTGGTTGAAACGCCGGGCGGAGATGCCCGAGTGCCCGGCAACGAAGCCGGTGATCCGCTGCTGCATCTGCTCAAAGTAGCGCAGGGTCTGCGGCACCCCCAATACCAGGCCGGAATGGCGTACGGGGTGCAGGGTCATGGTGGCGGTGGGTACGATAAAACTGCGCCGGGCGCTCACCGCCAGCGGGATGCCGATCGAGTGCCCGCCGCCCAATACCAGGGTGGCGCTTGGCTTGGTGATGCCGCTGATCAGTTCCGCCAGCGCCAGGCCGGCCTCCACATCGCCGCCCACCGTGTTCAGGATCACAAGAAGCCCTTCCACTTCCGGGTCTTCCTGGATCGCCACAAGCTGAGGGATCACATGTTCGTAGCGAGTGGTTTTCTGGCCTTGCCCCGCCGCCACATGCCCCTCGATGGTGCCGACCACCGTAAGGCAATGGATGGCATGCGGGCCGCGCGTGCGCAGCACAGAGCCCATCTCCCGGATATACTGCTGTTCCAGCTGGTCCAGATTCTCCTCTGTATTTTCGAAACGTTCCTGTTCCTGCCGCATGAAATTGCCTCCCGAATCTGCAGTTTTGCGTCCTTTTGCCGGCCGCCGAATCTAGTGTTCCATGCCGGTTTGCCAATTATGCCTTCCCGCGGAAAGAACATTTGACAAGCGCCGTTTCAGACGTATAATAAAGATATTGATACAATTTCCACAGAAATTTATCCGGGAAGGGATGGTTGGTTCATGTCTACCCAGGGCAAGGTTTCGCTGCCGGTGATCAAACGTCTGCCCAAGTACTACCGGTATCTGAACAATATGCAGCGCAGCGGCATTACCAAAGTGTCCTCCAGCGAGTTGGCGCGCGTCATGGGGACCACAGCTTCGCAGGTGCGCCAGGATTTCAATTGCTTTGGCGGGTTTGGGCAGCAGGGGATCGGCTACAATGTGGAGGTCCTGCTGGCGGAACTCAGCAAGCTGCTGTTTGGCGACGGTACGCTGATCCCCACCATTTTGATCGGTACCGGCCGTTTGGGCACCGCCGTCTCCAGCTTTCTCACCCGCGATACCAACGGATATAAACTGATCGGCGCATTTGACGCCAGCGAGGAAAAGGTGGGCCGGATGCTGCTGGGCGAGATCCCGGTACGCCATGTTCGGGAACTGGAAAATTTCTGCCGCGCCGAACATCCGGAGGTGGCGGTCCTCTGTGTGCCCCGTGAAGGCGCCAAAGAGCTGTCCTCCACCCTTGTGGAGTTGGGCATTCGCGGTTTCTGGAACTTCAGCCACTACGATCTGTCGGTGCCGTATCCCGATGTAACGGTGGAGAACGTGCACCTGGGCGACAGTCTGATGAGCCTGGGATACCGTCTGCGCAACGACAGCTGAGAAAGGACCGTTTCGGCAACATGGCAAAACTGTATTTTCGCTATGGCGCGATGAACAGCGGCAAAAGTACCGCCCTGATGCAGGTGGCATATAACTATGAAGAACGGGGGATGCGGGTCCTCGTTATCAAACCCAGCGTGGATACGAAGGGCGGCGACCGGCTGGTCAGCCGCCTGGGGGTCACCCGCAAGGTGGATTTGTCAGTGCCCCGGGAAATGAACGTGCTGGAGGCGGTCCGCCAGGAATCCGCCCGTTCTCCGCTTGCCTGCGTGCTGGCGGATGAGAGTCAGTTTTTCACCCCTGAACAGGCCGAACAACTGTTTATGGTCACAGTGGAACTGAACATCCCAGTGATCTGCTATGGCCTGCGCACCGACTTTTCCCTGCAGGGATTTCCCGGTTCCACCCGCCTGCTGGAATTGGCCCACGCCATTGAAGAGATGAAAACCATCTGCACCTGCGGGCGCAAAGCGATCTGCAATGGGCGTAAGGTCAACGGGGAGTTCGTCTTTGAAGGCGCGCAGGTGGCCATCGATCAGGAAAACAGCGTGCAATACCAGAGCCTGTGCCCCCAGTGCTATTTTTCGGCCCGGCGGGCGTTTTACGAGAGAAAAGAGCGGGCAAATCGGCAGGCGTGAATCCTGCCGATCCAAACAGAAAGGCCGACGTGCAAACGTTGGCCTTTCCTTGTCTGATCCCAGCCGTCGTCGGCGGAGGAAGGAACACAACATGCAGCCTATCCATATCCAGAATGCCTGGCAGGAGAATCTGGACCATATCTCGCTGGAACTTCCCAAAAATCGTTTGACGGTGGTGACCGGCGTATCCGGTTCCGGCAAATCTACCCTGCTGGTAAAGGTGCTGTTTCAGGAGTGTCAGCGAAAATATCTGGAGGCCCTGTCCATGCAGGGGATCGCAAAACCGGATGTGGAACGGATCAGCGGCGCTTCGCCGGCGGTCCTTATCCCGCAGACGGCCCCCAATCGGAATCCCCGTTCCACGGTGGGCACCGTTACGGACGTTTACACCGATCTTCGGATGCTGTTTGAAAAACTGGGCCGCCGCCGATGTCCGTTCTGCGGCGCTTTGGTCTGCGCGGCCGATTCTCCCGAGATCACCGAGCACCGGGGCGAGGAATTTCTGGTATGGATGGACTGCCCGGCTTGCGGGCGCCGGATGCGCAAATATACCCGCACGGACTTTTCTTTCAATACCCGGGAGGGGGCGTGCCCGCTCTGCCGGGGCGTCGGGCGGACTATGACAGTGCGCCGGGCAGCCGCGGTGGAGGAGAGCCGCAGCCTGGAACAGGGGGCGGTGGCCTTCTGGCCGGGCAAATACCGGGAATACCAGACCGACCTGTATGCCGCGGCCTGCCGCTGGTTTGGGCTGCCTGCTCCGACCAAACTCCCTGTGGCCGGATATTCGCCCCAACAAAAAATGCTGCTGTATGAGGGAGCGGAGGCTTTTGCGAACGCCTATGGCGGCACGGTGCCGACCAGTGCGTCCCAGGGGAGGTTTGAAGGGATCGAGCCCATGCTGCGGCGGCGGTTGGCAGCGCGTGAGGGAAATGTCCGAGGCCTTGAATCCTATTTTTCCATGGAGCGCTGCCCGGCCTGCAATGGTGAAAGGCTGAACGCCGAGTCCCGGCAGGTAACAGTGCTGGAGACCCGGCTGCCGGAACTGGCGGCGCTTCCCCTGGAACGGCTGCTGGATTGGGTGAGCCGGCTGGAAACCGCCCTGCCGCCCCTACACGCCGGCCGCTTGCCCGGGAGTATATTGCCGATCTGCGCACCAAGCTGACCCGTTTGCAGCGGGTGGGGCTGGGTCACCTCACGCCTGACCGTCCGGCGGTGACCCTGTCGGGCGGTGAGAGCCAGCGTCTGCGCCTGGCAGCGGCGCTGGACGCCGACCTGAGCGGACTGATCTATATTCTGGATGAACCCACCGCCGGCCTGCATCCGCGGGATACACGGGGGCTGATCGATCTTCTCCGCCAGCTGCGGGACCGGGAAAACACGGTGCTGGTGATCGAGCACGACCCGGAGATCATGCGGGCGGCGGATCACATCGTGGATCTGGGGCCCGGCGCGGGCCGGCAGGGTGGCCGGGTGGTCGCGCAGGGAACGCCTGAGCAGATTGCGGCGGTCCCTGCCTCAATTACAGGGCGATGGCTCACACGGCCCTGCACCGTCACTTCACGCCGGCGCTCGGGCGCGGGTGAGCCGATCCGTGTCTTTGGCGCGCGGAAAAACAATCTGCGGGATCTGCAGGTGAGTTTTCCCGCCGGCTGTATCACAACGGTTACCGGTCCCTCCGGCGCGGGAAAGACTTCGCTGGTGTTTGGGCTGCTGGCAGGAAGGGACTGCCCGGGGCCGGAAAACGGCGTGACCGGTTGCGGCCGGTTCGGGCGGGTGATCCGTCTGACGCAAACCCCTCCCATGCGGGGCAAGCGTTCCAATGTGGCTACCTATGCCGAAGTCTGGACTCCGCTGCGCGCCTTGTTCGCCGCCAGCCCGGAAGCGAAAGCTCGCGGCCTGACCGAGCGGGACTTTTCCTTTAACGCGCCGGGCGGCCGCTGTGAGACCTGCCAGGGGCTTGGCACCGTGCCCAGCGATCTGCTGTTTTTTGCCGACGCGGAACAGGTATGCCCCGTATGCGGCGGCCAGCGGTTTTCCCCGGAAGTGCTGGCGGTGAAGTGCCGCGGGATCACGGTAAGCGAAGCGCTGGGATTAACGGTGGAAGAGGCGGCCGGCCTGTTCGGAAACAGCAAAAAGCTGAACCGGCCGCTGCAGCTGCTGCGGCGGGTGGGATTGGGATATCTGACGCTGGGCCAGACACTTCCCACCCTGTCGGGCGGAGAGGCGCAGCGGCTTCTTCTGGCCCGGGAACTGCTGGGCAGCGCCGGCAGGGAACAGCTGTATCTGATGGATGAGCCGACTCGGGGGCTGCACCCGGAGGATGTGCGGAATTTTCTGACCCTGGCGGATGAACTGGTGGAAGCGGGGGGGACGCTGATCCTGGTGGAACACGATCCGCAGGTCATACTCCACAGCGACTGGATCGTGGACCTCGGCCCGGATGGCGGAGAGAACGGCGGCTGTCTGCTCTTTGCGGGTACACCGCAGGAACTGTTGGCGCGTGGCACGGGCGCTACCGCCGACTGTTTGCGGGAACTTTGCGAAAACAGACGCCCGCTTGCCAAAACCGAATAACCGGCGAAGGGTGTACGCAGAATTACATTGACAAGTGCCCGGGGAAGGGGTACTCTGTAGATAACAACTCCGTGAAGTTTGACAAGGAGGAGACAGAAATGAAAAGACGTGTAGGTATCCTTACTTCCGGCGGCGACTGCCCGGGCCTGAATGCCACGATCCGGGGCGTTGCCAAGGCGCTGTATCAGCGCATGGGCGAAGATGTGGAGATTATCGGCATTATCAACGGGTATTCCGGCCTGATCAACGGAGACTGGCGGGTCATGCAGCCGTATGAATTTTCCGGCATCCTGACGGTGGGCGGCACGATCCTGGGCACCAAGCGTACCCCCTTCAAACTGATGCGGGTCGTGGGCGACGACAATGTGGACAAGGTCGAAGCCATGAAAAAGAATTACAAGGATATGAAGCTGGACTGCCTGCTCTGCCTGGGCGGCAACGGTACGCATAAAACCGCCAATCTTCTGGCGGAGGAAGGCCTGAATGTGATCGGCCTGCCCAAGACCATTGACAACGATATCTACGGTACCGATGTGACGTTCGGGTTCCATACAGCGGTGGATATCGCCACTGAGGTGATCGACCGCATCCATACCACCGCCGGCAGCCACAGCCGCTGCATGGTCGTGGAGATCATGGGCAACAAAGCCGGCTGGCTGACCCTGTATTCCGGTATTGCCGGCGGCGCGGATATCATCCTGATACCGGAACTCCCCTATACCATTGACAACGTCTGCGCCGCGATCGAGGCGCGCGCTGCGCAAGGGAAGAACTTCTCGATCCTGGCGGTGGCCGAAGGGGTGTATGACGCGGAGGAAGCCCGCATGAAAAAGAAAGAGCGCGCGGCCAAGCGGGCGGAGCAGGGATACACCACCGCCACCAACCGGATCGCCAAGCAGATCGAAAAGATGACCGGCTTTGAGACCCGGGTCTGCGTGCCGGGCCACATGCAGCGGGGCGGAAGCCCTTCCGCCTATGACCGGATCCTGGCCACCCAATTTGGTTCGTACGCGGCCAAGATGGTGGAAGATGAAAACTACGGCATCACGGTGGCGATGAAAAACAACCATGTGGGGGAGAATAAACTCAAGGATATCGCGGGGAAAAGCCGCCTGGTGCCGGAGAGCCACGGTATGCTGGAGGTGGCCCGCCGGATGGGGATCAGCATGGGCTGAAAAATCGGTTGACAAGCTGTCTGCCGCATGATATGATTATTGTCGAAAATTGAATAGCAACTTATCAAGAGTGGCGGAGGGACAGGCCCTGTGAAGCCCGGCAACCTGCATCTGCAAGGTGCCAAATCCTGCGGGAAACCGAAAGATAAGCGTGTATGCGCCCGGGGCTTTCGGCTTCGGGCGCTTTTTTGCGTGCGCCTTGCGCTTTCCGGCAAGTTGCTTTTCAAGATTTTTACAGGGAGGGCAATCTGCTATGGCAAAGCATCTGTTTACATCCGAATCGGTCACCGAAGGGCATCCGGACAAGATCTGCGACCAGATCAGCGACGCGGTCCTGGACGCGATCCTCGCCAGAGACCCGGACGCGCGGGTGGCCTGTGAGACCACCTGCTCCACCGGCCTTGTTCACGTAATGGGGGAGATCACCACCAGCTGCTATGTGGATATCCAGTCCGTGGCTCGGCAGGTCATCCGGGAGATCGGATATACCCGCGCGAAGTTTGGGTTTGACGCGGATACCTGCGCCGTTATTACCAATATTGATGAGCAGAGCCCGGACATTGCGCTGGGCACCAACGACGAGGTGGGCGGCGCCGGCGATCAGGGGATGATGTTTGGATTTGCCTGTGACGAAACGCCCGAGCGGATGCCGCTGCCCGTCAGTCTGGCGCACAAACTGGCACTGCGCCTGTCGGCCGTCCGTAAAGACGGTACGCTGGAGTATCTTCGCCCGGATGGCAAAAGCCAGGTCACCGTGGAATACGATGACGGGCGCCCTGTTCGGGTGGATGCAGTGGTCATTTCCAGCCAGCACAGTCCGGATGTGACAATGGAAAAGCTGCGGGAGGATATAATGCGGCAGGTGATCCTGCCGGTCATCCCCGCGGAACTGCTGGATGCGCATACAAAATATTACATCAACCCCACCGGTCGCTTTGTAGTGGGAGGGCCTCAGGGGGATTCCGGTCTCACCGGCCGCAAGATCATTGTGGACACCTACGGCGGCTACGCCCGCCATGGCGGCGGCGCTTTCAGCGGGAAGGACCCAAGCAAGGTGGACCGCAGCGCCGCGTATGCCGCCCGATGGGTGGCCAAAAATATCGTGGCGGCCAAGCTGGCCCGCCGGTGCGAAGTACAGTTGGCGTATGCCATCGGTGTGGCCGATCCGGTCAGCGTGATGATGGACACCTTCGGGACCGGCACGGTGAGCGACGACGCGCTGCAGCAGGCGGTGTGTAAAGTGTTTGACCTTCGTCCGGCCGCGATCATCCGGGATCTGGACCTCCGACGCCCGATCTACCGCCGGCTCGCGGCATACGGCCACATGGGCCGGGAGGACCTGCAGGTTCCCTGGGAAGAAACCAATAAGGTAGATGCGCTGCGAACGGCACTGAACCTGTAATGTAAATGCGCTTTACATGCTGCAGCGCCGACGGCTTGGCTTTGCAGCATGCCGTTTATGGAAACATCAAGGAGGCTTTATGACCGATTTGTCGCTGTTGGCCCGGTTGGAGGCATTGTCCGGCTCCGGTGAGATCCCCATGCACATGCCGGGTCACAAGCGCAATACATCGCTGGCTGGTTACCTGGATGTTTTACAGGCGGCTCTGGACATTACAGAGATCACGGGATTTGACGATCTTCACACGCCGGAAGGGATTTTGCAGCAGGCGCAGGATCGCGCGGCCGCTCTGTGGGGGGCGCGAAAAAGCTGGTTTCTGGTGAACGGTTCCACCGGCGGCGTGCTGGCCGGCATCCGGGCGCTGGCGCCGGCGGGAAGCCGCGTGCTGGTGGCGAGAAACTGCCATCGGTCGGTGTACAATGCGTTGGAACTCTGCCGTCTGCGTCCGGCGTTTGTGATGCCCGACACGGTTCCCGGCTGGAGTTTTTCGGGTCCGGTCACACCGGCTTCCCTCTCGGCGGCCATTGCCCGCTGGCCGGACGCCAGGCTCTTGATCCTGACCAGTCCCACCTATGAAGGGATCATCAGCGATCTGCCCGCCTTGGTACGGCTGGCGCATGCCGCCAATATCCCGGTCCTTGTGGACGAAGCGCATGGCGCGCATCTGGGGCTGTACGGCGTGTTTCCGGCGGGGGCGGTGGCGGCGGGGGCGGATCTGGTCATTCAGAGCCTGCACAAGACTCTCCCCAGTCTGACCCAGACCGCGATCCTGCACTGCGCCGGGCCGATGGCGGATCCGGCGGCTGTGCAGGCACAATTGGCCGTGTTCCAGACCAGCAGCCCGTCGTATCTGCTGATGGCCTCGATCGACGGATGCGTAAGATGGTTGGAAGAACAGGGGCTGTCCGCATTGTCTGCCTGGCAGACCCGCTTGGAGTCCTTTTACCGAAAGACCGATTCGCTTCGCCGCCTTCGGTTGCTGGGAGGGCAAGAGCGCTTGCCGTTTCTGCGGGATACGGGAAAAATTGTGATCGGTGCGGGGCCGCTTACCGGGCGGCAGCTGAAAGACCAGCTGCGAAAACGCTTTTCCATGGAGCTGGAGATGGCGGGCGGCGATTGGACGCTGGCCATGACCGGGCCGGGCGATACAGAAACGAGCCTGGCCGCGCTGGCCCAGGCGCTGTGCCGGCTGGATGCGGAACTCCCCACGGCGCCGGCGACCGCGCCGCTCTTGCCGTGGCCGCTGACAAAAGCGCCGCTCGCCCCCTGGCAGGCGGCTGAGCGCAGAGCGGAACTTGTCCCGGTGGAACAGGCTGTCGGGCGGATCAGCGCGGAATCGGTCTGGGCCTACCCGCCGGGCATTCCGGTGCTGATCCCCGGTGAACAGCTGGACCCGCAGATGGCGGCGCTGTTTGCGGAGCAGTCCCGCCGGGATGTAACGCTGCGCAGCACCCGCGGCGGGATGCCGGAGAAATTGTGGGTGCTGTGCGAAACAGACCCGGACAGCGGGATCGCGGATCCTGAATGAACCAGACCGCCGGGGAAGGAAAACGTGCTTCCGACCCTTCGGCGCTGCCAAAAGAGGGTGTTGACGAAGCAAACGGCATCAGTGTATAATAAAGAAACAAATTCCACGCCCGGGCAGCGGTTGCGTTCCGCGGCAAGGGCGATGCGTTGAGAAAGGGGGATGTAGGATGGAGCGTATCCAGACACTCGAAACCCGTGATTTGGCCAAGAGCGTGCAGAACGGCGGTTGCGGCGAATGCCAGACCTCCTGCCAGTCTGCCTGCAAGACTTCCTGCGGTGTCGCCAATCAGATGTGCGAGCACAGCGAGAATGCCTGAGTCTGACCGGTAAGGCGCCGCCTGCCTCCCGTGGGGCAGGCGGTGTTTTTCTGTATTTCCAAGGGCCGGTGCGGCCCGCCTATGGATAGAGAATGAACAGAGAGGAAATCCCAAGTGATCCATCAATACAAACTCAACGGCTATAACATCGTGCTGGATGTGTACAGCGGCTCGGTCCACGTGGTGGACGAGGTGGCATACGACATGATCGCTCTGTATCCGCAAACGCCGGAGGACGAGATCGTGCGGCGGATGCTTCAGAAATACGGCGATTGCCCGGATGTGACCGAGGCGGAGATCCGTGACTGTCTGGCGGATATCCAGGCGCTGCAAAAGGCCGGCAAACTGTACAGCGAAGATGTATACGCCGATATGGCTTTTGATTTCAAAAAGCGCAGCAACAATATCAAGGCTCTCTGCCTGCATGTGGCACACACCTGTAACCTGAACTGTGAATACTGCTTTGCCAGCCAGGGCAAATACCATGGCGACCGGGCGCTCATGAGCTTTGAAGTGGGCAAACAGGCGCTGGATTTTCTGGTGGCGCATTCGGGCAACCGACGCAATCTGGAAGTGGACTTTTTCGGCGGGGAACCGCTGATGAACTGGCAGGTGGTCAAGGACCTGGTGGCCTATGCCCGCAGCATCGAAAAGGACAAAAACAAGAATTTCCGCTTTACCCTGACCACCAACGGCGTACTGGTGAACGACGACGTGATCGAGTTCGCCAACAAAGAGATGCACAATGTGGTCATGAGCCTGGACGGCCGCAAGGAGGTCCACGACAGGCTGCGCCGCAACTGCGCGGGTGAGGGAAGCTACGACAAGATCGTGCCCAAGTTTCAGGAATTTGCCCGGCGGCGCGGCAACAAAAATTACTATGTACGGGGCACCTTTACCCACAACAATCTGGACTTTACCAACGACATCTTCCACATAGCGGATCTGGGTTTTACCGAACTGAGCATGGAACCGGTAGTATGTGCCCCTGGTGAGCCTTATGCGCTCACTGAAGAGGATCTTCCTGTTCTGAAGGAACAGTATGAGATCCTGGCCAATGAGATGCTGCGCCGCCGCCGGGAGGGCCGGCCGTTTACCTTTTACCATTACATGATCGACCTGACCCACGGTCCGTGCATCTACAAACGCATCTCGGGATGCGGAAGCGGAACTGAGTATCTGGCCGTAACTCCCTGGGGGGATTTGTATCCCTGCCATCAGTTCGTGGGGAATGAGAACTATCGGATGGGGGATGTGTGGCAGGGTGTGACCAACACCGAACTGCGGGATGAATTCAAACTCTGCAATGTGTATGCCCGGCCGGGCTGCAAGGACTGCTGGGCGCGGTTGTATTGCTCCGGCGGCTGCGCCGCCAATGCGTATCACGCCACGGGCAGTATCCGTGGCGTGTATGAATACGGTTGTGAGCTGTTCCGCAAACGGATGGAGTGCGCCATTATGCTGCAGGTCGCGCAGGCTCAGGACCAAAAGGCTGCGCAAACGGCACAAAAATGATCGAAAGCCGGGCTCTCGCGAGGGCCCGGCTTTGGTTTACAAACCGTTCGGGGAGCGATATAATAAAAATAAGTATGGGCAGGGGCCGGGTATCCGGCGTGTGCCCGCCAGAGAGGGGGATAGCCGGCATGGAAGATACGCTGCAAGCGCTTCAGGGCACAGTGGCACGGGTGATTTATGAGAACAGTGAATCCGGCTATACCGTATTTGAATTGGCCGCCGGTGGTGAACTGCATGCGGTGGCGGGTACGATCGGGGAGGTACACGAAGGGGAGACCGTTACGGTGTACGGTGCGTTTGGCGAACACAAGACCTATGGCGTTCAGTTCCAGGCGCAGAGCTGCGAGACGGCTGTTCCGCAGGACCTGGCGGCCTTGCAGGCGTATCTTTCCAGCGGCGCGCTGCCGTATATCGGTGCGGCGACCGCCCGCAAGATCCTGGATCGTTTCGGGATGCAGACCCTGGAGGTGATCGCTTCAGACCCGGAGCAGCTTACGGTGATCCGGGGCATCACGTCGGACAAGGCCCGCGCGATCCAGCACGAGTTTCAGCGTATGTTCGGGGTGCGGGAGGCCATCACCTGGCTGGGCCGCTTCGGGATCTCCCCCGCCAAAGCGGTGGAGGTGTTTCGGCATCTGGGGCCCGCCACGGTGGAGGCGCTCACCCAGAACCCCTATCTTTTGTGCGGAGAGCCCCTTCGCATGCGGTTTGCGCAGGTGGATAAGATCGCCGCCGCCCTGCAACTGGAGCAGGACAGCGAATTGCGGGTCAGCGCGGCGTTGCTGTATACGCTGCGGCTGAACGCGGGCAACGGTCATACCTGTTTGCCCCGCGCCCAGCTGGTGGCGTCGGTCGCGCGGTTTCTGTCGGTGGAACCGGACCGGGTGGACCGTCTCCTTTCCCGGGCGCTGGAGGAGGACGAGGTGCGGGGCCTGCCCATGGGGGACAGAGAATTTATTTTTCTGCCGGACCTTTTCAGCGCCGAGCAGGACATTGCCGCCCGTTTGAGAGAGTTGGCGGCCCATCCGCTGGAACCCGGCCGCAGTGTGGAACTCGATCTCCAGGTATTGGAGCGCGCGCAGGGATTTTCCTATGCGCCGGCGCAGCGGGAGGCCATTCGCCTGGCGGTGTCCAGCCGGGTGATGGTGCTTACCGGCGGTCCGGGCACCGGAAAAACCACCACGGTCAACGCGATCATCGCCCTGCTGGAACACCAGGGCGAACGGGTCTGTCTCTGCGCGCCCACCGGGCGTGCCGCAAAGCGGTTGGAAGAACTCACCGGTCACCGGGCGTCCACAATCCATCGCCTGTTGGAGGTGGACTATACCGGCGGCGTGGTGCGATTCATCCATAATGAGAAAAATCTGCTTCGCTGCGACGCTGTCATTCTGGACGAGATGAGCATGGTGGATGTGAAACTGTTCCAGAGTTTGCTGGCCGCTCTGCGGGCAGGTTGCCGCATCATTATGGTGGGGGACGCCAACCAGCTTCCCAGTGTGGGGCCGGGCAATATTCTGGGAGAGGTGCTCCGGGCCAAAAGCCTTCCCACCGTCTGCCTGAACGAGATCTTCCGTCAGGCGGCCAAAAGCCTGATCGTGTCCAACGCCCACCGGATCGTGGAGGGTCAACCGCCGCTGAACGGCGGCAGAGAGGACGATTTTTTCCTGATCGAAGCGGACGGTCAGGCCTGTCAGCAGCTGGTATGCGATCTGGTCTGTACCCGCCTGCCGCGGCGTTACGGGTATGATCCGGTGCGGGACATCCAGGTCCTGTGTCCCACCAAGCTGGGGCCGGTGGGCACGGTGGAACTGAACAAACAGCTGCAGAAACAACTCAATCCGCCCCGTCAGGGCCTGGCGGAGATCGAGACCGCCGGCCGGATCTTTCGGGTGGGGGATAAGGTCATGCAGGTGCGCAATAACTATGACATCCCGTTTGAGCGGGACGGGGGCGAGACCGGCGTGGGCGCGTACAATGGCGATGTGGGGATCGTGACCGGCATTGACCCGGCCCATGGAACCGTGCAGGTCCAAATGGATGACAGACGTATCCTCTATAGCCAGGAAAATCTGGCTGAGCTGGAGATCGCCTATGCCGTCACGGTGCACAAAAGCCAGGGCAACGAATTTCCCGCCGTGGTGCTGCCGGTGGCGGATGTGCCGGAAAAATTGCGCTATCGGAATCTGTTTTATACCGGCGTGACCCGGGCGCGCAGTTTGTGCGTGGTGCCGGGTCGGCGCGCGGTAGTGGCCGCCATGGTGGCGAATGTTCGCCAGAATCTGCGCTACAGCGCGCTGGGATGGCTCCTCAGCCGGGAGGACCCCGCATGAAGCCGGCCTTACAGCGGGCTGTGGATCTTTTGTATCCGCCGTGCTGCCCGTTCTGCGGGCAGGTGTTGGGGCCGCTGACCGATTGCCCGGATTGCAGCGGATCGGTACAGGCGCTGGAACTTCATCCGCCTCGTCTGCCGCAGAGCGAGTTTCATATCGGCGGGCTCAACAACGCGGCGGCAGTGTATCGCTATGAAGGCCTTGCGCGCAGCGCGGTGCTCCGGCTGAAACGGGAGCGTCACCCGGACGCGGCCCGCTGGCTGGGCGCCCGGATGGCGACGATATTCGGTTGCGATTTCAACGCGGCTTATGGTACAATATCCACAGTGCGCCTGCCCTTGTCCCCGGCGGATCTGATCGTGCCGGCGCCGTCTTCCCATCGGCGTACCTGGCAGCCGACCCGTCTGCTGGCGCGGCGGCTGGGCAGAGCGCTGGAACTCCCGGTGGCGGAAAAGGTTTTGGCAAAACGCCGGGACCTTCCGCCCCAGGAGGGGCTTACCGGGCAGGAGCGGCTGCGCAACGCCCGCCGTTCAGTGAGGGTCGCGGATCCGCAGCCGGTGATCGGCCGGCGGGTCCTTTTGGTGGATGACGTGATCACAACGGGCGGTACGGCTGCCGACTGCACCCGGGCGCTTTTGGCGGCAGGGGCGGTCACGGTGGATCTGATCTGTCTGGCCGCGGCTTTCCCGGGGCGGGAGCGTTAAGCTGCCCGTGCCGCGGCCCTCGTTACAGATACAGCAAAGGAGAGATTCAACATGGCACAGAATGATATCGGCATCGACCTTGGAACGACCACGGTGATCGTGGCGGTAGAGGGCAAAGGGGTCGTGCTCAACCAGCCCAGCATTGTGGCGATCGACCGCCGTAAAAACCAGGTGCTGGCCGTGGGGGAGCAGGCGCTGGCCATGGTGGGGCGTACACCCAGCTATATTGAGGCCATTCGCCCGTTGAAGGACGGCGTGATCTCGGACCATAAGGTCACCCAGGAGATGATCTGCCGATTTGTCAATCTGGTGTATGATTCCCGATTCATCAAGCCCCGTGTGGCGGTATGTGTGCCGGCGGCGATCACGGGGATCGAAAGCGACGCGGTGGTGGAGGCCGTGGTGGCGGCGGGCGCCCGTCAGGTATATTTGATCGACGAGCCCCTGGCTGCCGCACTGGGAAGCGGTGTGGACATCATGCAGCCCCGGGGCTGCATGATCATTGATATCGGTGGTGGTACCACCGACCTGGCGGTGATCAGCCTGGGCGGCAAGGTCCAGTCTGCCGGTGTGGATATCGCCGGGAACACCTTCGACGATGAGATCCTGAAGTTCGTTCGCCAAAAATACAACATCGCGATCGGGCAGCGGATGGCGGAGGAACTGAAAAAGCAGGTCGCCTGCTGTTCCTGTCTGCGCTTTTCCGCTTCGATGGACGTCAAGGGCCGTAGCCTGATCACCGGTCTGCCCCAGAGGGTGGAGATCCGAACCGAAGATCTGTATGAACCGGTCATGTTCCTTGCCGAACAGATCTGTGCCGCCGCGCATCAGATCCTGGAGCATACCCCGCCGGAGCTGGCCGGCGATATTTTTGCCGACGGCGTGATGCTCACCGGCGGCGGCGCGATGCTGCGCGGCCTGCCGGAATATCTGTCGCAGGAACTGAAGGTCCGAGTACATCTCTCGCCGGATCCGGTCAACTGCGTGGCCCTTGGAACCGCAAAATCTCTGGATATGGTGGACCAGTTGGAGGTCGGATTCAAGGATGCCACCCCCCGCATTGGCCACCGATGATCTTATTGTATGCCGCTCCGACCAGAGCCAACGGTCGGGGCGCTTTTTGTTGCCTGTATCGGCCCGCCCGGGCAAAAGCAACAAACAAAACCGGCGCACAAACCGGCCCAAACAGGAATATATTGAACCAAATCCTGTTTTTTGAGGAAGGAGCGCCGTTGTATGCAGAAAAAGTGCCGCCGGACCAGCCCCCGTCGCTCGCGCCGCCGGGCCGCTGTGTTGATTGCGGTTGCGTTGGTGTGTTATCTGCTGTTCAGCGCCGAGGCCCGGCTGCGTCCCATGATCCTGACCATGGCGGAATACGAGTGCCGTCAGCGGGCCATACAAAAAATGAACACAGCGGTCACCGACGCGATGGCCGCCGCGCCGCAGCTGTTTGAGGGGTTGTATCGGATCGAGCGGGACCCGCAGGGCGCGGTCCTGGCCGTGACCGGTGATGCGGCCGCTATCAACCAGGTCAAAGCGCATCTGACCCAGCAGGTGGCGGCGGCGCTGGATCAGCTGCGGGAACAGACCTATTATATCCCGGTGGGTTCGCTGCTGGGCTGGCAGCTTTTGGCGGGGCGCGGCCCATCCATTGGCTTTCAGGCGATCCCGGATTCGTATGTTAACAGCGATGTGATCACCACGCTGGATACCGCCGGCATCAATCAAACGGAATTGCGGGTGTTTTTGGTACTTCAGGCGGATATGACCGCCATGCTGGGCGGATATTCCGCCGAGGTATACGTGGAAAACCAGATCTGCATCGCCCAGGTCCTGATCGTAGGGCAGGTGCCTCAGACCTACGTGCAATAGCGGCGGGGATGTGGTATACTGATTACGCAAAAAAATACACGGCCCGCTTTTGGGCACGGGAGCAGCTATGGAACAGAAAGAACGCATTGATTTCCTCGTCAAAACGCTGAATCAGGCCTCAGAAGCCTATTACGGCGGAAAAGAAGAACAGATGACCAACTTCGAGTGGGATCAACTGTTTGACGAACTGACCGACCTGGAAGCGCAAACCGGTTATATCCGGCCGGACAGCCCCACCCAGACCACCAGCCACGCGGACGCTGGCGAGGACGGCGCGGGGGAAAAGGAGCCGCACGAATATCCGGCACTTTCCCTGGCCAAGACCAAGGACGTGGCCGAACTGCAGAAGTGGGCCGGCGACCGGGATGTGTGGCTGTCCTGGAAACTGGACGGCCTGACCCTGGTATTGACCTACGACGGAGGCCAGCTGGTCAAGATCCTCACCCGCGGTAACGGGATCGTCGGCAGTAACATCACCTATATGAAGGAGGCGTTGGTTGGGGTCCCGCTGACCCTGGCGGAGACCGGTCATCTGGTGGTCCGGGGTGAGGCCACCATCTCCTACACAGATTTTGAAAGGATCAATGATACGCTGGACGAGGAGGATGACAAGTACGCCAATCCCCGCAATCTGGCCTCCGGGACCCTGGCGCTGGACAAGACCAATCTGGACAAGGTGAAGGAACGTCGGGTGACCTTCAACGCCTTTACGCTGGTGTACACCGACCAGAAGATCCTCTCCTGGGGAGACCGGATGGACTGGTTGGACAAACTGGGTTTTATCACGGTGGAACGGCAGCGCACGGGCGCGGCCGGCCTGCCTGCGGCCATCCAGCGATTCACCGAAAAGGTGGACCGGGGCGAGATGGACATTCCTGTGGACGGCCTGGTGCTCACCTACGACGATACCGTCTACGCGGCCACCGGCAGCGTGACCGGCCACCATGCCACCCGCGCCGGCTACGCGTATAAATGGCAGGATGTGAAGGCGGTGACCACGCTGGAGAGCATCGACTGGTCCTGCGCAGCCTCGATCATCACGCCGGTGGCCGTGTTCGCGCCGGTACAGCTGGAGGGAACTACCGTCACCCGGGCCTCCCTGTGCAACATCAGCGAGATGGAACGACTGGGGATCGGAGAAAACGGCAAGACCGAGATCGAGGTGATCAAGGCCAACAAGATCATTCCCAAATGCGTGGCGGTGCGCAAGGCGGAAGGAACTTTTCAGATACCGGCGCAGTGCCCGGTATGCGGCGCGCCCACCGAGATCCGGGTGAACGGCAAGGGAGATACCAAGACCCTCCGTTGCACCAACCCGGCTTGCCCGGCCAAGCATTTGAAGCGGTTCTCCCGCTTTGTGAGCAAGACAGGCATGGATATTGACGGCTTTTCCATCCAGAGCCTGCGGGTATTCGTAAACCAGGGCTTTATCCGGGATTACGCGGATATCTACCACCTGAGCGAACATCGTGACGCCATCGTGTCGCTGGACGGCTTTGGCGAGCGATCCTATGAAAAGCTGACCGCCGCTATCGAAAAGAGCCGCAGCGCCCATCCGGCCAACTTTCTGTTTGCTCTGTGCATTCCGATGATCGGGGTGGACGCGGCCAAAAAGATCCTGGCAGCGCTGGGCAGCGACGGCTTTGCCCGCCGGGTGGAGGCGGGCCTGCCCTTTGACGATGTGGAGGGGATCGGACCGGAGCGCTCCAACGCGCTGCAAAGCTGGTTTGCCGATCCGGAAAATCGCGCCGTCTATCACAAACTGCTCGGGGAACTGCGCCTGGAAACGGTGGAGCCGCGGGATACTTCGGGCGGCCGCTGCGCCGGCCTGACCTTTGTGATCACCGGCAATGTGCATCTCTTTGCCAACCGGGCGGCGTTCAAGAAGTATGTGGAGGCCGAGGGCGGTATGGTGGCGGGAAGTGTGTCCGGCAAGACCAGTTTTCTGGTCAACAACGACCGGGCTTCCACCTCGTCAAAAAACAAAAAAGCGGCGGAACTGGGGGTGCCAATCCTTTCGGAAGACGAGTTTGTGGAACGTTTTGGCCAGGCATAAACCGAAAAAATACGATTCAGCGCGGAAACCTGTCGGCGGGTTTCCGCGCTTTTGGCTTTTACAGGCAATTGGGAACGTCCGGCACTGGCAGTTCTAAATCCAGCCGCCCGGCCATATAGTGGGAGCATGGAGAGCGAGGCGAAAACATGGACGAGTATTACCAGGCAATACAGTCTCTTCCGGAGGCTTTACAGACTCGCCTGGCGGCGCTGCCCCCCGCACAAGCGGCGCAGGTGCGGGAGATCCGTCTGCGCAGCGAGCGCCCGGTGGAGCTGCGGGGCGAACAGTTCCGTTATCTGTTGGCAGCGGGCGGGGCAGGCCCCGACCCGGCGCTGTCGCCGGCGCTTTCCCACCGGCAATTGCAGGAGTGTTTTTACGCGTTGTGCGGTCAGTCGGTACACAGCCGGGCAGCCGAACTTCGGCAGGGACATGTCACCCTGCCGGGCGGGCATCGGGTAGGGGTCGCTGGCGTGCCGGTCCGTGACGAGGAAGGAACGATAACCGGCTTCAAAACGGTTACTTCACTGAATCTGCGGGTAGCGCGCCGTGTTGCGGTTTCGCTGCCGGAGGAAATGGCGGCGGCGCTGCGCGACTTTACGGGACTGCTGGTGGCAGGGCCGCCCGGCAGCGGCAAAACGACACTGCTGCGGGCGGTTGCCGGGCAGCTTTGCCGCATGGGGCAGACGGTTTCGGTGGTGGACGAGCGGTGCGAATTGTTTCCCGGCGGGATGCAGGGATTTGCCTTTGTTCCGCCGCCGCATTGCGACGTGCTCTCCTCCTGGCCCAAAGCCCGGGGGATCTTGCAGGCCGTGCGCACACTGGGACCGGATGTGATCCTGTGCGACGAATTGGGAGACAGCGAGGAGGTGCGCGCTGTGGCGCAGGGACTTCACGCGGGAGTGCGGTTTGCGCTCACCGTACACGCGGCGGCGCCGGAGGATCTGGTTCGTCGCCCGCCACTGCGGGAACTGACCGCCACCGGCGCGTTTGACCGGCTGATTTTGCTGGAAAGCGGCCTCCATCCGGGCAGGGTCCGGCAGGTGATCCGGCTGTGAACGGCTGGGTGCTTCGCCTGATCGGGGCGGCCCTCGCGCTTTGCGCAGGCTACGGCTGGGGTGCGCTGCGGGTAGAGCGGGCTTGCCGGCATACCCATACGCTGGACGAGCTTGCCAAGGTGCTGGACTTTATCCGCACGGCGATCCTGTACCGGGAGATGGATTCCGCGGAAATTTTGCGGCAGCTTCAGGCGGAAACGCCGTTGAACTGGCTGTCCGGCAGCCGTACACAGCTGTACCAGATCCGGCCGCCGAAATCGCTTCCTCCGGAACAGTATGCCGTGTTTGCGGAATGCTTTTCCCTGTTGGGACGCTGCGGTGCCGAAGAGGCGGTGCGCCATCTGGAATATTGCCTGGCGCGTTGTGAAACCTTTCGGGCCGCCGCGGCGGCGGAAGAACAAAAAGCAAAAAATCTGTATCGCCAGATAGGGCTGTGCATGGGCGCGCTGGCGGTGCTGTTCCTGCTGTAAAAACAAGGGATCGGGAGGCGGCGTTGCATGGACATAGATCTGGTATTCAAGATCGCGGCCATCGGCATTATCGTGGCGGTGCTGAATCAGCTTTTGATACGTTCCGGACGGGAGGACCAGGCCATGATGACCACCCTGGCAGGTCTGATCGTGGTGCTGTCCATGATGGTGAAGGAGATCAGCGATCTGTTCATCACCATCAAAGCACTGTTCAACCTGTGAGCGCCGCACAGATCGGGGCGGTGGCGGGCGTAGCCATCGTTACGGTGATACTGGCGGTGTTGCTGCGCCCCTACTCGCCGGTGTACGCGCTGCTTGCCTCTCTGGCGGGCACGGTGGTGCTGCTTGCCTGGATGCTGCCCTATGCGGCGCAGACGCTGCAATGGCTGGAGAATGTGTCTCCCTATCTGCGCCAGGAAGAGTTCCTTTGTCTGGTGCGGGCGGCCGGGATCGCTCTGATCGCGCAGACGGCGCAGGACCTTTGTAAAGACGCGGGAATGACAGCGATGGGCGCCAAGGTGGAACTGGCAGGGCGATGTATGATCCTTCTGTCCGCCTTGCCCATGCTGCGGCAGGTGGTGGATGTATGGAGCCGACTACTTCGATGAGCAAACAACACAGTCCGCGGGTTCGGGCGCGCCGGTTACTGGCGCTGCTGGCCCTGGCCGCGGTGCTGACGGCGGTTTGCCCGGCGTTCTGTGCCGAAGAGCCGGATACACCGCCCGAGATTCAGCAGTTTCTGGAAGAACCGGGTCTGAGCGCCGAGGAGTTTTCCTCCCTGTCGTTGCCGGAAATGCTTGCCATGATATGGGAGAGCGTCTCGGGGGAACTGATGGCACCCGTCAAGCTGCTGGGACAGATCGGAGCCTTGCTGCTGCTGGCGGCGGCGGCGCTGACCTTTGCGCCCTCCGATCGCTGGCGGCAAAGCATGGAACTGCTGGTAGTGGCGGGCTGTTTTCTCTTATCCGCAGACAGCACATTGACACTGGTACAGCAGGTGTCCGCGGCTATATCCGATTGGCGCTTGTATCTGACCGGATTCCTGCCCATCTTTGCGGGGGTGATGGTCAGCTGCGGGCAAAGCGCCGGAGCGCTGGTCTGTACCGGACTGTTCTTTTCCATGGCGTCTTTTTCGGCTCAGGTGATCTGCGGCGTGGCTATGCCGCTGGTGAAGGTGTATCTGGCGCTGAACAGTGCCGCCGGGATCAGCGGCGTTTCACCACTGCAGGAAGCAACCCAGGGGCTGATCCGCTGTGTGCGCAGTTTGCTGCGGGGTGTATCGGTGGGATTTGCCACGGTATTGAGCCTGCAAAGCACTCTGGCGGCCCAAAGCGATAATCTGGCCATGCGGGCGGGGGGCGCGGTATTGAGCGGGAGCATTCCGGTGGTGGGCGCTGCCGCGCAGGACGCCATGGCCAGCGTATTGGCGGGGCTTCGGGTTGTGAAGGGATCGCTGGGATTTGCGGCGATCGCGGTGCTCGCGGGCGCTTTTCTGCCGCTTTTTGTGCGCTGCCTGGTCATGCGTCTGGTACTGGCGGCGGGTGGGCTGCTTGCGAAAGCGCTGGGCCTGACACGCAGCGGAGCCGTTTTGGAAGGAGCGTCCGAAGGGGTGGGTCTGTGCCTGTCCTTTCTGGTGTTTTTCTTTATGCTGGTTGTGCTTTCCACTGCATTGATGATCGCCACCGGAACAGGAGGGTTTTTGGGATGAATGAAATGCTTCGCCAATGGGCGGGGGGGATTTGCGCAGGCTGTATGCTGGCGGGGACCGTTCAGGTACTGCTGCCCTCCAGCCGGCATACGGCTGTCATAAAAAATATCGCGGTGCTGTATATTGTACTGGCCATACTTTCTCCAACGAAATCTGATGTAACGCTATATGCCTTTACAGAAGAAAACGGCTTGGAACCTCGGGTTTTGCTGGACACGGCTATGCTGGAAAAAGAACGGACGGAGTCTGTACTGGCGGATAGCTTTACAGAGAATCTGGCCGCTTGCGGCGTACAGGCGCAGGTGCGGGTGCGGATCGCCACGGATGAAAAAGGCGTGACTGCCCTTGATGTTCAGGCGTATACGCCGACCGATGCCCAGAGCCGCGCGGCGCAATTGCTGCTGCAGGAATGGGTCGGGGAAGGGGGTGTGGTGGAATGCCAGACGCAGGCGAACGGTTGAACAGACAGAAACAGTGGATGCAGTTGCTTGCCGGGGTTACCAAAAAGCCGGGGCTTTTGTTCGCGCTGGGGCTGGCCGGGATGGCGCTGATCCTGTTTGCCGATCTGTTCGACACAACGGCCAGCGGTCCGGCCACGGACGGCGCTGCGGGCACAGAGGCTGGAACCGTGGAACTGAACGAGTATGCCGACCGGCTTTCCGGCCAGCTGGAGGAGCTGCTTTCCGGGGTGGAAGGCGCTGGAGAGACCCACGTCATGATCACGCTGGAAAGCAGTGAGGAGACGGTTTACGCGCTGGATGAAAAGCGGGGAGAGCAGCAGGGATATGAATGGAACCACGTGATCCTGGATGACGGAAACAGCGATTCGGCGCTGGTGGAGACGACCTGGCTCCCCGCTGTGCGCGGCGTCGCTGTCGTCTGCCAGGGGGGCGACGACACAGCGGTACAGGCGCGTCTTACAGAAATGGTCTCGGTCCTGTTGGGGGTATCCACCAATCGGATCAGCATAGCAAAAATGAGTTGACGGAGGCAATGATGATGAGAACTGGAAAGCACAGTCAGAAACTTACCGTACTGACATTGGCGGTGGCGCTGGCCGTGGCCGTCTACCTGAACTGGGAGTATGCCCGGGCCGGCGATATCGCCGCGGACCCTGCGGCGGCGGAAACGTCGGCCGCCGCGGATACGGCGGATGCGGTCGTGGTGGATGCGCTTCCGGTGGCGGGGGACACCGTCTCGGAGGCCGGCGACAAAAATTATGGCGAGGCGCAGCTGGTGAGCGTGACCGAAAGCACCGGGACCGAGTTTTTTGAGCAGGCCCGACTGAATCGCACCAAATCCAGGGACGAGGCGTTGGACACTCTGCAAAAAAGCCTGAAAAACGCAAAACTCACCGATGAGGAGAAGGAACAGCTTACCAGCCAGCTGGCGGCCCAGATCGACAGCATCGCGGCGGAGAACGAGATCGAGACCCTGCTGAAAGCAAAAGGATTTGTGGACTCGGTGGTGTTCATCGGGGAGGATACAGTCAATGTCACTGTTATGACCACCAACGCCCAGCTGGGACAGAGCGAGGTCGCCCAGATCCGGGACGCGGTGCTGGAACGGTGTGATGTGTCCGCCCAGGATATCACGGTGGTGGAAGTACGCTGAGGCGGCTGCGCATTCGCCCGGAAAATCGGTTGCGAAACGCGAATAAAAGTGGTATACTATCTCATAACAATAATAGAGAAGGACCGCTTGTCCTTTGCAGGGGCGGCGTTCCGTTTCGCAAAGATTTTGTAGGAGGGCTTTTCCATGGATGTGAAAGACCAGAACCTCGTAGGTGGAAGTCTGCAGATATCCACCGATGTGATTGCCAAGATAGCCCGTCTGGCTGCGCTGGAGGTGGAAGGCGTGCGGGAGGTAAAAGCCTGTCCGTACAGTGTGAAGAGCCTTCTGGGGCGTTTGGCCGCGCCCAAACCCGTAGAGGTCACGCTGCAGGACGAGGTGGCCGAGATCACCGTCAATGTGACCATCGCGTACGGCGCGCGGATCCCGGCGCTGTGCGAAAAGCTTCAGCAGAATGTGAAATCTTCGGTGCAGAATATGACCAGTATCACCGTGTCCCGTGTCAATGTGGTCATTACCGGCGTGGGTGTTGAGATGCCGGACGGGGAAGAATAACAGAATAAAAAATCATGCGTCTCTCCGTCGGCCGTGCCCGGTTGCTGCGGGAACTGTACCGGCGGGGGGCGTATTTTGCGTATGAGGAGACAATATGGAACAGAAACTGCCCCGGCGCGCTGCCCGGGAAAACGCGTTTATCGCCGCGTTCAGCACATCCTTTGATGTGGGAACGCTGGACGAAGTGATCGAGTTCAGCCGCCAGGATGGGGAGTATCCGGTGGACGCTTTCGGAGAAGCGCTGCTGCGCGCCTGCGCCGGGCACGCGGCCGAGATCGACGCGCTGATCGAGCCGCGGCTCAAGGGCTGGACGATGGCGCGTTTGCCGCGGGTCAGCCTGACGCTGGTGCGGCTGGCCGTGGCGGAGATGCTTTACGGGGATGAGAAACTCCCCGGCGTGGCGATCAACGAAGCGGTGGAACTGGCCAAAAAATACGGCGGCGACGAGGACTATCAGTTTGTAAACGGCCTGCTGGGGTCGATAGCCCGGGATATGGCGCCGGAAGGCGAGGCGCAGCCCACATGCTGACCCTGGGCATCGACACAAGCAATTATGCAACCTCCCTGGCGGTGTTCGACGCCGCTGCCGGGGAGGTTGTTTGCGATAAAAAGAAATTTTTGCCTGTCCGGCCGGGTCAGTTGGGGCTGCGCCAGAGCGAGGCGCTGTTCCATCATATCCAGGCTCTCCCGCAAATGTTGCGGGAGTTGGCGCAGCAGGTGGATCTAACCGCGGTGGAGGCCGTGGGCGTGTCGGAAAAACCGCGCCCGGCGGAGGGTTCATATATGCCCTGCTTCACGGCGGGGATCAGCGCGGCGCAGGCGTTTGCGGCGGGCCGGGGCATCCCGGTTCACGGCACCACCCACCAGCAGGGGCATATTGCCGCGGCGATTTTTGCCGCCTGCCGTCCTGAACTGTGGGGGCAGCCCGTGCTGGTGTTTCACATCTCCGGCGGCACCACCGATCTGTTGCTTCGCCGGCCGGACGGCGGCGTGGAAACGCTGGGCACCAGTACCGACCTGTATGCGGGCCAGGCGGTGGATCGCATCGGTGTGCGGTTGGGTTTTGCCTTTCCGGCGGGTGAGCAGGTCTCCCGCCTGGCCGCAGAGTGCGGGGAGGAGATCCGTCCCCGGGCTACGGTGCGCGGCCTGGACTGCAGTCTGTCCGGCCTGGAAAACCAGTGTGCCCGTCTGCTGGAGCAGGGAAAAAGCCCCGCGTATATCTGCCGATATTGCCTGCTTTGCGTGGCGGAGACGGTGCTTCGCATGACCCGGGAAGCGCTGCGCCTGTATCCGGGCCTGCCGGTGATCTGTGCCGGCGGGGTCATGAGCAGCCCGGTGATCCGGGAATATGTGCAAAAACGGCTGCCGGATGTGTGTTTCGTTCCGGGGCGATTTTCTTCGGATAACGCTATTGGCGTGGCGGTTCTGGCCGCCAGAGAGGAGGCTCTATGCCCCAGGTGATCGGCGTCACGGCCTTGAACCGCTATGTTCGTTCGCTGCTGGAAGGAGACCCCGCACTGGCGGATCTGGCTCTCCGTGGGGAGATCGCCAATTTTGTCCGCCATGCAAAAAGCGGGCATTGCTATTTTTCGCTGCGGGACGCGCAGAGCAGCGTCAAGGCGGTGATGTTCAGCCGGGATGCCGCCCGCCTGGCGTTCCGCCCTCAGGATGGGATGCAGGTCGTGGTGCGCTGCCGGGTCAGCCTGTATGAGCGGGACGGCGCGTTTCAGGTGTATGTGCGGGATCTGTTTCCGGATGGTGTCGGTGCGGCCCAGATGGCGTTCGAGGCATTGAAGGCCCGCTTGGCGGCGGAAGGGCTGTTTCGCCCGGAGGCAAAGCAGCCTTTGCCTCCGATGCCTGCCTGTGTGGGGGTGGTCACCTCCGGCACCGGTGCGGCGCTGCAGGATATTCTTCAGGTGATCGGCCGCCGCTGGCCCCTGACCCGTCTTTTGGTGGCGTCGGTAAATGTGCAGGGGCGCGAGGCGTCGGCACAGATCGCCGGCGCGATCCGTGCCCTGGACGCGGACGGACGCGCTCAGGTCATCATCGTTGCCCGCGGCGGCGGGTCCCGGGAGGATCTGTGGGTATTCAACGATGAGGGGATCGCCCGCGCCGCATTCGCCTGCCGTACCCCGCTGATTTCCGCGGTGGGGCATGAGATCGACTATACCATTCTGGATTTTGTGGCCGATCTGCGGGCTCCCACCCCCTCAGCCGCCGCGGAACTGGCGGTCCCCGATCAGGGGGAGGTGCGCCGTTCTCTCGCGGGGATTTGGGATAAAATACACAAAAATATGCAAGACTGGCTGCATTTATGTTATAATAATACTACTACGGCCCAACAGACGTTGGAGGCATTGTCCCCCATGCAGGGGGTTGCACGGCGCAAGGCCCGCCTGGAAACCTGCGCCCGCCAGCTTGCCGAACGTATGGAACGCTGTTCCGGCACTGCGCAGGCGCGCTTTGCGACCGGGATGCGGATGCTGGATTCACTGAGCCCGTATCGGGTCCTTGCCCGGGGCTATTGCATCCCGGAAACAAAAGCGGGGCGCAGCCTGCGATTGGCGGAGCAAAAGCCGGGCGGTAGGCTCTGGCTGCGCGGCGAGGGATGCCGCGCGGAATGCAGAATTGAAAGCATTGAGGATATACAGGATGAAAACGCCAAAGAACTTTGAACAGGGGATGAGCCAGCTGGAACAGTTGCTGGACAAGCTGGCCGATCCCGATACCACCCTGGACCAGGCCATTGCCCTGTACGGGCAGGCGGCCCGGCTGGTGCGGTTTTGTGAGGAAGCGTTGTCCCAGGCCAAATTGCAGATCGAACAGATTGACCAGACGTTGTTGCAGGCGGCTGAACAAACCGGGGAGGGCTGATCCATGGATATGCCGGAGTATGCACGGTATCAAAAATTAACGCAGGACCGCCTGCAGGCGCTGTGTGAAACCTATCTGCCGGAGGATTCCCAGGTCTGCCGGGCCGCGCGATACAGTCTGCTCGGCGGCGGAAAACGGGTCCGTGCGGTTCTGGTGCTGGCGGTATGTGATCTGCTGGGCGGTGATGTGGAGGCCGCGTCCTGGCTGGCGGGGGCTGTGGAAATGCTGCACGCCTACTCCCTGATCCACGACGATCTGCCTTGTATGGATGACGATGATTTTCGCCGGGGCCGTCCTTCCTGTCATAAGCAGTTTGGTGAAGCCACCGCGCTGCTGGCGGGAGACGCGCTTCTGACCACTGCCTTTGAGGTGATCGGCGACGCGCCGCTCTCCGCAAAAGCGCGGACCGGGGCGGTGCAGGCGCTGGCCCGAGGCGCGGGAGCGCGGGGCATGGTTTTCGGCCAGGAACTGGATATTGCCTGGGAGGGGAAACCGGCCTCGGAGGAAACGCTGCGGAAGATCCACCGACATAAGACCGGTGCCCTGATCAACGCGGCGGTGCAGATGGGGGCGGTTGCGGCAGGCGCTGACAGCGCGCAGCGCCAGGCGCTGGAGACGTTTGCCTATGGAATAGGCCTTGTATTCCAAATCGTGGACGATGTACTCGATGTGACGTCCACGTCCGAGGAACTGGGAAAGCCGGCGGGCAGCGATGAGGAAAATCAAAAGACGACCTTCGCGACCTTGTATGGCCCGGAAGGCGCGCAGAATTTGGCGGCGACGATCAATGCGCAGGCCTGCGCCGCGCTGGACGGGTTTGGCCCGCGTGCGGATTTTCTGCGGGTTGTGGCCGGGGCGCTGTTGGAACGGAAAAAGTAAGGAGCAAGTGAAACAGGTATGGAGTGGATCAAACTCGTCTACAGCTGGAACATTATTCTCAGCATCGCGCTGATCGGCTGGCTGGTAGCGCAGGTGCTCAAGACGCTGATCAATTTCTGGGTGATCGGCGAGTTTGACCTGGAGCGGATGTGGGGCGCCGGCGGTATGCCCAGCGCCCACTCCAGCACGGTTTGTTCCATGCTCATCGCCACCGGCCGGTATGTGGGGGTCCATTCTCCCATGTTCGCCCTGGCCTTTGTATTGGCGATCATCGTCATGTACGACGCGATGGGTGTGCGGCGGGAAACCGGCGAACAAGCCAAGGTCCTGAATCGCATCCTCAATCAGTGGATGGATGACAATGCCCGCAACGCCCCGATCTTTGCGGACAAAAAACTTAAAGAAATGGTCGGCCACACCCCCTTTGAAGTACTCAGCGGCGCTGTGCTGGGGATCTTGATCGGGTTTCTCATGCCGGTCAACCTTTGATCGGAGGTCACGCGTATGCCCTATCCGCTTCTGGACCGGATCGACAATCCTGCTGAATTGAAAAAACTGTTTCCGGAGCAGCTTCCGTTGCTCTGCCAGGAGATCCGGGATTTTTTGATCCACAGCGTATCCCGTACCGGCGGCCACCTGGCCTCCAATCTTGGCACAGTGGAACTAACCGTGGCACTGCACTATGTCCTTAACACCCCGCTGGACAAGTTGGTCTTTGATGTGGGGCATCAGTGTTATACCCATAAATTGCTCACCGGTCGTCGCGCCGGGTTTGCCCAACTTCGGCACGAAGGCGGCCTGTCCGGCTTTCCCTGCCCGGCCGAAAGTGAGCATGACGCTTTTGTGGCCGGGCACGGCAACACGGCGATCTCAGCCGCCATTGGGATGGCCCAGGCCAAAAAGCTGAAAGGCGAACCGGACAAGGTGGTGGCGCTGGTGGGCGATGGCGCGTTTACCGGCGGCATGGTGTACGAGGGGATGAACAATGTAGATACCCTCAACAACCTGATCGTGATTCTGAACGACAACAAAATGTCCATCTCCAAAAACGTAGGGTCGGTGGCGCGGTATCTCACAACGCTGCGTACCAATCCCCAGTACAACCAGGCAAAAGCCCGGATGGAGACACTTCTGGATCACATCCCGCTTCTGGGCGATTTGCTGGTTCGGGCCCTGCAGGCTTGCAAACGGGCGCTGCGGCGCACCATCTACCATTCCACTATGTTTGAGGAGATGGGATTTCAGTACATCGGGCCGGTGGATGGGCATGATGTGGCGCACCTGGTCGAACTGCTGCGGAATTTACAGAACCAGGTAGCGCCGGTCTTTCTACATGTGGTGACTGTAAAGGGAAAGGGCTTTAAGCCTGCTGAGGATAACCCCGGTGAGTTTCACGGCGTTTCTTCCTTTGACGCTGAGCATCTTCCCGATCCGGACGTAGCTCCCGCCGTCTCTTTCTCTACCCGCTTCGGAATGCAGCTGGTGCGCCTGGCGGAACAGGATGAGAGGATCTGTGCCATCACCGCCGCCATGAAATACGGTACAGGACTTCAGTTCATGTACCGGCGCTTTCCGGAGCGTTTTTTTGATGTGGGAATGGCGGAACAGCACGCGGTCACCTTTGCGGCGGGCCTTGCCAGCCAGGGGATGCTGCCGGTGGTGGGGATCTACTCTACCTTTTTGCAGCGGTCTTTTGACCAGCTGATCCATGATGTGCGCCTGATGGGGCTTCCCGTGTTGTTTGCCGTGGACCGGGCCGGTCTGGTGCCGGGCGACGGCGAGACGCATCAGGGGATCTATGATCCGGCCTATCTGAGCCAGGCGGGCGTCCCCGTCTGGTCGCCCTGCAATTATGCGGAACTGGATTTTTGGCTGGCGGAACTGTTGCGCGCACCTGATGGCCCGCGCGCGATTCGGTATCCACGCGGCGGCGAGGACCCTGCGCTGGCATCGCTGGGATGTTCCGGCAACCGGTATGATCGGATCTTTCATACAACGGGTGCCCGGGACGCGATGATCAGCTATGGCAGCGAGGCGGCTGACACGTTGCTCGCCGGCAGGCAATTGAACGATATGGGGCAGAAGGTGGATGTATATAAACTGGTGCAGATCTATCCGCTGCCGAATGATCTGGTACAGGAACTTGCCGGTTACGATCGGCTTTTGTTTGCGGAAGAGTGCGTGGCTACCGGCGGTATAGGCCAGCAGCTGCAAGCCGCTTTGCTGCAAAAAGGCTGGCACGGCCGGTTCGTCCACCGTGCGGTAACGACCAATAAGATCGACCACGCGGATGTCCCCCGGCTGAAAGCGCAGCTTGGGCTGGATGCGGATGGGCTGCGAAAAAGCTGGGAGGATTTGTGATTTGAAGATACGGCTGGATCAATATTTGTGCCAAAACGGATTGGCGCAAAGCCGCGAACGGGCAAAAGCGCTGATCATGGCGGGCGTGGTCTTTGTCAATGAGCAAAAGTGCGACAAGGCTGGAGACATGATCCCGGAGGACGCTCATGTAGAGGTGCGTGGTCATGATATCGGATATGTGAGTCGGGGAGGCCTGAAACTGAAAAAGGCGATGCAGGTGTTTCCCGTTCATCCCGAGGGAAAAGTCTGTATGGATATAGGCGCGTCCACCGGCGGATTTACCGATTGCATGCTGCAGAATGGCGCGGTAAAAGTCTATGCGGTGGACGTGGGGTACGGTCAGCTTGCCTGGTCGTTGCGCACAGACCCTCGCGTGGTAAATATGGAGCGTACCAACATCCGCAACGTCACGCCGGAGATGCTGGCAGAGCCGGTGGAACTGTTTAGCGTGGACGTATCGTTCATCTCACTCAAGCATATTTTTCCGGTGGCCGCCCGCATCACGGTGCCCGGGGCCGACGGGGTTTGTCTGGTCAAGCCGCAGTTTGAGGCCGGCCGGGAAAAGGTGGGCAAGAAAGGGGTAGTGCGGGAGCCGGAGACCCATCTGGAGGTGCTGCTTCAGGCAATGGGATATGCCGCGGCCAATGGATTTTCGGTTTTGGGCTTGGACCATTCGCCCATCAAGGGGCCGGAGGGCAACATTGAATTTCTGATGTATGTACAGCGATCGCCGGATCCTGTTGTGCTGGATGAAAGCACCGCGCGGGAACTGGTGCGGCGCGCCCACGACACCCTAGACTGAACTCTCCCGGGAGGCATGGCAATATGACCGTTTATCTCGTGCTCAACCAACAAAAAGCCGAGGCGAGGCAGGTGGCCGAACAGGCAGCCCGCATCCTGGAGCGGCAGGGGGCGCAGATCGTGTGGCCGGACCCTGACCCGGAGCGTGACGATGCTGCGCTGGCCGCTGCCGATGCGGTACTGACCATCGGCGGGGACGGGACCATACTGCACACCGCCCGGCGGACCCGGCTTCACGGCACCCCCATTCTGGGCATCAATCTGGGGCGTGTAGGCTTTTTGGCCACCTGCGAGATCGAGGAGATGCCCGCCAAATTGACGCGGCTGGCCCGCGGCGATTTCCGTTTGGACCGGCGGACCCTTCTGAGGGCCGCCTGCGGCGGCTGGCAGCAGACGGCCCTCAACGATGTGGTACTGTATAAAGGCTGGCGTATGAAGACCATTGAGTTTGCCGTCTGGTGCGATGGTACCCTAGTCAACCGGTATCGCGGCGACGGGGTGATCGTAGCTACGCCGACGGGGTCCACGGCCTATTCCTTGAGCGCGGGCGGCCCCATACTGGACGCGCGCATTGCCGGCATGGTCGTTACCCCTATCTGCGCGCACAGCCTGCAAAGCCCGCCTATGGTATTCAGTGCCGAACGCCGTCTGACCATTCGTGTGGGAGAGTATACCGGAAGCGATGCGGTCTGCGTCTCCGCGGACGGGGCGGATGAGCATGTTCTTTCCCCCGGCGCTCAGGTGGAGGTCAACCTGGCGGACAGCTATCTGGATCTGATCAGCTTTAATTTGGCGGATCAGTTCATGGCAATCGACAAAAAGCTGAAAGGTCGGTGAACGAATCGTGAAGAGCAAACGTCAGCAGGTGATCCTGCAATTGATCGAAGAGCATCCCATTGATCGGCAGGAGGAGCTGCTTCAGCGCCTCAAGGCGGCCGGATTTGAGGTCACTCAGGCCACCGTCTCACGGGATATTCGGGAACTGGGCCTGATCAAGACCGCCGCAAGCGGCGGCGGATACCGCTACGTGACGCCTGTCAGCCAAAATGCCTTTACACCGCATTCCGCCAGCCGGTTTGAAACCATTTTTCGGGAATCGGTGCTGCGGGTGGACAACGCGGGTCATGTGGTACTGGTCAAGTGCTATTCCGGTATGGCGAACGCGGCTTGCGGTATGTTTGACGCCATGCCCTGGCAAAACGTGGTGGGCACGCTGTCCGGCGACGATACGTTCCTGATCCTGATGCGCACCGAAGAGGACGCAAAAACCATTACCCAGCAACTTAATCAGTATGTCTCGCCCCATACGCCGGGCGCAGCGAGGTGAAGGTCACAGATGCTTTCCAGTCTGAAAATCGAAAATGTTGCGGTCATCGAAAAGGCGCAGGCCAGGTTTACGCCGGGGTTGAATGTGCTTACCGGCGAGACCGGCGCGGGCAAGTCGATCCTGATCGATTCGATCAATGCGATCCTGGGCAACCGCACATCCCGGGACCTGGTGCGTACCGGGGCGGCCAAAGCCTGCGTCTGGGCCACCTTTACCGATCTTTCTCCCCGAACCCGGGCGCTGCTGGAACAGGCGGGCTATGAGGCGGAGGAGGAGCTGCTCCTGTATCGGGAGATCAGCGCCGAGGGCAAGGGTGGATGCCGCATCAACGGTATGCCTGCCACGGCGGCGGTGCTGCGGGAGATCGGCGGCAGCCTGATCAATATTCATGGCCAGCATGACAGCCAGAGTCTGACCAATCCGGCCCGGCACCTGGCGCTGCTGGATACCTTTGCGCAGGACCAGCCGCAGTTGGACGCCTACCAGCAGCTGTACCGCCAACTGATCCGGGTAAAGCGTCAGATGGACGCGCTGGAAATGGATGAGACGGAAAAGCAGCGCCGCATTGAGATCCTGCAGTTTCAGTTGCAGGAGATCGAGCAGGCGCGTTTGCAGCCCGGGGAGGAGGAACGTTTGCAGACGCGCCGGCAGGTACTGGCCCACGCGCAGACGATCCTGCAACAATTGAGCGCGGCGCATGCGGCGATTTCCGGAGATGACGATACAGGCGGAGCGGCTGATGGGCTGGGCGCCGCCAGCAGCGCTATGGAGCAGGCGGCGGCGCTGGACTCCGAACTGCAGCCCTTGGCCGAAAAGCTGAACGAATATTATTACGGTGTTCGGGATATGGCGGAGGAGTTGGCGCAGCGTCTGGAAAGCGCCGAGGCCGAGCCCGGCGAACTGGACCGGATCGAAGAGCGGCTGGACCTGCTGTATCGCCTTCGTCAGAAATACGGGACCGATCTGGACGGAGTGCTGGCCTTTGCGGAGAAAGCCCGCGCTGAACTGGAAACCATTCAAAGCAGCCAGCAGCAGCTGGAAGAGCTGGCCGTTCAAAAACAGCGCCTGTACAAAGAGGCCAAGCAAGCGGCGGAATCTCTTACGCAGGCGCGTCTTGCGGCTTTTGAATCGCTGCAGGGGCAGCTGGTGGAGGCGCTCACCTTTTTGAATATGCCGGGGATCCGGTTTGTACTGCGGCATAGCCGCGGCCCGCTGGCATCGGCCGGGCAGGATTCTGTGGAGTTTTACATTTCGGCCAACGCGGGTGAAGAGCCAAAACCACTGGCAAAGATCGCGTCCGGCGGCGAATTGTCCCGGATCATGCTGGCGCTAAAGAGCGCTCTGGCGGACAAGGACGATATCCCCACCGTGATCTACGACGAGATCGACACCGGCGTTTCCGGTCTGGCGGCTGGACGCATCGGGGAAAAGCTGCGTCAGACTTCCCGGGGGCGCCAGGTGCTTTGTATCACCCACACCGCGCAGATCGCGGCGCTGGCCGATACCCATCTGCTGATCGCCAAGCAGGTGGAAGGCGCCCGGACCTATACCCAGATCCACCCGCTGGATGACGATGGCCGCGTGGAAGTGCTGGCACGGATCATTTCCGGCGATCATGTGACCGAATTGAGCCTGGCCAATGCCCGGGAGATGCTGCAGCAGGGGAGGGCCTGATCCCTGTGTGCAGGCGTTTTCCCCAGTTGCAAGGAGGTGTGTATGGAGCCGCAGAGCATTGCCGATCAGGTGCGCAAAAACCTGAAATATCTTATGCTTCTTGCGCGGGAATATCCGACCATTGCCGCGGCATGCAGTGAGATCATCAATCTGCAGGCCATTCTGCGTCTGCCTAAAGGCACCGAGCATTTCATGAGCGATCTGCACGGCGAGTATGAGGCTTTTACGCATATACTGAACAACGCTTCCGGCGTGATCAAGGAAAAGGTGGACCGCGTTCTGGGGCCGTCGGTTCCGGATGAGGAACGCGCTGAGTTTGCCACCCTGATCTACTACCCGACACAAAAGCTGGATGCGCTCAAAGCCGGTTGCGGCGATCTGACTGCCTGGTATCGCCAGACCCTGTACCGCCTGATCGACGTGTGCCGCATGGTTTCGTCCAAACATACCCGCAGTTTTGTACGCAAACGGCTTCCGCCGGCGTTTGCTTATATTCTGGACGAACTGCTCCACGCCCACTTTGAGGATCACGATAAAGAATTTTATTACGAGCAGATCCTGTCTTCCATCATTGACGTGGAACAGGCGGATGAGTTTATCCAGGCGCTGTGTCAGCTGATCAAGACCCTGGCGGTATTCAAACTGCACATCGTAGGGGATATTTTTGACCGGGGGCCCCGTCCGGACATTATCATCGACCATCTGATGGCCCACCATTCGGTGGATATCCAGTGGGGCAACCATGATGTTGTATGGATGGGGGCGGCGGCAGGCAGCCCGCTCTGTATCGCCACCGTATTGCGTACCACCCTGGCCTACAACAATCTGGAAACGCTGGAGGACGGTTACGGCATCAATCTGCGTCCGCTGGCGCTGTTTGCGGAAGCGGAATATCAGAACTGTGATATCCACCGGTTTTATCCGCATGTGGACGAGGCGCGGGGGCCGTACCATCCTTCGGAACTGGCTCGTGTGGCCCGGATGCACAAGGCGATCGCCCTGCTGATGTTCAAGCTGGAATGTCAGGTGATCGACCGGAACCCGGACTTTGAACTGGGTGAGCGGGATTTTCTCCGACGCATCGACTATGCGGCCCGAACGGTCCTTATTGAAGGCAAACGGTATCCGATGCTGGATATGGACTTTCCCACGGTGGACCCGACAGATCCGGCGCGGCTTACCCGAAGCGAACAGCAGGTTCTGGATACGCTCTGCCGCAGCTTTACCCAAAGCGAGCGGCTTCAGCGGCATGTGCGCTTTCTCTATGCCAAGGGTGGCGTATACCACATTGAGAACGACAACCTGATGTTTCACGGCGCCGTGCCGCTGGCGGAGAGCGGCGGCTTTGCGATCGAAACATTTGAAAACCGCAGCTACGCGGGCCGTTCCCTTATGGATTACTGCGATGAAAGAGCGCGCCGCGGATTCTTTTCGCCGGAGGGCAGTGCTGCTAGGCGGAGCGGAGAGGACTTTTTGTGGTATCTCTGGTGCGGAAAATTGTCGCCTCTGTATGGGCGCGATAAGATGACCACTTTTGAGAGGCTGTTTGTTGCCGATGAATCTACCCATAACGAACGGAAAAATCCGTACTATCGGTTTATCAACGACACCCGTATGGACAGGGCTATCCTGGCGGAGTTCGGACTTAATCAGGGACACTGCCATATCGTGAACGGGCATGTCCCGGTGCGTGCCGTGGAGGGGGAGACCCCGCTCAAGGGCGGCGGAAAGCTGATCGTGATCGACGGGGGATTCTGCCGCGCTTACCATGAAAAAACGGGGATCGCCGGATATACCCTGGTGTACAACAGCCACGGCATGAGCCTGCGGGTGCATGAGCCCTTTGAAAGCACGGAAAAGGCTATCCGGGAAAACCGGGATATCCTGTCCAGCGTGGATGTGTTTGAAACCACCGAGCGGCGTATCCTGGCGGGAGATACCGACGAAGGGCGGAAGCTGGCGTCCAATGTGCGGGACCTGAAACTCCTTGTTGCGGCCTATAAAGCGGGCCTTGTAAAAGAAAAGCAGTAGTGGATGATGCGGGAGGTGGATCCCATGCAGCCGGATCTTTTTGAACCGGGCGCCCCTTTGCCGTTCGACGGTTCGGACAATTTTCGGGAACTGGGCGGGTATCCGGTTCAGGATGGGCGCCATGTAAAAAGAGGAGTATTCTGGCGCGCCGGCGCGCCGGGGAAGCTGGTATCCCCGCACGACCGCCGCCTTTTTTCCAGCCTGGGTATTCGGGCCATTCTGGATCTGCGCTCCAGCGGGGAACGGCTTCAGTTGCCCGATCCGGCATGGCCGGGCGTGAAGTTGTATGAGAGTTCGGCCATTCTGGATGAAGAAGGACGGGAGATCAATTTTGATCCCCGCTTTCTGGCGGCGCAAAGCCCGGCGGAGACCCGCCGGTATCTGGAAGAGGATATCCCGAAGATCTACGAAAGGCTGCCGTTTGCCAACCCGGCCTATCGCTGTCTGTTCTTTTGCGCAGCATCCCGCCAAACGCCGATCCTGTTTCACTGTACCGCCGGCAAAGATCGCACCGGTGTGGCGGCGGCGCTGTTGCTGCTGGCACTGGGGGCCGACCGGGAGATCGTGCGAAAAGATTATATGCTCACCAACCGATGGCGGGCGGATTCGATCCGCGCCGCGTGCGGAAAAGAGCCAGAGCGTGCGGAACTGCTGAACAGATTGATGAGCGTGCGGCAAGAGGACCTGGACCGTTCCCTGGCTGCGATCGATCGCCGCTATTCTACCATGCAGGCGTATTTTGCCGGGGAGTTTGGGCTGAATGCGGCCGCTTTGAAACGGCTGCAGGACATGTATCTGGAATAACGGCGCCGATTTGGCACCGTCTTTTCACGTATGCACGAAACATAGCATGATAAAGGAGAGATGATGTATGAGTACACCCCACAACCGCGCTGAGAAAGGCCAGATTGCGTCCACCGTGCTGATGCCCGGCGATCCTTTGCGCGCCAAATTTATCGCGGAAACCTTTCTGACCGATCCGGTCCTGTTCAACGATGTGCGCGGCATGCTGGGCTTTACCGGCACCTATCAGGGAAAGCGGGTCAGCGTGATGGGCAGCGGTATGGGCATGCCCAGCATCGGCATTTATTCCTATGAACTGTATTCCCAGTATGATGTGCAAAACATTATCCGGATCGGATCGGCGGGTTCCTATACGCCCAAGGCGGCTCTTTTTGACGTGGTGCTGGCCACCGGGGCCTATTCGGAAAGCAGTTTCGCCCGCACCCAGAACGGCTGTACGGACGATACCATCCTTCCCAGCGAGGCGCTGAATGACCGTCTGCGGGCCAGCGCCAAATCGATCGGGATTCCCATGATCGAGGGGATCATTCATTCCAGCGACGTTTTTTACCGGCATGACGACAGCAAGAACCCCACCTATTGGGAACGCCTTCGGGACGAAAAGGGCTGTGTAGCGGTGGAGATGGAGAGTTTTGCGCTGTTTCACACCGCCCGCGTGCTGGGAAAAAACGCGGCCTGCCTGATCACCATTTCGGACAGCTTTGTGGATCCGAAGGTCACCACCGCGCAAGAGCGGCAGACCAGCTTTACCAATATGATGAAGATCGCGCTGGGGGCCGTGGAATAATGGAGTATAAAGAACTGGTGCGGATCGCCATTGCCGCGCGCGAAAACGCCTACACGCCCTATTCGCATTTCAAGGTAGGGGCGGCGCTGCTGGCCAGGGATGGCCGTGTTTTCACCGGCTGCAACATTGAATGTGCCAGTTACAGTCCCACCAATTGCGCCGAACGTACTGCTTTGTTCAAGGCTGTCAGCGAGGGAGTAAGGGAGTTTTCCGCCCTGGCTGTACTGGGCTGGAAGGAAGGAGAAGTCTGTACGGAGTTTGCCTCGCCCTGCGGCGTATGCCGGCAGATGCTGTATGAGTTCTGCGGGCCGGATTTACCGGTGATCATGGCGAAAAACGAAGAAGAGATGCAGGTCATGACATTGGGCGAGTTGCTTCCGATGGGCTTTGGCCCCGCCAACCTGCTCTGACAGGCGGCCTGCGCGGGTCAGAAGCGAAAGTCTGACTTTTGCGCCATACTTGTTAATATTTTGTAACTGGCACAGTTTGTGACAAACTGTTGAAATTAACCGGATAAAAAGCTATACTTTTACTGTTACCGCGGTGCGGAATGTATCACACCGCGTTTTCGGCTCCGGCAGGCAGCGCGCCTGTACGGAAAAATCAAACAGGAATAGGAGAGTACAAGCATGAAAAAGATTATTGCTCTGATTCTGGCTCTTGTTATGGCTCTGTCCCTGGTGGCTTGCGGCGGCACCGGTTCGTCCAATGCGGCAGGCAACTCCCAGAGCAGCGCCGGCAGCGAGGCTGGCTCTACGGGCGGCGAAGCCCTGACCTCCATCAAGGTCGGCATGGTCACCGACGTGGGCGGCGTCAACGACAAGTCCTTCAACCAGACTTCCTGGGAAGGCCTGCAGGCTCTGGAAGCCGAGAACTCCAACATTGAGGTCGCCTACCTGGAGTCCAAGACCGATGCGGATTATCAGTCCAACATCGAGACCTTCATGGACGAAGGCTATGACCTGATCATCTGCGTGGGGTACATGCTGGCTGACGCCACCCGCGAGGCCGCCGAGGCCAACCCCGATCAGAAGTTCGCCATCATCGACGACTCCACCATCGACCTGCCCAACGTGGCCTGCCTGATGTTCTCTCAGGCTGAGGCCTCCTACCTGGTGGGCATCGTGGCCGGCATGATGACCGAGAGCAACACCGTGGGTTATGTGCAGGGCATGGTCTCCGACTCCATGAACCAGTTTGGTTGCGGCTTTATTGCCGGCGTCAAGGCTGCCAATCCGGATGCTACCGTTCTGCAGTACAACGCCAACAGCTTTGGCGATTCCGCTGCCGGCGGCACCGCTGCCAAGAACATGATCACCAACGGCGCTGACGTGATCTTCCACGCGGCGGGCGGCACCGGTAACGGTGTTATCGAGACCTGCAGCAGCGAGGGTGTTTACGCCATCGGCGTGGATACCGACCAGTCCAGCCTGGCTCCCGAGACCGTGATTACCTCCGCTATGAAGCGTGTGGACATCGCCTCTCAGGATATCTCCCTGGCGGTTCTGAACGGCACCTTTACCCCGGGCGTGCACCTGTACAGCCTGGAGAACGGCGGCGTGGACCTGGCTCCTACCCGTGACCTGCTGCCCGAGGACGTGATCGCGGCTGTTGAGGACGCCAAGGCGAAGATTATCGCCGGCGAAGTCACCGTTCCCTCCACTCCGGAGGAACTGGGCGGCGGCCTGTTCACCCTGGCTGAGGAAGCTGCGTAAACGGCTTTCTTGCCAAAATCCAATTGCTTAAAAGCGTTCCGCATGCCATGGCGTGCGGAACGCTTTTTTCTATCTGCGCCTTTTTTTCGGATTTTGGAAAGAAATATCGTAAAATATACCAGAATTGACAGCGCAATCCACAATTAAAGTTGAAATTTCCCGGGTTTTTTAGTACAATAGAAAAGCCATAACATAGAATTACGCTAAATCGGGAGGACACAGCCGCATGAGACCCATTTCTATGGAAACCGTTGAAGAGAAGCGCCGCGAGATTTTGGCGACCATTCAGGATCGCACGGCTTCTCATGAACAAAAAGTCACCTATCTGGCACGTCACGCCGAAAATTTTTTGACGGTCATTGACGAACCGAAAGAATTGGATGAATTGATGCGTTGCCCGCAGGAACAACGCTGCATCTGCAACCTGTTCGAGGGGGATGCGCCATACCGGCCCCGTTATATCTGCCCGGACTATCCCAAGTTCCTAAGGCAGGGCAGCGGATTTTTGCAGTTGGGTGCGCCGCAGGATCTGTGGGAGGCGCTCAACAATCTGCTGATCCTGTACCACAATGTTCCCAGCATCACCAACTATCCGGTTTATATCGGAGATCTGGATACCCTGCTGGAGCCTTATGTGGCCAACGTGGATGATGAAACGGCAAAAAAAGCGCTGCGTTTGTTCTTTGTTCAGGTGGACCGCACGATCTTGGACTCTTTCTGCCATGCCAATGTTGGTCCGGCCGACACACGTGCCGGTCGTCTGATCATGGAAGTCGAGGCGGAACTGGAGGATGCCGTGCCCAATCTCACCATGCGGGTCAGCGAGGATACGCCGGACGATTTTGTCCTGGCCGGGATTCGTTGCGCGCTGCGCTCCGCCAAACCCAGTTTCGCCAACGATCGGATGTTCCGCAGCGAGTTGGGAGATAATTATTGCATTGCCAGCTGCTATAACGGTCTGTACAAGGCAGGCGGTTCCTATACGCTTTGCCGCCTGCTGCTGCACGGTATCGCAAAACGCTCTGCCAACCTGGAGGATTTCAAGAAGAATCAGCTGCCTTTTGTCATGGATGTGATGGCTCGCTATATGGATGCCCGCATTCGGTTCCTGGTGGAAGAAAGCGGCTTTTTTGAAAGCAATTTCCTGGCTCGCGAAGGGCTTATCCAACGGGAAAACTTTACCGCCATGTTTGGTATGGTGGGCCTGGCTGAGTGCGTGAACACCCTGCTGGAAAAGGAAGGGCGTGAGGGCCGGTTTGGCCACAGCGCCGAGGCGGATGCGTTGGGCGTGGAGATCATGGAGCAGATCGCGGCATTTAATCAGGCGCATCAGGCGCCCTATTGCGAGGCGACCGGCGGACATTATCTGCTGCATGCGCAGGTGGGCATCGACAGTGACAAGGGCAGCAGCCCGGGGACCCGTATCCCCATCGGTGAGGAGCCGGCGGAACTGGTGGACCATCTGAAAAATATCAATCTGTTCCACAAGTATTTCCCCTCCGGAACGGGGGATATCTTCCCGGTAGATCTGACCGTGCACAAAAACCCTAAGTTTGTGCTGGATGTGATCCGCGGCTCGTTCCAGCTGGATATCCGCTATCTGTCCTTCTACAGCAGCGACAGCGATGTGGTCCGTGTGACGGGATATCTGGTCAAACGGTCTGAGATGGAAAAGCTGGCTGCCGGGCAGAATGTGCGGCAAAACACCACCGGTTTGGGATTGGGCGCTTCCACCAATTGTAAGGCGCTGAATCGTCGGGTGCGCTGAGTTGGAGGCGCTGGTCAATAAGATCATTCCGTTCAGTTCGGTAGACGGCCCCGGCAATCGAACTGCTGTGTTCTTGCAGGGATGTAATTTCAATTGTCTGTACTGCCATAATCCGGAGACCATTCAACTGTGCCGTGCTTGCGGTGTGTGCGTGGAAAAATGCCCAACGGGCGCTCTGCGTCTGCAGGGCGGCCAGGTCAAGTATGATCCGTCGGTCTGCGTGCTTTGTGATGCCTGCATCAAAAGCTGCCCGCACAGCGCATCGCCCCGTGTGCGCCGCATGGCGCCCCAACAGGTCATGGAAGAAGTGGCGCGCAATCAGCCCTTTATCCGCGGTATTACGATATCCGGCGGCGAATGTACCCGTCAGAGGGACTTTCTGCTGGAACTGCTTTTATTGGCGCGGCAGGCAGGATTGAATACTTTGCTGGACAGCAATGGAAGTTACGATTTTTCTGCGGACGCCGAACTGATGGCGGTCGCTGACGGGGTGATGCTGGATGTTAAAGCGTGGGATTCGGTGCAGCATCAGCGGGTGACCGGACGAGACAACGCAGCGGTGCTGGCCAATCTCTTCTGGCTGGCACAGGCCGGAAAGCTGGAAGAAGTGCGTACCGTCGTGGTGCCGGAACTTTTTGACGCCGAACAAACGGTACGGGAGGTATGCCGGGTGATCGCGCCCTATATCCCCCTGCGGAACACCCGCTATAAGATTATATGTTACCGGCCTTTCGGGGTCCGGCAGGAATATCGCGGGCTTACACCACCTTCTGCGGAACAGCTGGCGCAGCTGTGTCAGCTGGCACAAAGCTGCGGAGTGCCCAATGCGGTTGTGGTGTAAAACGCAAACCCGCTGTGGACTGGAATATTTCGCATGAATCTGCCGTGCTCGCCGATGCATGCGGAACAAGATACAAGACAGGCTGCAAAGGAGGCATACTTTTGGCGAAGGAACGACACGTTGACCTTGGCACCACGGTCATCGAAATGCGCAACATCACCAAAAAATTCGGCGATTTCGTGGCAAATGACGGAATCAACCTGAAGGTGCATAAAGGAGAGGTCCACGCCATTTTGGGCGAAAACGGGGCAGGCAAGAGCACCCTGATGAATCAGCTTTACGGCATGTACCCGCCCACGTCCGGCGAAATCTTTGTCAACGGCAAAAAGGTCGTGCTGGACAATCCCAAAAAGGCGATCGAAGCGGGCATCGGGATGGTGCATCAGCATTTTATGCTGGTACAGCCATTCACCGTTACCGAGAACATCGTGCTGGGAATGGAGCCCTGCAAGGGCATCAGCCTGGATATGGAGACCGCCCGCAAAAACGTGCAGGCGATCTCGGAAAAATATGGTCTGGAGGTGGATCCGGACGCCCGCATTGAAGACATCTCGGTGGGGATGCAGCAGCGCGTTGAGATCCTGAAAGCGCTGTATCGGGGTGTCGATATCCTGATCCTGGACGAGCCTACCTCGTCGCTGACCCCTCAGGAGATCAAAGAACTGATCGAGATCATGTACAGCCTCACGGCGGACGGAAAATCGATTATACTGATCACCCATAAACTGAAAGAGATCAAATCTTCGGCGGACTACTGCACCATTATCCGCATGGGAAAATATATCGATACGGTGGATGTGGAGCAGGTGACCGAAAACGATCTTGCCAGCATGATGGTGGGGCGCAACGTGACCTTCAGTGTGGATAAACCGGAAAAAGAGCCGGGGGAGACCGTATTGAAGGTAACGGACCTGCACGCGCTGGATTACCGCAAGCTGGAAGCTCTGCGAGGGCTGAATCTGGAAGTGCGGCGCGGCGAGATCTTGGGCATCGCCGGCATTGATGGCAATGGTCAGACTGAGCTTGTGGAATGCATTACCGGCCTGCGGCGCACGACCGGTGGCTCTGTCACGGTCAATGGGGTGGAGGTGGCCAATAAGTCGCCCCGTTTTGGCTTTGAACATGGCGTTTCCAGTATTCCCGCCGACCGCCAAAAACATGGTCTGGTGCTGGAATTTTCGGTTGCCGACAATATGATCCTTCAGAATTTTGCGGAAGAACCCTACTCCCATCATGGCTTTTTAGACCAGGCGGCGATCCACAAATTTACTGAAGAAGCTGTAGACAAGTTTGATATTCGTCCGCACGATTGCGTGACCAAGCCGGCCGGTACGTTGTCTGGCGGCAACCAGCAAAAGGTCATTATCGCCCGCGAAGTGAACAACGACAAAGACCTGCTGATCGCGGTGAACCCCACCCGAGGCCTGGACGTAGGCGCGATCGAGTATGTGCACCGGTATATCGTGGAGCAGCGCAATAAGGGAAAAGCCGTGCTTCTGGTCTCCTTCGAGCTGGATGAGATCATCAGTCTGTCCGACCGGATCGACGTGATCTACGAAGGACACATCACGGGCAGTATGCCGGGCAAGGACGCGGACGAGAACGTTCTCGGCCTGCTGATGGCAGGGGGAGGTAAGAAGCATGAGTAATGTCAGGAAGGCCCTGGAGAGCAAGTTCGCCATCACGGTTTTTTCGATCGTGATCTCCTTTGTGGTGGGCGCGTTCTTCCTGGTCATTATGGGCATCAGCCCGATTGAGGCGTATGCCAAACTCTTTTCCAGCGTTTTCAGCACGCCCAAAAACATGGCCTACTGTGTGGTATATGGCACTCCGCTGATCTTCACCGGTCTGGCGGTAGCCTTTTCCTTTCGTACCGGCGTGTTCAACATCGGCGCGGAAGGCCAGTTCGTGGTGGGCAGCATGGCAGCCTGTGTGGTGGGCATTCTGGTCCCGGCGCCGGCGATCCTGCTTGTTCCGCTGTGCTTTATTGCCGCGGCGGTCGCCGGCTGTTTGTGGGGCCTGATCGTGGCATTCCTCAAGGTGAAGTGGGGCATCAATGAAGTGCTTTCCATGATCATGTTCAACTGGATCGCCTACTATTTGTCCAACTATATCGCCGGGTTCTCCCTGATCCACAGCGACGGCAACGCGGAGGCTACCAAAAACGTACAGGACGCAGCGCGTATCCTGTTCCCGGAATCCTGGCGCGACGCGCTTTGCCCCTCCGCCAACTGGGGCATTCTGGTGGCTTTGGTCGCTGTTGTGATCGTGTATGTTATTCTGGAAAAAACCACGCTGGGATATCAATTGAAAGCGGTGGGCTTTAACCGGCATGCGGCGGAATATGGCGGCATCAATGTAAGCCGCAATATCTATACCGCTATGGCTATTTCCGGCGCGCTGGCCGGGATCGGCGGCGCGGTACAGTTGCTGGGAATGGGCGCCCGCATTAGCATCTTCACCAGCCAGGAAAGCTACGGCTTCCAAGGTATCAGCGTGGCGCTGATCGGCGCCTCCAATCCCATCGGCGTATTCTTTGCCGGCATCTTCTATGGCGCGCTGAAATACGGCGGAAGCAAGCTGAATCTGATCGGCGCTCCTTCGGAAGTGGTCAACATTATCATGGGCACGGTGGTATTCTTTATCGCCATTTCCCATGTGTTCCGATTCACTCGTACCCGCAAGAACAAGAAGAAAAAGGAGGGGGCTCAGTAATGGACACTTTTATCAACGATCTGGGCATCATCCTGTATGCTACGCTGCTGTATACGCCGCCGCTTCTGTTTGCCGCCATGGGCTCCTGCTTCTCGGAATTGAGTGGCATCGTCAACATCGGCATCGAAGGAATGATGACCATCGGCGCCTTTACTTCCGCCACCGTGGCATACTATACCGGCAATCCGTGGATCGGATTTTTGTGCGGCGGTCTGGCCGGCCTTGCTTTCGGTGCGCTGCATGCGCTGGCTACGGTCAATCTGGGCGCGGATCAGACGATTTCCGGCACGGCTATCAATTTCCTGGCCCCGGGTGTCGCCATCCTGATGGCAAAAGCCCTGTTCAATTCCTCGGATACGGTCCCGCTGGATGCCACTGCCAAGATCCCGCTTTTGTTTGGTGACTTCTTTACCAGTGGCACGGTTTGGAGCAATTTCTTCAAAAATATCTTCAGCACCTACGCCTCCACCTATCTGGTGTTTATTGTATTGGTGGTGGTTTGGTTTGTATTCTACAAGACGCGCTATGGTCTTCGTCTGCGTGCTTGCGGCGAACATCCCGCTACCTGCGCAACGCTCGGCATCAGCGTGACCCGTACCCGCTTTTCTGCGGTCTGCATTTCCGGCTTTTTGTCTGGTTTGGGCGGTGCTTGCGTGACTATGGCCACCATGAATCAGTTCCGTCCCACATCGATCGTGGGCCAGGGCTTCATTGCCATTGCGGCCGTAATTTTCGGCAAGTTCCGTCCGCAAGGCGCCATGATCGCTTGCCTGCTGTTTGGTATGTGTTCCGGGCTTAAGGTCGTGGTTGGTACCAGCAATGCGGCGGTCTCGGCGCAGCTGATCTCGATGATCCCCTACGTGGTCACTGTAGTCGTTCTGATCCTGTTTGTAGGCAAATCCCGCGTGCCGGCAGCCAATGGGAAGCCCTATATTCAGGCAAAATAAGAAATCCAGTGTCGGATCCCGGCCCCCGGACTCCCTCCGGGGGCTTTGTATTTTCGTTTAAGGAGGTTTCCCTGTATGAGAATGTTCGATATCATTGCAAAAAAACGCGATGGAGAAACGCTTACCCGCGAAGAATTGCAGTTTGTTATTGACGGTTATGTATCCGGACAGATCCCGGATTATCAGATGAGCGCTTTACTGATGGCGATCTATCTGCGTGGTATGACCGACCAGGAAACCGCTCAACTCACAGATGTGATGGCACACTCGGGGGATATGGTGGATCTGTCCGCCATTCATGGCGTCAAGGTGGACAAGCACTCTACCGGTGGTGTGGGCGACAAGACCACACTGGTCATTACCCCGATCGTGGCGGCCTGCGGCGTGAAGATCGCCAAGATGAGCGGACGCGGCCTGGGACATACCGGCGGTACGGTGGACAAGATGGAATCGGTACCCGGTACCCGTACCAGCTTGGACCGGCAGGAGTTTTTTGATCAGGTAAACCGCATCGGCATCAGTGTGATCGGTCAGAGCGGAAATCTGGCGCCTGCCGATAAAAAAATCTATGCACTGCGGGACGTGACGGCAACCATCGGCTGTGTACCTTTGATCGCCAGCAGTATTATGAGCAAGAAACTCGCTGCCGGCTCGGACTGTATTTTGTTGGATGTAAAAACCGGAAACGGCGCATTTATGAAAACCTTGGAGGATTCCATCCGCCTGGCGCAGACAATGGTTGCCATTGGCACGCATAACGGGCGGAAGGTAGCCGCATTGATTACCGATATGGATACACCGCTTGGATATAACATTGGTAACAGCCTGGAAGTGATGGAATCTGTGGCGGTGCTGAAAGGGAATGGTCCGGCGGACCTGACGGAAGTCTGCTACCAATTGGCTGCCAATATGCTTTTGCTGGCCGGTAAAGGGACCTTGGCGGAATGCCGCAAACTGGCAGAGGAGGCGGTAGCCAGCGGCGCGGCCTACGAAAAACTGAAACAGATGTTTGCCGCTCAGGGCGGAGATGTTTCGGTGCTGGATGATCCGGACAAGTTTGCCAAGGCACGATGCTCCCGGGAGATCCGGGCGCAGCAGGGCGGGTGGTTGTATGCCACCAATACCGAAATGATTGGGAATGCCAGTGTACTGCTGGGAGCCGGGCGAATCAAAAAAGAGGACTCCATTGATTTCGCGGCCGGGATCGTGCTTCATAAAAAAGCGGGGGACAGGGTAGAGCCCGGCGATCTCTTGGCAACCTTCTACGCGGAGGACGAGGCCAGGTTTGCGCCAGCGGAAGAGATGTACCGAGACGCGCTGACTTTTGGGCAAGAAAAGCCGGTCCTTCCGGAACTCGTTATGGCCCGCGTGACGGAAGACGGTGTGGAAAGGTTTTGATGTATGATGAAAAGAGCCCTGCGGCGCAATTGAACTGCCCCAGATTGTGCGGACAGCACAAAAAAGAGCCCTGGTAGGAAATATTGAGATTTATGTGGAGAGGCGTCGCGCCAGCGGCGCCTCTCCAGTCTTTAACTGGATGCGCTCATGGTTGTAGAAATGGATATAGC
>CASFJO010000097.1 GCA_949295035.1 uncultured Gemmiger sp.
CAAAAACCCTGACAGCGCGGCCTAAAAAAGCGAAAAATGGTGTAAAAATGGTGTAGAAACACTCGCCAGAAAATCGCAAAACCGCGTAACTAAGCCAAAAATTAAGGAGATAGATCGAACTATGAAATTAGGAATCGTGGGGCTGCCCAACGTGGGCAAGAGCACCCTGTTCAACGCCATCACCAGCACCCGCAACGCGGCGGCGGCCAACTATCCCTTCTGCACCATCGACCCGAACACCGGCATCGTGCCGGTGCCGGACGCGCGGCTGGACAAGCTGGCCGAGATCTGGGACACCGACAAAAAGACCCCCGCCATCGTGGAGTTCGTGGACATCGCGGGCCTGGTGAAGGGCGCCTCCAGGGGCGAGGGCCTGGGCAACAAGTTCCTGGGCAACATCCGGGAATGCGACGCCATCGTGCATGTGGTGCGCTGCTTTGAGGGCACCGACATCGTGCATGTGGAGGGCAAGGTGGACCCGTTGCGGGACATCGAGACCATCGACACCGAGCTGATCCTGAGCGATCTGGAGGTGGTGGAGAACCGGGCCGCCCGGCTGGCCAAGGCGGGCAAGACCGGCGACAAGAAGGCCGCCGCGGCCGCCGAGTGGCTGGAGGGGCTGGCCGCCCATCTGGGCGAGGGCAAAAACGCCCGCACCTTCTCGCTGGAGGAGGCGGACGAGGAGGTGCAGAAGCTGGTCCGGGAGATGGGCCTGCTCACCGCCAAGCCGGTGATCTACGCCGCCAACATGAGCGAGGACGATTTGATGGAGGGCATGAACGAGAACCCCCACTATCAGGCGGTGCGCAAGCTGGCCGAAACGGAGGGGGCCCAGTGCATCCCCATCTGCGCCAAGACCGAGGAGGACATCGCGGACCTGTCGGCCGAGGAGAAGAAGGCATTTTTGGCGGAGATGGGCATCACCGCCACCGGCCTCGACAACCTGATCCAGGCCAGCTACACCCTGCTGGGGCTGATCAGCTTTTTGACCGACGGCAAGAAGGAGTGCCGCGCCTGGACCATCAAGCGGGGCACCCGGGCGCCTCAGGCGGCGGGCAAGATCCACTCGGATTTTGAGCGGGGTTTCATCCGGGCCAGCGTGGTGGCCTACGAGGATTTCGCCGCCTGCGGCTACAGCATGGCCAACGTGAAGGCCAAGGGCCTGCAGCGCACCGAGGGCAAGGAGTATGTGGTGCAGGACGGGGACATTATCGAGTTTTTGTTCAACGTATAAGGAGGGCGCGGCAATGGCGGTATACGGTATCCTGGGGGCCATGCCCGACGAGGTGGCCCAGCTGTGCGCGCGGCTGACCGGCGTGGAGGCGGAAAGCTACGCCGGGGCAGAGTATCACAAGGGCTCTCTGGGCGACAAGCAGGTGGTGGTCTGCTGCGCGGGCATGGGCAAGGCCAACGCGGCGGCCACCGTACAGGTGCTGATCACCCGGTACGGGGCGGACCACATCATCTTTTCCGGCATCGCGGGCAACATGAGCCCCGAGATCGGCATCGGCGACGTGGTGGTGGGCCGCACGGTGGTGTACCACGACGCGGAGGATTCCATGATCAGCCAGAGCGCCCCGTTCCTGACGGAATATCCGGGTGACCCCGCCCTGGTGGACGCGGCGCTGGCCGCCTGCGGCCGGCTGGAGGTGAAGGCCATCGCCGGTAAAATCGCCACCGGCGACCGGTTCATCGGGGACAGCGCCGCCAAGGCGGACATCGCGGCCCGGGTGCATCCGGACTGCGTGGAGATGGAGGGCGCGGCGGTGATGCAGATCGCCGGGCGCAACGGGGTGCCCTGCGTGGTGCTGCGCGCCATGAGCGACAACGCCGACGAGGCCGGCCGGGAAAAGCTGGTGGTGCAGCAGTTCAGCATCGAGAGCTATGTGGCCACCGCCACCGCCATCGTGGCGGATATGCTTGCCCGGCTGTAACGACGACCCGGCCGGGCGCGGCCCGGCGCAAGACAAATAAAGAAACGGAGAAGAAGAGAGTATGGTACGCATCACCATGGAAAACGGCAAGGTCATCGAACTGGAACTGGACGCCGAGGCGGCCCCCCTCACGGTGGAGAATTTTGAAAAGCTGGTGAAAGAGGGCTTTTATGACGGGCTGACCTTTCATCGGGTGATCCCGGGCTTCATGATCCAGGGCGGCTGCCCGGACGGCACCGGCATGGGCGGCCCGGGCTGGCACATCAAGGGCGAGTTTTCCGCCAACGGCGTGGCCAACCCCATCAAGCACACCCGCGGCGTGATCAGCATGGCCCGCGCCCAGCATCCCGACAGCGCCGGCAGCCAGTTCTTCATCATGCACGAGGACGCCCCCCATCTGGACGGCAGCTACGCCGCCTTCGGCCATGTGGTCTCCGGCATGGAGGTCGTGGACGAGATCGCCGCCACCCCCACCGATTACCGGGACAAGCCCACCACCCCCGTGGTCATGAAAAAGGTCGAGATCGTATAAGGCCGATATGGGGGGAATCAACGATTCCCCCCATACCCCCCGGAGATCATGGCCGGAATACTCCGGCCATAGGAAAAATGAAGAAAAAGGCCCGCGCCAAACCTTGAACTGCCCCAGATTGTGCGGACAGCACAAAAAAGAGCCCTGGTAGGAAATATTGAGATTTATGTGGAGAGGCGTCGCGCCAGCGGCGCCTCTCCAGTCTTTAACTGGATGCGCTCATGGTTGTAGAAATGGATATAGC